>CAYRWZ010000053.1:13555-18282 GCA_964428065.1 uncultured Comamonadaceae bacterium | reverse complement strand
CGCCCCCGCCGGGCGTTACCCGGCACCGTGTTTCCGTGGAGCCCGGACTTTCCTCCCCCCGCCCTGTGACGGGCAGGCAGCGGTCATCCGGCCATCTGGCCCGCTACAGGTAAGCGCTGGCTGCGCCCGGGTCAAGCGGCCATGACCGCCGACGTGTAACGGGAGAATTTCGCACTGTCGTACCAGGCAGTATGCGGGGAGAAAAACCCAGCGATAAATCACTAATTACTTAAAATAGTCAGTATTCAGGATGACTGTTTATTCTATTCGATCGATTTGGCCCAAAAACGAAAGGGCTGGAACAGGGCGGGCCGCCCGCCCGGATCCTGTTCCAGCCCTTTCTCTAGCCCCGCTGCGTCGCCGCTTTGCCCGTCTGGTTTGCCCGTCCGGATGATGCCCGACACCAGAGGCGACGATGCAAGGCGGGGTAGATGACCTGGGGGGCGAACCACGCGCCCCCCGCTTGCAACGGCTGCTTAGGGCAGCGGCTGATACAGCGGCTGGGCCAGCTTCACCGGCTTCAGATCGACATAGATGTTCTGCACCGTATAGCTTTCCACACCGGTGGAGGAGCTGAACCAGCCCAGGCTGTCCGCGCCCTTGCGGAAGGTGACTTCAAAGCCGATTTCCGGCGACTTGACGCCTTCGGCGGCCACGAAGCCCAGGCCCTTGTGCTGCTTCTGCTTGCTGTCGATCAGGTTGGCCATCGCTTCGACCAGCGTTTCCTTGGCGAAGACGTTGGTGAAATACTCGACCGAGGTGTAGTACGGGTCGAACTTGTCGGAGTTCGGGTCGATCTTATCCTTTTCGATATCCTTGCCGCCGCCCGGAGTGATCTTGCGGCTGGCCAGGTCGAACTTGTCGCCCCGATCCAGATAGCTGACCTTCGCGCCTTCGATGGCGAAGGGGAACTTGCCGGCGGTCGCCTTGGCGTCCGACACGTCCATCACCACCACACCGCTGCGGCCGACCACTTCCAGATCGTTGCCCTTGACGATGGCGGCGGTGTCTTCATCGACGCCGAAGCCGAACTTGTTGCCATCGGCCACCAGCGCCGCCAGGCTGCGGCCCCAACGCCCGCGCGCCAGGAAATGCTGGTCGACGAACCAGCCATTTTCCAGGAAGCCCAGGCCCCGGTCGATGGTCTTGCCCGTTTCGAAGCCGAATTTCAGAATGTCGATCGGCAGATCGGGCGGATCCTTGAACATGGTCTTGGACATGATTGCCGCACCGGCAGAAGTGCCGCCGATCACGCCGCCCTTGCGATAAACCTCCCAGATCGCGTCCAGCACCGGGGTGTTCTTGCCATCCTCGGTCAGCAGCGACTGGGTGATGCGGCCCTGATCGCCGCCCAGGAAGAAGATGCCGGTCGATGCCTTGATCTTGGCCACGTTTTCCGGATCGGCAGCGGCCTTCTTGTAATCGACATCCTTATAGCGCGGGCCGATCTGCAGTACGGTTGCCTGCAGGCCATAGGCTTCCAGGGCCTTGGCCAGCCGTTCCCCGTTGCGCTGCGGGCTGCCGGAGGCGGCCGGAATGATCGCGATCTTCGCGCCCTTGCCGCCCGCCAGTTCGGCATAACGGGTCCAGACCGGCGCATTGTCGTTGCGCATGGCACCGCCCATGATCACCAGAGACCCCGTCGATTGCGCGACTGCGCCGCCGCCGATCATGGCTGGTGCAAGTGCGGCCATGACCGCAACCGCTTTGAAAAAGCTCCTCATCGTTCCTACGTCCCCTGTTCACTGTGAAAGTGGTGGAAATTCCGCTTTCTGATTGTGGGTAAAGCCTTGCACTCTTGGATCGGTTGGAACAATCGATCCGTGCAGCCATTTCCGCCGAAGTTGGAAATCAGCGCAACAGATTATGCTGCGCGCGCCGGCAAACCTTGCCTAATCTGTCCTGTTGCGCGCTTCTTCTTTGATTTTATTGCGGTTTTGGTTTGGGTGTGCGGTTCAGGAAAAACACGCCGACCAGGGTGATGGCGCCGCCGATCAGGATTTGCGCGGTCAGCGGTTCGCCCAGCAGCAGCACCCCGCCCAATACACCGAACACAGGCACGGTCAGGGTGAACGGGGTCAGCAGGCTGATCGGATAGCGCCGCATCATGCTGTACCACATGCTGTAGCAGAACAGGGTTGCCCCAAATACCATGTAGAAAACGGAAAACCAGCCCTGGAAGCCCGCATGCATCATCGATTCGATCTGGCCGTCCTCCAGGATGAAAGACAGGATCGCCAGTTGCGGGGCGCTGAGGATCGACACCCAGGCGGTGATCGATAGGGGCGGCAGATCCTGCACCCGTTTGATCTGGATATTGGCGATTGCCCAGACGAAGGCCCCCGATGCTACCAGGATCACACCAAACAGATAGGTGCCGCCGACCGGGGATCCCCCCAAACCTGTGCCCCTCAAACCTGTGTCCACCTGGCCCGCGCCCCAATTCGGCCCCGCCGCGACCACGATGACGCCCAGAAACGCCAGCGCCATGCCGACGATGCGCCGCCAGCCGGGGACATCCTTGAAAATCAGAAACGCCAGCAGGGTAGAGAACGGCACCTGCAACTGGCCGACGATGGCGGCGGTCGAACTGTCAATCAGCCGCACGCCGGTAAACATCAGCCCGAAATGCAGCAGCCCCAGCGTCACCGACAGGCCCAGCATCGCCCGCCACTGGTCGGGATTGCGGGGGGCGGGCACGAAGGGCAGCAGCATCAGCCCGACAATGGTGAAGCGGATGACCAGGATCCACAGGGGCGGGATCACCGCCGTCCCCAGCTTGGCAATCGCGAAGTTCAGACCCCAGACCGCCATGACTGCCAGGCCGATGACCAGGTCCAGGCCAGACAGGCTTTGCGGGGGGTGTGATGGCGTGCCGGATGTTTGGCCGGTGGACATGGGATGGCTTTCGAAGGGCGGGGCGAAAGGCGTGGATGCTATAACCGTTACAGGCGCAACCAGCCTAGGCTGGATCGCTGGCGGCGGTTAGGGCCTTGGTTGCAGGCCCCCAATGCGTTCAGCGCCTTTCTGTCCCCCCAAAAGATCGGGCGCCTGCCTATCGGGTGCCCAGGTCCTGCTGCATCATCTCCAGCTCAAGCCAGCGATCCTCTGCACCAGCCAGGTCCGCCCGGGCGGCATCCAGCCGCGCCGCGCTGGTCTGAAACCGCTGCGGATCGCGGGCATAAAGGCCCGGATCGGCCAGTGCCGCTTCCAGCGTGGCGATTTCGGTGTGCAGGGAATCGATCTTGCCGGGCAGCAGGTCCAGTTCGCGCTGGTCCTTGTAGGACAGTTTGGTGCGCGCGGCGGCTGGTTTCTCGGTGGCCGGTTTATCTGCCGATTTTTCCGCCTGTTTCGCCACTGGTTTGGGCTGGGCGGCCTCGGCCGGCCGTTGCTTCAGATAATCCGAATAGCCGCCGGCGTAATCGACGGCCGATCCGCTGCCGTCCATGGCGATGATCGATGTTGCAACGCGGTCCAGGAAATCGCGGTCGTGGCTGACCACGATCACCGTGCCGTCATAGTCGCCCAGCAGATCTTCCAGCAGATCCAGGGTTTCCATGTCCAGATCGTTGGTCGGCTCGTCCAGCACGATCAGGTTGGACGGCTGGGCGAACAGCTTGGCCAGCAGCAGCCGCGCCCGTTCCCCACCTGACAGGCCCTTGATCCGCCCGGTCGCCTGGGCATCGGTGAACAGAAAGTCCTTGAGATACGATACCACATGGCGCGGCTTGCCGTTCAGGATCACCTGATCGCCGCCGCCATCGCACAGGAAGCGCCAGGGCGTATCCTCCGGGTCGAGGGCGGTGCGCCGCTGGTCGAAATAGATCGGCTGAATGCCGAACCCCTGGCGCACCTTGCCCGCATCGGCGCGGATTTCCCCGGTCAGCAGGCGGATCAGCGTGGTTTTCCCGGCGCCGTTCGGCCCGATGATGCCGATGCGCGCACCGCGCAGGATGCGGGTGGAATAGTTCTTCACCAGCACCCGCCCGGCAATCGCATGGGACAGGTGCTCCGCCTCCAGCACCATGGTGCCGCCCCGGTCGGTGCCCTGCACGTCCATTTGCGCGCGGCCCAGAACCTTGACCCGTTCGGCCAGACTGGTGCGCAGCTCTTTCAGCGCGCGCACGCGGCCCTGGTTGCGACGGCGGCGGGCGGAAATCCCCTCCCGTAGCCATTTCATCTCGACCGCCAGCTTTTGCGCCGCCTTGTGGGCCTCCAGCTCCTCCTGTTCCAGGATGGTCTCAGACCACTCCTCGAATGCGGCATAGCCCTTGTCCAGCCGCCGCACCTGCCCGCGATCCAGCCAGAAGACCCGGCGGGCGATTGCGCGCAGGAAGGCGCGGTCGTGGGAAATGGTCAGGATCGCGCCGCGGAAACGGGCCAATTCCCCTTCCAGCCATTCGATGGTCGGCAGGTCGAGATGGTTGGTCGGCTCGTCCAGCAGCAGAATATCGGGGTCCGACACCAGCGCCCGCGCCAGATCGGCCCGCCGCGCCTCGCCGCCCGAAAGCCCGGTCAGCGCGCGCTCGGCGCTCAATCCCAGCCGGTCTATGGTGGCATCCACCAGCGACGGGCCGGACGGGCCGGCATCGGGCGGCAGGCCCCCGGCGACATAGGCGCCGATGGTGGTGGCAGTGCCGAAATCCGGGTCCTGCGGTAGATAGGCGATGCGGCAGCCCGGTTGAACGAAGCGTTCGCCATCGTCCAGGTCGATCTGCCCGGCCAGC
>CAYRWZ010000053.1:9928-13536 GCA_964428065.1 uncultured Comamonadaceae bacterium | reverse complement strand
TTGCCGCACCCGTTGCGGCCGACCAGACAGGCGCGGTCACCCGGGGCAATCGCCAGGTCCAGACCGGTGAACAAGGGGTGCCCGCCAAAGCCGAGGCGCGCGGCACGAAGCATCAAAAGCGGTGGGGCGGCCATGATGGGACTAGTGGGCTTCCCCGGCGAAGGTGGTGATGACCAGCGCAATGCGACCGTCGATCATCGCCAGGGTCTTGGTCACCCCGGTGGCGGGCAGGGGGATGTTGGCATTGATGCAGTACATCACCAGCGCCGCGCCCAGTTCGTCCCCTTCCAGCGACACGGAGACGCCGGGGGCATCCCGGTCGGGCGAAATCGTCAGATCGACCCCGATCTGCGGCCGGTCGCGCAAGGCGATGCTGCGGATCTGGCCCGCCGGCAGCGCGCCGCCCCGCTTTTTGCGGAAATCGCTGACCGCCCGCACCAGTTCGCCATCGTTGAACAGGATTTGCCGAATTTCGGTCGCCATGGTTCGTCCTATCTATCCTTCAATGAATCCGGGAATAACCCCTGCGGCACAGGTTGGGATGCGTCGGGCCGGATCAAGCCTGCAACCCCAAATGTCCCTAGGCCCAAATGTCCCTAGGCCCGAATGCCCCTAAGTCAGTCCTCGGTCGCGCTTGATCGCTTCCCATGCCGCATTGACCGATGCAAGCGTTTCGTTGGCGACGGCGATCGCCTCCGGCGGCAGGCCCTGGGCGATCAGCCGGTCCGGGTGGTGGTCGCGCACCAGCGCCAGATAGGCCTTGCGAATGGCCTCGGGCGGATCGTCGCGCCGCACCCCCAGCACCCGATAGGGGTTCTGGCGGGCGGCGCTTTCGCCCAGATGGGTCAGGGCAATCCGGTCGAAATCATCGGCGTTGAAGCCGAAAATCCGCGCCACTTCCGCCAGATAGGCATGTTCGCCATCATGGATGCGGCCGTCGGCGCGGGCGATATGGCACAGCGCGCCCAGCAATTCTTCCAGCAGGGGGGACCCGGGCTGGAATAGGTCCGCCACCTGGCGGGCATAGACCTCGAAACCGGCAACGTCCCGCCGTGCCAGATCGAACACCCGTTGAACATTGCCCAGCTCCTCCGGTTCGACCCGGATCACCTCGCGGAAGGCGGCGATTTCCTCTGCCGTCACCCGGCCATCGGCCTTGGCCATTTTCGCCGCCAGGGCAATGGTGCCGATGGTGAAGGCAACCGATTTGACCGCTTCTTCCGGGGGCGGCAGCGGCTTGGGCGTATCGTCGCTGTACCGGTCATAGGCATGGCCGGCCAGCCCGCCGATCAGGCCGCCAATCGGCCCACCCAGCCACAGGCCGGTCGCCGCCCCGATGATCTTGCCCCAGATTGCCACGAAACGCTCACCCCGATGCTCTCGCTCCAAGGCCTCATGCTATAGCCGAATTTCGGGCGGGATGCGATGCAGCCGTATCGCGCAGTTGCGCCCTGCGCTTTGGACCCATGCGCTTTGGACAGGGCATGGCCCCATGCAAGGCGCGAGCTTGTCACCATGACATGAATTGCCTGAAACTGCGCCGATCCAGAGAATTGTACGGTTGAATGAGGGGGTGCCCATGGTCGCGCAGGTCGAGCGCAAGGCACGGACGAACGAGGCCACCATCGCGGCTGCGGTGGGGGAATTGCGGGAGTTCCTGGGCGACCGGCTGAGCACGGCGCAGGCCGTCCGCGATCATCACGGCAAGGATGAAAGCTGGCACCAGCCGCTGCCGCCCGACGCCGTCGCCTTCGCCCAGACGACCGAGGAAGTGGCCCGCATCGTTAAAGTCTGCGCCGCCTATGGCATTCCGGTCATCGCCTTCGGCACCGGCACCTCGCTGGAAGGACATATCGGGGCCGTCGAAGGCGGGATCACGGTTGATCTGTCGCAGATGAATTCGATCCTGCGGGTTAGCCCGGAGGATATGGATGTCACCGTCCAGGCGGGCGTGACCCGCAAGCAACTGAACGAGCACTTACGCGACACCGGGCTGTTTTTCCCGATTGATCCGGGGGCCGATGCCTCGATCGGCGGGATGACCGCCACCCGCGCATCCGGCACCAACGCAGTCCGCTATGGCACGATGCGGGAAAATGTGCTGGCGCTGACGGTCGTGCTGGCCGATGGGCGCGTGATCCGCACCGCGCGGCGGGCGCGCAAATCAGCGGCGGGGTACGATTTGACCCGGCTGTTCGTCGGCTCCGAGGGCACGCTGGGCATTGTGACCGAAGTGACGCTGCGCCTGCACGCCATCCCGGAGGCGATTTCCGCCGCCACCTGCAGCTTTGCCGATATCGGTGGCGCAGTGCAGACCGTGATCCAGACGATTCAGAGCGCGGTGCCGGTCGCCCGCATCGAACTGCTGGACGAGGTACAGATCCAGGCGGTCAACGCCTATTCCAAACTGTCATTGCCGGTGGCGCCAACCCTGTTTTTCGAATTCCACGGCAGCGCGGCCGGGGTGGTGGAGCAGGCCGAGCTGGTGGCAGAGATTGCCAAGGCCCATGGCGGCGGCGATTTCGCCTGGGCCACCAAGGCCGAGGACCGCAGCAAATTATGGCAGGCCCGGCACGATGCCTATTACGCGGCGCTGGCGCTGCGCCCCGGCTGCAAGGGCTGGGCGACCGATGTGTGCGTGCCGATCTCCCGCCTGGCCGACTGCATTCTGGAAACCAAGGCCGACCTGAAGGACAGCGGCCTGACTGCGGCGCTGGTTGGCCATGTCGGCGACGGTAATTTCCATATGCTGTATCTGATCGATCCGGCCAACCCGACGGAAGTGGCGGAAGCCAAGCGCCTTAACGACCGGATGGTGGCGCGCGCCATCGCCATGGATGGCACCTGCACCGGCGAACACGGTATCGGCTATGGCAAGATGGAATTTCTGCAGGCCGAACATGGCGATGCGCTGGCGGTGATGCGCCAGATCAAGCGGGCGCTGGACCCGCAGAACATTCTCAATCCCGGCAAGATGTTGAGAGTTTAACGACACTCTGTCGTTGAACTGCCGGTTTCCTGTTTTCCGAAGCGCTTTCACCCTGGGTCACCCCGGTTTGCTGCGGCGCACGCGCCAGAATCAGCTTGACGGCGGGGCCGTTGTGACGATTTTAACCCATCGACCCCACCATTGCGGAGAAAATACCGCAACCGGCGGCTGCGCCGGGACGAAATTGGGGCAAAGTTTGGGACAGGTATCCGTCTGGGTTGAAAGCGCGGCCGGAATGAGTCCGGCGGAGGCTCCGGCAGAAGCACGGGGTTCGGTTGCCAGAGGGGGGCAGCGACGCGCGTTCAGCCCGCTAACAAGCGGGGTGTGCACTTGGAATACTTCCTGCAGCAGTTGATCAATGGGATCACGCTCGGTGCGATGTATGGCCTGATCGCCATCGGCTATACGATGGTGTACGGCATTATCGGCATGATCAACTTCGCCCATGGCGAAGTGTATATGATCGGTGCCTTCGTTTCGGTCATTTGCTTTGTGCTGCTGTCGGCGCTGGGCGTCTCGGCAGTGCCGCTCGGCATTCTGGCCGTGCTGGTGATCGGCGTCTTTTTCACGGCGGCCTATGGCTGGTCGATCGAACGGATCGCCTATCGCCCCTTGCGCA
>CAYRWZ010000053.1:0-9893 GCA_964428065.1 uncultured Comamonadaceae bacterium | reverse complement strand
TGATCTCGGCCATCGGCATGTCGATCTTCCTGCAAAACTATGTGCAGATGACGCAGGGCGCGCGCGTGAAGCCGATTCCGCCGGTGGTGCGGGGTGGCATCACGCTGATGGAATCAGACAGTTTCGCGGTGACGATCTCCTACATCCAGATTTTCGTGGTGATCACCACGGTTCTGCTGATGATCGCCTTCACCTATCTGATCACCCGCACGTCGCTCGGCCGGGCGCAGCGCGCCTGCGAACAGGACCGCACCATGGCCTCGCTGCTGGGGGTCAATGTCGATCGGACCATTTCCCTGACCTTCGTGATCGGCGCATCCCTTGCTGCCGTCGCCGGGTTGATGCACACCATGTATTACGGCGTGGTCGATTTCCATATCGGCTTCCTGGCCGGGATGAAGGCGTTTACCGCCGCCGTGCTGGGCGGGATCGGATCGCTGCCGGGCGCCATGCTGGGCGGCATGCTGATCGGGCTGATCGAAGCCTTCTGGGCCGGTTACATTGCATCCGACTATAAGGATGTCGCCGCCTTCTCGATCCTGGTGCTGGTGCTGATCTTCATGCCGACCGGCCTGCTGGGCCGTCCTGAAGTGGAAAAGGTTTGATCCCCATGACAAGCGCATCCATGACCAAACCCGCCTCGGCGGTGAACATGGGGCTGATCCTGCGGGATGCCGCCCTGACCACGCTGGTCGCCGCCATTCTGGCGATCCCATTCGTGCTGTTGCAAACCTACGATACCCAGGGCGCCCTGGCGGTGCGGACCCGATGGGGCCTGTTCGCCGGGACCATCGGATTCGTGTTTGTCGGCCGGGTGCTGCTCGGCATCTACTGGTCGCTGCGCGGCCCGGCCAAAAGCAAGGCCAAACAGGAAACCCCGGAATCGGTGGAACGCACCCTGCGCATGACCCGGTTCATCGGGATTGCCCTGCTGATCCTGGCCGTGGCCATGCCGATGCTGCCCGGATCCGACCGGCAGATCCTCAACTGGGGCATCGACGTGCTGATCTACGTCATGCTCGGCTGGGGGTTGAACATTGTCGTCGGCCTTGCAGGCCTGCTGGACCTTGGCTATGTCGCCTTCTATGCGGTTGGCGCCTATACCTATGCGATTGCGGCGACCGAACTGGGCTGGAATTTCTGGCTCTGCCTGCCACTGGCCGGCGTGTTCGCGGCCTTTTTTGGCATCATCCTGGGCTTCCCGACCCTGCGTCTGCGCGGGGATTATCTGGCCATCGTCACCCTTGGCTTCGGCGAGATCATCCGGATTGTGCTGATCAACTGGAAGGATGCGTTTGGCGGCCCGGCGGGCATCGGCAACATTCCGAAAGCCGATTTCTTCGGCCATGAATTTGCCCGCAGCAGCAGCAACGGCAATCCCACGTTCCACGAGCTGTTCGGGATCGAATTTTCAAGCGATCACCGGTTCATCTATCTTTACTATCTGATCCTGGTGCTGGCGCTGGGCACCAACTGGCTGGTCAACCGGTTGCGCAAACTGCCGGTCGGCCGGGCCTGGGAAGCCCTGCGCGAGGATGAAATCGCCTGTAAATCGCTAGGCATGAACCCGACCAACACCAAGCTCAGCGCTTTCGCCATCGGGGCGATGCTGGGCGGGTTCGCGGGCTCCTTCTTCGCCCTGAAACAGTCCTTCATCAGCCCGGAAAGCTTCACCTTCATCGAAAGCGCAACCATCCTGGCCATTGTGGTGCTGGGCGGGTTGGGCAGCCAGATTGGTGTCGTTGCCGCAGCGCTGGTGCTGGTGATGCTGCCCGAACTGGCGCGCGAGCTGAACATCGCCGATATCCAGCAGCTGCGTATGGTCGCCTTCGGCCTGGCCATGATCCTGATCATGATCTGGCGTCCCCAGGGCCTGATTTCCCATCGGGAACCGACCGTCCGTCTGAACGCGAAGGAGACCAAGTGATGTCGGCAGCAAAGACCACCGCAGCCAGCGGCGATACCTTGCTGGAAGTCACGGGCCTGACCATGCGGTTCGGCGGGCTGGTGGCGATCGATTCAGTCGATCTGACGGCCAAGCGCCAGCAGATCACCGCTGTGATCGGGCCGAACGGTGCGGGCAAGACCACGCTGTTCAACTGCCTGACCGGCTTCTACAAGCCGACCGAAGGCCGCCTGGTGTTCCATCACCCGAATGGGCCGATGGAATTGCAGCGGATGGATGGGTTCAAGGTGGCAGCCAAGGCGCGCGTGGTGCGCACTTTCCAGAATATCCGCCTGTTCCCGAAAATGACCGTGCTGGAAAATTTGATGGTGGCCCAGCACAACCATCTGATGCGCGCTTCGGGGTACACGGTGCTGGGCCTGTTCGGCTGGCCCGGTTTCCGGTCGGAAGAAAAGAAGGCCGTGGAAAAGGCGCGCTACTGGCTGGATCAGGTCGGGCTGCTGGAGGTGGCCGATGACGATGCCGGATCGCTGCCCTATGGTGCCCAACGCCGGGTGGAAATTGCCCGCGCCATGTGTACCGATCCGCTGCTGCTGTGCCTCGACGAACCGGCGGCGGGCCTGAACCCCAAGGAATCGGCCAAGCTGAACGAGCTGCTGTTCCGCATCCGCGATAACGAGAAGATCGGCATTCTGCTGATCGAGCATGACATGAGCGTGATCATGCAGGTGTCCGACCTGATCTATGTGATCGATCATGGCAAGCGCATCGCCTGCGGCACCCCGGACCAGATCAAATCGGACCCGGTGGTGATCAAGGCCTATCTGGGCGAAGAAGAAACCGACGATCTGCCCCCCGACGTGGCGGCCGATCTGCAGCAGGGGGCGCACTGACAGCCATGCTGGATATCACCAACGTCAAAACCCGCTATGGCCATATCGAGGCGCTGAAAGGCGTCAGCCTGACGGTCAAGCAGGGCGAAATCGTCACTCTGATCGGCTCCAACGGGGCGGGCAAGTCCACCCTGCTGATGACGATCTGCGGCAACCCGCGCGCGGCTGAAGGATCGATCACCTTCGAAGGCCGGGAACTGGTTGGCATGCCGACCCAGGATCTGGTTCGCCTGGGCATTTCCCAGGTGCCGGAAGGGCGGCGCATTTTCCCGCGCATGACTGTGCTGGAAAACCTGCAGATGGGCGCCATCCTGGGCAAGCCGGAGCATTACGACGACGATCTGAAGCGCATGTTCGCCATGTTTCCGATTCTGGAAAAGCGGCAGATGCAGCGCGCCGGCACGCTGTCGGGCGGGGAACAGCAGATGCTGGCCATCGCCCGCGCCCTGATGAGCCGCCCGCGCCTGTTGCTGCTGGACGAACCGTCGCTGGGCCTGGCGCCGCTGATCGTCAAGCAGATCTTCCAGATCATCCAGGAGATCAACCAGCGCGACCGCATGACCATTTTGCTGGTCGAACAGAACGCCTTCCATGCCCTGCGCATCGCCCATCGCGGCTATGTGCTGCGCCATGGCGAGATCGAGATGACCGGCACCGGGCGGGAATTGCTGGCCAACCCCGCGATTCGTGCCGCCTATCTGGAAGGCGGCGGCCATGCGGCCTGATGCCGCAGGCTGTACGGCCCAAGGCGCAGGCGGTAGCGGATTGCGAAACCGTGAAGCGGAAATTGCAATCGCTGCGTAAGTGTAGCACCATCACGTCAGCCGAGAGGCGAGGGGCCAAGCCCCCGCCAGGCTGGAACCAAGACAGGGAGTTCACCGAATGAAAAAGTTTGCGTTCGGCGTTGCCGTTGCTGCCTTTGCCGCTGTTGTGGCAACCGGCTCGGCCCGCGCCCAGGACATCACCATTGGCGTTGCCAGCCCGTTCACCGGTCCGAACGCCTCCTTCGGCGAACAGCTGAAGCGCGGCGCGCAGGCTGCGGTTGATGACATCAACGCGAAGGGCGGCGTGCTGGGCCGCAAGCTGAAGATCGAATTCGGCGACGATGCCTCCGACCCGCGCCAGGGCGTGGCCGTGGCAAACCAGTTCGCCACCAAGAAGGTGCCGTTCGTGGTTGGCCACTTCAACTCGTCGGTGTCGATCCCGGCGTCTGACGTGTATGTCGAAGAAGGCATCATCCAGATCACCCCGGCATCGACCAACCCGCGTCTGACCGACCGTGGTGCAAAGTACTTCAACGTCTTCCGCACCTGCGGCCGCGACGATCAGCAGGGCGCTGTCGCCGGTGGCTACATCGCCGACAAGCTGAAGGGCAAGAAGGTTGCCGTCATCCATGACAAGACCACCTACGGTCAGGGTCTGGCGGACGAAACCAAGAAGGCCATGAACGCCAAGGGCGTGACCGAAGCCATGTACGAAGGCATCAATGTCGGCGAGAAGGATTTCTCGGCGCTGGTGTCGAAGATGAAGGCCGCTGGCATCGAAGTGATCTACTTCGGTGGTCTGCATAACGAAGCCGGTCTGCTGATCCGTCAGGCGAAGGACCAGGGCGTCAACGCCGTCATGATCTCGGGCGATGGTATCGTCTCGGAAGAATTTGCCGCCATCGCCGGCAAGGCTTCGGACGGCGTGCTGATGACCAACGGTCCGGAACCCCGCAACCTGCCCTATGCCAAGGACATCGTTGCCAAGTTCAAGGCCGGTGGCTATGACCCCGAAGGTTACACCCTCTACAGCTATGCCGCTGTGCAGGTGTGGGCCGACGCCGCCAATCTGGCCAAGAGCCTGAAGGGCGAAGACGTCGCCAAGGCCATGCGCGCCAACAAGTTCAACACCGTCATCGGTCCGCTGGAATTCGATGCCAAGGGTGACCTGAAGGCCGCTGCCTACGTCATGTACGAATGGAAGGATGGCAAGTACAAGGAGATGTAATCTTCTTGTCCTGCCTTCCGGCCGGAATGAACCCTTCCCCAGTACTGGGGAAGGGTTTTTCTTTTGGGGCATGCCCAAAATCCGCCTATAAATTGCGGGCCTATGACTTGGGCGCCTGACGGGTTTGGCAATGGTAGCGCAAGGGACGGTAGGGATGCGCGTTCGGGTGATTGGCGGGGCGGTGATCCTGGCCTTGATGGCGCTTCTGCTGTTCGCCGCCTTGTTGCCCCGCATGATCGACTGGAACCGCTATCGACCCGAGGTGGAGCGCCTGGCCGGTCTGTTGTTGGGCCAGCCGGTTGCCATCGACGGGCGAATGGAGCTGGCGCTGTTTCCGGTGCCAACGCTGGTTGCGACCGATATCCGGTCGGGGGAGGCAATGGGCCGCCCGGCGCCGTTTCTGGCCCGCTTTCGGTCGATCGATGCCCGGCTGGACCTGGCTGCCCTGCTGCGCGGGCAGGTGCGTGTGGCGTCCTTTGCCCTGATCGATCCCGATATCCAGATCGTCGGCGGGTGGGAGGAACTGCGCCCGCTGCTACATCCGCCGGAATCGGCCGATCTGACCCGCGTGATCATTGTCGGCGGGCGGGTCTCCTGGCTGACGGAGGCCGGCGATCTGCGCGAGATCAACCGGATCGATCTGCAATATCGCGCCGCCGCCCGGCCCGCGCCCGGCACCCCGGCCGGCGACGGGCAGGACCGGCACCGGCTGGACGGCAGTTTCCGCCTTGGCCCCGATGCGGCGGCCCCGCCGATCCGGGTTGAGGCACAGCTGGCCGGCTCCGGTACGCGCCGCCCCTTCACGCTCGATCTGCGTCCCCGCGATGCCGCCGCCTCGGCCGCTGCGCTGCTGCGGGTGACGGGCGCGCTGGATGGTGATGGCGCCACCCGCCAGGCCATGGATGGCCGGTTGCGCCTGGACGGGCCGGGCGCACTGGGCTTTGCCAGCCTGATTGCCGGGGGGCTTCTGGGGATTGAGCCGCCACCGCTGCCCAAGGGGGTGCTGTCGATCGAAGCGGCACTTGCCCTATCCCCGTCGCGGCTGACCCTGAACGATCTGGCCGTGACTCTGGGCGAGATGCGGCTGGCGGGCCGGTTGGATTTGCCTCTCGAAACCCCGGCCGCTCGTCCGATAGACCGGGGCAGCCTGCGCCTGTCGGCGGCACGTGTGGCGGGAGGGTTTACAGCGGGCGGCTTTGCCGCCATCGCCGATCCCGTCGCCCAGCTTCAGACCTATCTTCAACTGCTGGCCCAAACCGCGCCGCCGCCGATGGATATCGATATCTCGGCCGCTGCCGTATCCCTGCCCGGCGGGTTGCTGCGCGATATCAGCCTGCGCGGCGCCTGGGGCGGCGGACGGCTGGACCGGTTGGAAGCCTCAGTGAATCTGCCCCAGGGCGGCGCGGCCCGCTTCACTGGCCTGGCGGTTCCGGGGGTGGATGGGGTGAGCCTGAGCGGGCGGCTGGCCCTGTCGGCAGAGGATGTGCGGACCGTTCTGGGCCTGCTGGGAGAGGGTGGGGAGGCTGAAGCGGCGGGCAATCGGCCGCTTATAGGATCGCTTACCGGCCTTGTGGCGGCGCTGGCCGAAACCGTGCCGGGCGACCGGCTGCGCGCGCTGCGGCTGGAGGCGGCTATCGACGCCGCGCCCGACCGTCTGGCCATCGACGATCTGGCGCTGGAGATTGACGGCAGCCGCTGGTCTGGCGCCCTGTCGCTGGTGCCGGGTGCAGACAAGCCGGGGCCAAACACTGCGCGCCTGACGGTCACTGCGGCGGTGGACCGGATCAACCTGTCGGGCTATTGGCCGGTTGCGGGCCAGCCGGATCGTGTCGAGCCCGCCCCCTTGCGCCGCTGGCTGACCGATCAGGGCCGCACCCTGTCCATCGATGCCGACCTGACCGTGGCGGAGGCGATGGTATCGGCCCTGCCGCTGTCTGATCTGCGCCTGTCGCTGGCCCTGCGTCCCGCAGCGCGGTCGGAGGATGGCGGCGAGGCGAAAGACCGGCCGCAAACCCTGCGCATTGCCGTGGCGGGCGTCAGCGCGCCGGGGGTGGAGGGAACGGCGGAAGGAACGCTGACGCTGGCTTTTTCCCCTTCGATTCCGGACGATCCGGTCTTGCTGGAAGGCCGCGCCCGCTTTGCCGTGGGGCAGCCCCGCCTGGTGCCGGAATTGCTGCGGATCGGGTCTGCGCCGTGGCCGGCCCTGCCGGTGCGTGGAGCGTTGACCGTGTCCGGCCCGCTGGATTTCGCCGAGATCGCGCTGGGGATAGATGGGCCGGGGGCCAATCTGCAGGTGGCCGGGCTGGTGGACCTGCCGCTTTGGTCCGGCGGCCTGGCGTTGACCCTGCGCGCCGACGATCCGCTGGTGTTTCTGGGCGCTGCCGCTGGGGTGCGCGACTGGGGCATGGCCCGCCTGTCGCGGGCGGACCTCAGCCTGGATCTGCTGCTGCAACAGGGGGTGACGTCGGGCACCGGGCGGCTGCGGCTGGAAGGGCTGGTGCTGGATCAGGCCGCTGCCGAATCCGGCCCCAGGGTGGGGGAGGCCCCAGTGCGCTGGCAGGATGGGCAGGGCCGGGCGATCGTGCCGTTGATGAGCAGCCTTGCCGATGGCGCACCGGCGTCCGCCCCCAGCCTGGATTTGATCTGGACGCTGAACCCCGTGGCGGGGCGGCTGCTGCTGACCCGGCCCGATGGCCCGCCGCGCGGCTGGCGGGCCGAACGCGGGATTATCCTGCCGCTGGATAACTGACGCCGCAAACCGGACACGCAAATGCAATTCCGGCGTGTCAAAGGGACTTCCCAAACGCCGGGGGTGCAGGCAAGCTGATCGCGGTCAAAGCGCAGCACCGCGCAGGAAACGAAGAAAGGGAGACGAGCGAGACGATGAAGATCGCCGTCCTGAAAGAACGCCGCCGCCATGAAAAGCGGGTGGCGGCAACACCGGAAACCGTCAAAAAATTCATTGCTCTCGGGGCCAGTGTCACGGTGGAAACCGGGGCCGGGCTGGCCGCGGCCCAGCCGGACGACGCCTATCGCGCCGCCGGGGCGGAGATTGCGCCCACTGCCGCCGCCGCGCTGAAAGACGCGGCGCTGGTGCTGAAAGTGCAACGCCCGCTGACCGCGGCGGAGGTGGCTGCAGGCGATGGCGACCTTGACGAACTGGCCCTGATCCCCAAGGGGGCGGCGCTGGTCGGGTTGCTGGCCCCCTATGGCGGCGATCACGTGCAGGGCTTCGCCACTGCCGGGATCACCAGCTTCGCCATGGAATTCGTGCCCCGCATCACCCGCGCCCAGGTAATGGATGTGCTGTCGTCCCAGGCCAATCTGTCCGGGTATAAGGCGGTGCTGGACGCGGCGGCGGAATTTGGCCGCGCCTTTCCGATGATGATGACCGCCGCCGGCACCGTGCCGCCCGCCCGGGTGCTGGTCATGGGCGCCGGGGTGGCCGGGTTGCAGGCGATTGCCACTGCGCGCCGTCTGGGGGCCGTGGTATCGGCCACCGACGTGCGCCCCGCCGCCAAGGAACAGGTCGAATCGCTGGGCGCCACCTTCGTGATGGTGGAAAGCGAGGAGACCAAGCAGGCCGAAACCAGCGGCGGTTATGCCCGCGAAATGAGCGAGGATTACAAGCGCCGTCAGGCCGAATTGATCGCCGAGACGATCAAGAAGCAGGATATCGTGATCTGCACGGCGCTGATCCCCGGCCGCAAGGCCCCGGTTCTGGTGACCGAGGAAATGCTGAAAACCATGAAGCCGGGGGCCGTGGTGGTCGATCTTGCGGTAGAGCAGGGCGGCAACTGCGCCCTGTCCGAACCCGGCAAGGTGGTGGAAGCCCACGGCGTCAAGATCATTGGCCATGCCAATGTGCCCAGCCGGATTGCGGTGGATGCCAGCGCGCTTTACGCCCGCAACCTTTATGCCTTCGTCGCCGCGATGGTCGATAAGGACAGCAAGGCGCTGGTGCCGAACCGCGAGGATGAGATCGTCAAAGCCAGCCTGTTGACCCTGGACGGCCAGGTGGTCAACCCCGCGCTGCTGGCGGCGGCGCAAGGTTAAGGAGAAAGACCCATGTCTCCAGATGAACTTCAGCGCGCGGCCGAATCGGTGGCCGACCACGCGCAGACCCTTGCGGCAGAGGTGCAGGCCCTGGCCTTGAACGCCAAGACCCTGGCCGCCCAGGCCAGCACCAGCGGCGGGGTCGATCCGACCGTGATGGGCCTGACCGTTTTCGTGCTTGCCTGCTTCGTCGGTTATTACGTGGTGTGGCGGGTGACACCGGCCCTGCATTCGCCCCTGATGGGTGTGACCAACGCGATATCCTCGGTCATCATCGTCGGGGCGCTGATCGCGGCCGGGCCGTCCGGGTTCGATGTCGCCAAGGTGATGGGCTTTATCGCCGTGGTGCTGGCCAGCATCAACATCTTCGGTGGCTTCATCGTCACGCAGCGCATGCTGCAAATGTTCAAGAAAAAGAAATAGGGAGGAGGGCTGAATGTCGGCCAATCTTTCGGCGCTCCTGTACCTCGTCGCCTCGGTCCTGTTCATCCTGTCCCTGCGGGGCTTGTCCTCGCCGGAAACGGCCCGGCGCGGCAATCTGTACGGCATTGTCGGCATGGCGATCGCCATTGCCACCACCCTCGCCAGCCCCGGCGTGGTCAGCTATGTCACCATTGTGCTGGGCATCCTGATCGGCGGGGCCATCGGCTCCGTGATTGCGCTGCGCATCCAGATGACAGCGCTGCCCCAGTTGGTCGCGGCCTTCCACAGCCTGGTCGGTCTGGCGGCGGTCTTTGTCGCCGCAGCCGCCTTCGCTGCGCCGGAAGGGTATGGGATTGTCGGCCCCAACGGGATCAAGCTGGTCAGCCGGATCGAAATGGCGCTGGGTGTTGCCATCGGGGCGATCACCTTCACCGGCTCCATCGTCGCCTTCGCCAAGCTGCAAGGGCTGGTCAGCGGTAAGCCGGTTACCTTTCCAGGCCAGCATCTGCTGAACCTGCTGATCGGCCTGGCCATCATCGGCTGCACGGTGTGGTTCTGCGTCACCCAGTCGGTGCTTGCCTTCGCCCTGATCGCGCTGCGGTCGCTGATCCTGGGCTTCACGC
>CAYRWZ010000052.1:12719-18350 GCA_964428065.1 uncultured Comamonadaceae bacterium | reverse complement strand
TCCCGGCCACCGCCAACACCGCCACCCGCCTGACCAAATCCGTCTCGCTCAACATCCCGCTGGTGTCCGCCGCCATGGACACGGTGACCGAAAGCGCGCTGGCCATCGCCATGGCCCAGGTCGGCGGCATCGGCGTCATCCACAAGAACCTGTCGGTCGAGGCCCAGGCCCAGGAAGTGCGCCGGGTGAAGAAGTTCGAATCGGGCATGGTGGTCAACCCGGTGACGATTTCGCCCGACCGCACCCTGGCCGATGCCTTGCAGGTGATGGCCGATAACCGGATTTCGGGCATTCCGGTGGTGGAAGGGTCCGGCAAGCTGGTCGGCATTCTGACCAACCGCGATGTGCGCTTTGCCAGCGACCCGAAGCAGAAAGTCTCGGAACTGATGACCAAGGACGAACTGGTCACCGTCCGCGAAGGCGTCAGCCGGGACGAGGCCAAGCGCCTGCTGCATCAGCACCGGATCGAAAAACTGCTGGTGGTGGACGAACAGTATCGCTGCATCGGCCTGATCACCGTCAAGGATATGGAAAAGGCCCAGCAGCATCCGCTGGCCTGCAAGGATGAACAGGGCCGTCTGCGCACCGCCGCCGCCACCGGCACCGGGGACGATGGCGTTGCCCGCGCCGAAGCGCTGTTCGATGCCGGGGTCGATGTGCTGGTGGTCGATACCGCGCACGGCCATTCGGACCGGGTGCTGAACACCGTGCGTCAGGTGCGCCGCTTGTCCAACGCCACGCGGGTGATTGCCGGGAACGTCGCCACCGCCGATGCCGCCCGCGCGCTGATCGATGCCGGGGCCGATGCGATCAAGGTCGGCATCGGCCCGGGGTCGATCTGCACCACGCGCATTGTCGCCGGGGTGGGCGTTCCACAGTTAACGGCGATCATGGATTGCGTCGAAGCCTGCCGTGCCCAGGATATTCCGGTCATTGCCGATGGCGGGATCAAATATTCCGGCGATCTGGCCAAGGCAATCGCCGCCGGCGCCAGTGTCGCCATGATCGGCTCGCTGCTGGCGGGCACCGATGAAAGCCCCGGCGAAGTGTTTCTGTATGAAGGCCGGTCCTATAAATCCTATCGCGGGATGGGGTCGGTCGGCGCGATGGCGCGCGGCTCTGCCGACCGCTATTTCCAGGCCGAAGTGAACGATACCCTGAAACTGGTGCCCGAAGGCATCGAAGGCCGTGTCGCCTATAAGGGGCCGGTCGCCAATGTGCTGCATCAGCTGGTCGGCGGTCTGCGCGCCGCCATGGGCTATACCGGCAACCGCACCATCGCCGATATGCACCGCAACGCCGAATTCGTGCGCATCACCAATGCCGGATTGCGGGAAAGCCATGTCCATGACGTGGCGATCATGCGCGAAGCGCCGAATTACCGGTCAGGCGGCTAATCGGCCATGACCCCCGGCGCGCGCCTTCAGGCGCTGATCGAATTGCTGGACGATGTGATGCAGGGCGGGGCGGCCGATGCCGCCGCCTCCCGCTATTTCCGTGCCCGGCGCTATATCGGCTCCAAGGACCGGTCGGCCATCGCCGAACGGCTCTACGCCATTCTGCGGCGGCGGGCGCGGCTGGACTGGTGGATCAACCGGGTGCTCGAACGCTCCCCCGATTCGCCGCCGCCGGCCAACCGGCACCGGGTGGTCGCCGATCTGATGTTCATCGACCGCTGGCATATCCGCGATTTCGAGCGGAATTTCGACGGCGACCGGCACAAGCCCGCGCCGCTGTCGCGCGCCGAACGCAGCCTGGTCGAAGCGCTGGACGGGCAGAAACTGGACCATCCCGATATGCCGCGCTGGGTGCGGCTGGAAGTGCCAGACTGGGCGCTGGACCGACTGAATGCGCTGTATGGGGCCGACGATGCACCGATTGCCGCCTTCAACCAGTCGGCCCCGCTGGACCTGCGGGTCAACCGGCTGGTTGGCAGCCGGGACGACGCCGTCCGCCGTCTGGCCGAAGCCGGGATCACCGCCCGGCCCACCGGCCTGTCGCCGCTGGCCCTGCGGGTGGAGGGACGCCCCCCGCTGGGCACGCTGGACAGTTTCCAGCAAGGGCTGGTGGAGGTTCAGGATGAAGGCTCGCAACTGGTGGCGCTGCTGACCGATGCGCGGCCCGGCATGTCGGTGCTGGATTACTGCGCTGGCGCGGGCGGCAAGACGCTGGCGCTGGCGGCGGAAATGGCCAACAAGGGCCGTCTGGTCGCCAGCGATATCGATGCGCGGCGGCTGGAACGCGCCGTGACCCGCCTGCGCCGCGCCGGGGTGCATAATGCCGAACGCCGCGCCCTGGGCGGCGACAATGCCCAGTGGTTCAAACGGCAGGCCGGACGGTTCGACCGGGTGCTGGTCGATGCCCCCTGTTCCGGTACCGGCACCTGGCGCCGCAACCCGGACATGAAATGGAAACTGGGGCCGCAGGATGTGGCGGAACTGACCGAAAAACAGCGCACCATTCTGGACGCGGCAGCCAAGCTGGTGAAACCGGGCGGGCGGCTGGTCTATGCCACCTGTTCGGTACTGCCGGAGGAAAATGAGGGCAGCGTTGAGGCCTTTCTGGCCGCCCACCCGGAGTTCCGCATCGTGCCGCTGGCAGAGGTTTGGCCGCGCATCGCAGCCGATACGCCGCCCCCCTGCCCCGGCCCGTTCCTGCGCCTGAACCCGGCGGAGCATCAGACCGACGGCTTTTTCACTGCGATTCTGGAAAAGCAGGGGATGGAGCAGCGGGGT
The DNA here is from genome assembly GCA_964428065.1 of uncultured Comamonadaceae bacterium. Classification (GTDB taxonomy): domain Bacteria; phylum Pseudomonadota; class Alphaproteobacteria; order Elsterales; family Elsteraceae; genus CAYRWZ01. Next base: position 15,615 of record CAYRWZ010000052.1, on the reverse strand, counting down.
ATGGAGGCCGCATCGTGACCCCCCGGCGCGCCACAGGGCAGGATGCGGCGGCGATCACCGTGACCCAGCGCCGCGGCTGGTGCGCGGCCTATCGCGGGATTTTCCCGGACCCGGTTCTGGATGATCTGCCCCTGGAACCGGGGATCGCCCTTTGGTCAGGGCGCATTGCCCAACCGGAGAGCGAAATCTGGGTGATCGACGATACCGAAGCGGACACCCCGGTTCCGGCCGCCGGGTTCATCTTCTTCGGCCAGCCGAAAGACGCTGCGGATCGGCAGAACGCTGAAATCTGCGGCCTGTATGTCCGACCGGAGTATCATGGCCGGGGCTGGGGCCGCATCTTGATGACCCTGGCGCTGGAACGCCTGAGCGGCAAGGATGCCCCGGTTGTCGGCCGCACGCAGGCGCTTGTCTGGTGTCTGGACGGAAATACCGGCGGGCGCGCCTTCTATACCCGCATGGGCGGGGTGGAGGTTGATCGGCGCATGAGCCATTTCACCCAGTTCGAGCCACAGTTTTCGGCTGCCGAGCGGTGCTTCGCCTGGCCGCTGCCGGTCAATGGAGCCAGGGCCGCGCCATGATCCGCTATCGCCTGGCGACGCTGGAGGATGCCGACGCCATTGCCGATCTGCAAACGGCGGGCTGGCGCGATGCCTTTCGCGGGATCATGCCCGATGCTGTACTGGACGGGCCGCTGGATCAATCGCACCGCCGGCTATGGCGGCGTCTTTTGAAAACCGGCGGCGTGCCGATGCCGCTGCTGGCGCTGGATGCCGTGGGCAGTTTGCTGGGTTTCTGTTCGTCCGGGTCGCCGCGCGCCTCTCTGTTTCCGCAGGATGTGGAGATCTATGCCCTGTATGTCCGGCAGGACATGCGCCGGGTGGGCCTGGGCCGCAAGCTGGTCGGGCTGGTGGCGGACCGGGCGCTGCGCGCCGGATATTCGACCCTGATGCTGTGGACGCTGGAAGCCAACAGCCGCGCCCGCGCCTTCTATGAGCATCTGGGCGGGCGGGTAGCCGGGCGCGAACTGCATGAATTCGAAGGCCAGTACCTGCCGGAAATCGCCTATGTCTGGGACAGCCTGTTGCCCTTGGTGACGGCTTCGGCCTATACCCCGTCAGTCACCAGAACAAGGCGATAGATCAGCGCGATGCCGGATCCGCATTCAGGCCACCAGCCGCCGCCCGATGACATCATCCTGCGCCCTGCCGGGCCGCAGGATGCCGACGCGATTGCCGCCCTGCACGCCGCCAGCTGGCGCAGCGCCTATCGCGGGATCCTGCCCGATGCCTTTCTGGATGGGCCGGTGGTGGCAGAGCGGGCCGCACGCTGGCGGGCGCACTTTGCTGCCCCGCAGCATGGCCGGGCAGTGCTGGCGGCCGAAGGGGCGGACGGGCTGCATGGTTTCATCGCGCTGACCCTGGCGCCCCAGGGCGGCACAATCGATGGGTTCGATGCGGAAATCGTCAACCTGCATGTCGATCCGGCCCGCAAATCCCGGGGCCTGGGCCGCCGCCTGATCGCCGCCGGGGCCGAAGCGTTGATCGCAGCGGGAAAACACAATGTTTTCCTGTGGGTCTATACCGCCAATCGCCCGGCCGTCCGCTTCTATGAAGCGATTGGCGGCGAGGTCGGCGGCCGCCCCCAAGACACTGGCACCGAAGCGATTGCCGGGATCGAGGTGCCGCATCGCCGCTATATCTGGCGCGATCTTTCGCCCTTGACCAACCCGATTTCCCCCACCGCCGCCCGACCAAAGGACGCCCGATGACCAAGACCGCCTCGCTTGATGCTTCGATGCACGCGGAAACCATCCTGATTCTGGATTTCGGCAGCCAGTTCACCCAGTTGATCGCCCGCCGGGTGCGCGAAGCAGGCGTTTATTGCGAGGTGCATCCGTTCCACAAGGGGGCGGAGGCGCTGGCGGCGCTGAAGCCCAAGGGCATCATCCTGTCCGGCGGTCCGGCCTCGGTCACCAGCAGCGATACGCCGCGCGCGCCGCAGGCGGTGTTCGATTACGGCGTGCCGGTGCTGGGCGTGTGCTATGGCGAACAGACCATGTGCGCCCAGCTGGGCGGGCGGGTCGAAGAATCCCACGACGCCCGCGAATTCGGCCGGGCTGAGGTGACGGTCAAGCGCGCATCGCCCCTGTTCGACGGGGTGTGGCAGGTGGGCCAGACCTATCCGGTGTGGATGAGCCATGGCGACAAGGTGACGGCAATTCCCGAGGGGTTCGAGGTGATCGGCACCAGCGGCAATGCCCCCTTCGCCGCCATCATGAACCCGGCGCGCCGCTTTTTCGGCATCCAGTTCCATGCCGAAGTGGCGCACACCCCGCAGGGCGGGCGGATTCTGGAAAACTTTGTGCGCCGGATCGCCGGATGCCACGGGCAATGGACCATGCGCGCCTTCCGCGAGGCCGCGATCGAGAAAATCCGCGCCCAGGTGGGCAGTGGCCGGGTAATCTGCGGCCTGTCGGGCGGGGTGGATAGCTCGGTCGCCGCCGTGTTGATCCACGAAGCCATCGGCGATCAGCTCACTTGCGTGTTTGTCGATCACGGCCTGCTGCGCCAGGGCGAAGCGGACCAGGTGGTGAGCCTGTTCCGCGACCATTACAATATTCCGCTGGTGCATAAGGATGCATCGGACCTGTTCCTGTCGCGGCTGGCCGGGGTGTCGGACCCGGAAGTGAAGCGCAAGACCATCGGCGCCCTGTTCATCGATGTGTTCGAGGAGGAGGCGAAAAAGCTGGGCGGTGCCGAATTCCTGGCCCAGGGCACGCTTTACCCCGATGTGATCGAAAGCGTCAGCTTCACCGGCGGGCCATCGGTCACGATCAAGTCGCACCACAATGTCGGCGGCCTGCCCGCCCGCATGAACATGAAGCTGGTCGAAC
>CAYRWZ010000052.1:0-12681 GCA_964428065.1 uncultured Comamonadaceae bacterium | reverse complement strand
GCTGGGCCTGCCCGAAAGCCTGATCGGCCGTCACCCCTTCCCCGGCCCAGGCCTTGCCATCCGCATCCCCGGCGATATCACCCGCGACAAGCTGGACCTGCTGCGCAAGGTGGATGCGGTCTATCTGGACGAAATCCGCAAATCCGGCCTGTACGACCAGATCTGGCAGGCCTTTGCTGTGCTGCTGCCGGTGCGCACGGTGGGCGTGATGGGCGATGGCCGCACCTATGATTATGCCTGCGCCCTGCGCGCCGTCACCTCGACCGACGGCATGACCGCCGATTATTTCCCCTTCCCCCACGATTTCCTGGGCCGCGTCGCCACCCGCATCATCAATGAAGTAAAGGGCGTCAACCGCGTCACCTACGACATCACCAGCAAACCCCCCGGCACGATTGAGTGGGAGTGAGGGGGGATAAACCCCTCGCCATAATCTCATATCCGGGATACTCTCCCGGATATGGAACAATCGTCGCTCGATTTTCGGATCGCCAACCGCTTGAAGGCGCTGCGGGCGGAGCGTGGCTGGGGGTTGGAGGCGCTGGCGCAGCGCAGTGGCGTCAGCCGCGCCACCCTGTCGCGGCTGGAACATGGCGAGGTCAGCCCGACCGCCGCCGTGCTGGGCAAGCTGTGCGCCGCCTATGGCCTGACCCTGTCGCGCCTGATGATGCTGGTGGAGGATGGCTTCGCCCCGCTGATGCCGCCCACCGCCCAGCCGGTCTGGATCGACCCGGCCACCGGCTTTCGCCGCCAATCGGTCTCCCCGCCCGCTGCCGGTCTGGCGGGGGAGGTGCTGCGCTGCACGCTGCCGCCGGGCACCGATCTGGCCTATGACCGCCCGCCCCGTCCGGGGCTGGAGCATCATCTGCTGATGCTGTCCGGGCACTTGCGCCTGACGGTCGATGGGGTGAGCCACAGCCTGACGCAAGGCGATTGCCTGCGCTATTGCCTGCACGGGGCCAGCCGGTTCGAAACCGGTGCCGATGCCCCGGCGGACTATCTGTTGTTTCTGGTGTAGGGGGATTCGCGCACATGACCGGCGTACATTCGACTGGGACGCACTCGGCTGACGATATCCGGCTGGTATCCCTCGATCCGGCAGGTTTCGATGCCGCCCTCGATGGGCTGGCGCAACTGTTGCACGATTGCGTGCTGGATGGGGCCAGCATCGGCTTCATTCTGCCCCACGAACTGGCGACGGCGCGGCGCTTCTGGCAATCCGCCATCCGGCCCGGCCTTGCGGCGGGCACGACCAGCCTGCTGGTGGCGGTCGATGCCGAAATGCGCCCGCTTGGCTGCGTGGTGCTGGACTGCGCCACCCCCGGCAATCAGCCCCACCGGGCGGAAATCCGCAAGCTGCTGGTGCATCCGGCGGCCCGGCGGCGCGGGATCGCCAAGGCGCTGATGGCGCGGATCGAGGCGATGGCCGAGGCACGGGGGCGCTGGCTGCTGGTGCTCGACACCCGCACCGGCGATACGGCAGAGCCGCTGTACCGCGCGCTGGGCTATGAAACCATCGGGGTCATTCGGGATTATTGTCTGGATGTGCAGGGGCAACGCTATGATTCGACCACGATCATGGCTAAATATCTGGCCCGACCCTCCGCTGCCCACCCGTGACGAGAGATTTCATGACCGCTGCACCAACCGACGCCAAAGCCCCCTCGCCCTTGCTGAAGCTGGCGCTGGAACTGGGGCCGCTGGTGCTGTTCTTCCTGGTCAATGGCCGGACCGATATCTTCACCGCCACCGCCGCCTTCATGGTGGCGGCATCGGTTGCCTTCGTCCTGCTGTGGCGGATCGAACGCAAACTGCCGATCATGCCGCTGGTCAACATCGCCATCGTGCTGGTGTTCGGCGGGCTGACGCTGATCCTGAAGGACGAAACCTTCATCAAGATGAAGCCGACCCTGGTCTATGGCCTGCTGGCGGCGCTGCTGATCGGCGGCACCCTGACGGGGCGGCAGCCGCTGAAACTGGTGATGGGGGCCGCCATCGAGCTGCGTGAAGTAGGCTGGGCCATCCTGACCCGGCGCTGGGTGGTTTTCTTTCTGGTCATGGCGGCGATCAACGAGGCGGTGTGGCGCACCCTGACCACCGATCAATGGGTGGCCTTCAAAACCTTTGGCGCGCTGCCCCTGGCCCTGGTTTTCGCCCTGGCGCAGACGCCCACCATTCTGCGCTATCAGACCAAAACGGAAGATCAGCAAAGCTGATATCCCGCGTTCCACCCGTTGCAATCGTGGCGAAAAGCAGGCACAAATTATGTGCATTTGCCGCGAATTATCGACGGCGGGAAATTTGCGGCTGCGGACAGCGGGCGGATTTGCGGGTGAAGGCGTTGGCAAGACGCCGAGTGAGGGGTACAACATGCAGCACACGGTCGATTTGGATAACGATAAAGCCCGCATCAAGATTACCGGGCGATTGACCTTCAAGTTCCACCGCGAATACCGCGACTTTCTGGACGAACTGCTGAAGAATAAGGTGAACACTTACGAATTCGACCTGTCCGGGGTGGAATTCATTGATTCGGCGGGCCTTGGCATGTTGCTGATTGCCAAGCAGAAGGCCCAGATTTCCGGCGCCAGTGTCGTCTTGAAGCGCCCGCCGGAAAATGTGCGGCGCATGCTGGACGTCGCCAAGTTCGACAAGATCTTCACCATCGAAGCCTGACGCAGACGGTGTTGTGACCATGCCGCACCCGCGCCTGATCGCCACCGCCCCATCGGACCCGCAAACCAGCGCCGATGCCCTGGCGGAATTGGAACGCAGCGCGTTCGGCGCTGACCCGGTGAAGGCGCGTGGGGCACCGATTCTGGTCTTTCCGTCGCAGCGGGCTGAAGCGGCATTGCGTGCGGCACTGGACGGCGATCGCCCCTTCTGCTTCGAGGCCGGCCAGGCACCCGCCAGCCTGACCAAGTTCAGCCAGGCGATCCAGCGGCGCGGCACCATCATGGCGGTGTGCGTGACCACGACCACCGCGCACGATATCGAAGTCTCCTCGCTGGTGGCGGCCGCCGTGTGCCGCCGTCACGGGTTTGAGGATACGCTGGCCTGGAAGGTTGAAGTGGCGCTGACCGAGGCGCTGGCCAATGCGGTGCTGCACGGCAATCTGGAATCCCAGGCCGACCTGCGCAAACGCCATGAAACCTTCGATGCCTTTGCCATCGACATCAATCAGCGGCTGGAAAACCGCACGCTGGCCAGCCGTCCGATCATGATCCTGGCCCGCCGCAGCCCCGGCTGGCTGACCATCGAGGTGATCGACGATGGGCGCGGCTTCGCCCCGCAGAAGCCGCAGCAGGGCGGCAAGCGCCCCGGCGCGCCCCCCTCGACGCCGGTATCCGAGGAAAACCTGATCGAAGATGCGATGGGCCGTGGCCTGATGCTGACCGAAGCGATGGTCGATCAGCTGCGTCATCGGGATGGCGGGCGCCAGCTCGATCTGCGCTTCAGTCTCGCCGAATAACCGCGGCCTGCGATGCGCCTGCCGCTGCACATGTCCCGCATCCTGGTCGTCGACGACCATGCCGTCAACCGCCGGTTGCTTACCGATTTTCTTTTTGTCGAAGGCTTCACCAATGTCGATACCGCCGCCGACGGGATCGAGGCGCTGGAGCGTATTGCCGTCACCCAGCCCGATCTGGTGATCCTGGACATCATGATGCCGCGCCTGAACGGGATCGAGGTATGCAGGCGCCTGCGCGCCGCGCCGGAAACCCAGACCCTGCCGGTGCTGGTCCAGACCGCGCTTGGGTCCACCGATGACCGGGCGGCGATCTTTGCCGCCGGCGCGACCGATCTGGTGACCAAGCCGATTGCCCCGCAGGAATTGCTGGCGCGGGTGCGGATCCATCTGGAAAACCGCCTGTTGCTGCGCAACCTGCAGGTTTTTCATGATCGCGTGGCCGATGAACTGGCGGTCGCCAGCCGCATGCAGATGGAATTGCTGCCCACGCGCGACGATGTTCAGCGGATCGAGCGGGACCTGCGCCTGCGCCTGTCCGCCCATCTGCAACCGTCAACCGAGGTCGGCGGCGATCTGTGGACGATTATTCCACTGCCGGGCCACCGGCTTGGGGTCTTTGCCGGGGATCTGTCGGGCCATGGGGTCGTCGCCTCGCTCAATGCGTTCCGCCTGCATGTGATGCTGGACGATCTGGGCGGCCACCCGGATATTGCCGGCTCGCCGGCCGCCATGTTGCAGGCGCTGAACGAACGGCTGGCTGGCCTGCTGTCGGTCGGGCAGTTCGCCACCGCCTTCTATGCCGTGATCGACCGGGGGAAGGAAACCATCCGCTATTCGGCCGCCGCGTGGGAAGCGGCCTATCTGCATTCGCCTGGGCGGGGCATGACACCGCTGACCAGCCCCGGACTGCCGCTGGGCGTCGATCCCAACGAACATTATCCGGAACATGAAATCGCCTGCCGCCCGGGCGAGACGCTGCTGTCCTTCTCCGATGCGTTGCTGTCGCTGGACGGAACCGGGCGGACCAGCGAAAACCAGAAAATGGTCGAACGCTGGTGCCTGGAAGCCCTGGATGACCGTCAGGATCTGATCCGCACCATCCGCGTGCGCCTGCTGCAACGGGGCATCGAACAGCTGGAAGACGATCTGACCATCATCGCCGTCACGCTGGAAGCCTGATCCGATCGACGCGGGCTTATTTGCAGTTCGGGGCCGCTTGGCGTACACTGCCGCTCCGTAACAGGCTGGAAATGCCGGGAGATTAGGCCGCGATGATGGTATGGGCGAAGAAAACCGCCGGGCGTGCAGTGACTGCGTTTGCGATCACCCCGCTTCTTCTGGCGCTGGCATCCGGCCCGGCATTGGCGCAGTCCCCCGGCGCTGCGCCGCTGGATCCGGCAGCGCCCGATCGCGCCGTGCAGGCGGCCGTGCAGGGCCGGGCGGAATATCGCCAGCAGCTGATTATCCAACTGGCCCAGCGCGAAGCTGTTCTGAAAGCCCAGCAGGCCGATCTGGACAACCGCAACAGCAAGCTGAAGCAAACGCTGGAGCAGCTGCTGTCCTCCGCCAATGCCGCCACCAAGGCTGCCCAGGCCGAACAGCAGGGCACCGCAGTCGCCGAAACGGCCGATGGCAGCCAGCCCGCAGCCGACGGATCGGACGTGGTGCGGCTGTCGAAGGATTACGAACAGCAGGTCTATGCCGTCCAGGTGGCGCGGGCGGCGGTGCTGTCCAGCCAGCAAGAGGTGGAACAGCTGCGCGGCCTGATCGCCCGCCTGTCGATCAAATAGCCAGCCTGCGAAGCGCCGCCCCCTATTGCCGCACCAGATGCAGCGGGCGGCTCGACTCCGCCCTCTCCCGCAGGGCGTCCAGCACTTCGCGCAATGTCCTGGCCTGGGCCAGCTTCTGCCGCCCGGATACCAGCAGATAATCGCCCTGACGCGCGCCGGGCTGCTTGATGATGGCGAACAGCGGATGTTCGAAACTGGATCGGAACATCGAAAACATCGCCGCGCCAGGGCCGTGGTCGATGGCATAGTCGCGCCAGACGCCGCTGGCGACCTTCTGGCTGTAGAGATTTAGAATGTCCATCAGTTCGGCCCGGTCGAAATAAACCCGTTTGCGGGCCTTGCGCTGATCCTGCGGAGCGCGAAAATCCGTGAGATGAACAAGGCTCGACATCAGGCAGGCCGCCTTTCCTCTGGGTCGCCGTCCCCAGGATCGCCGTCCTCCTGGGGTGCGCCGGTGCAGTCATGGGTCTGTCACACTGAAAGTGTGCCGCCGATCCGCCGCACTTGTCCAGGGTCGATATGGGGGGTCGATATGGGGGTCAATATAGCCGGCGGGGGACAGCCGATGACGCTGCCGCCGGACTGTCAGGCGGCGCTGGTCCGCCTCGCCCTGCCGACCGATCTGCGCCACTGGGACTATCGGCCGGAGGGAACAACGGCAGAGGTTTGGCTGCATGGCAATGCCCCCGACCACATATCTGGCGGCCCGCTTGGCGCCGCCCTGCATCTGGCCCGGCCAGGGGAGGCGGAACGGATAGCGGGGGAGGCGGCGATCCTGACCCGGATCGGGGGGCAGCTGCCCATCGCCACCCCCCGGATTCTGGCGCAGGGCCCGGGGTGGATGCTGCAAACCCGGCTGACCGGCCGCCCCCTCTCCCCCCGTCTGGTTGCCATGCTGGACCGGCCCGCACTCACCCGGCTGGCGGCGGATCTGGCGGCGGCCCTGACCGCGCTGCACGGCCTGCGATCCGAAGCGGACCCGCCCTGCGCCACGCCGCACGATGGTCAAAGCTGGGGCGATCTGCGTCACGCAGCCCGGCGGCTGGTCTTTCCCCATCTGTCGCCTGGTCTGGCGGCCGACCTGGAGGCAATGGTGCAGGCGCTGATCGACCGGCCGCTCAATCCCCACCGGCCGGCGCTGATCCATGACGATCTGCATCCCGGCCATATCCTGGTCGATGGGCCGGCGCATGCCCCGCGCCTGTCCGGCCTGCTGGATTTCGGGCGGTCCGGGGCGGGCGATCCTGCGGTCGATCTGGCGGGGCTGTGGTACAATTACGGCAACCGGCTGGCCGATCCGCTGCTGGCCGCACTGGGCTGGGGGCAGGATGACCGGGACCGGGCGCTGCGCCTGTGCCGCACCTATGAGCTGCAATGGGCGGTGGAAGGAATGGCGCGCCAGGATCCGGCCTGGCTGCTCTATGCCCTGGGCGGGGCGAAAGGATTTGGATGACCCATCGGGCCACTCCGGTTACTCTGGCGCCATGACAGAGCAACGCCCCCCGAAACGATCCTATCAGCAGGCGCTGGCGATTGCCCGGCGTCTGCGGGAATTGTTCATTTCGCCGGAAGCCGAGCAAGCGGCGCGCAGCGCCATGGCCGGTTTGCTGCGCAAGGCCGCCGCAAACCAGCCCGAAGCGCAGGATCCTGCGCCTGCCAGCCGCCCGGCTGCGGCTGACGGCCGGCCGTTCTATGGCCGCGCCGCCGATGGCAGCACGCTGGAAGCCGTGCGCCAACGGGAAGGCATCGTCCTGCCCAAAGGCAAGCCGGAGGACGAAAACCGCCCCTTTACCGAGGATGAGCGGCGCAAGGCGAAGGCGATCCTGGAGCTGTTCAAATCGCGCTATGGCGTCGATCTGTCGGACGGGAAAGACCGGCTGCACTGAAGCCTAAATATCAGGCGCGCAGACTGCGGTGCGCCGCCGCGATGCGCCCGATCAGGGTTAAGGCACACAATCCGGCAAAGCCATAGGCGAGCAGCGGGAACCAGCCGGGAAACAGGCAGAACAGGGCAAATACGATAATGGTTTCCGTGCCTTCGGCCAGCCCGCCCAGGTACGGGATGCCCTTCTTGTGCATCAGCCCTTCGATATTCCGGATTTGGTGGTGCGTGGCAACCGAGGCAAAGGCCAGGAAACTGGCCCCCGATCCGATGAAGGTCAGCAGAAGCAGCGCCGCCGGCAGGGCATTGGCCTCCGGCCCGGCCAGGGCAAAAGCGGCGACAAACGCGCCATAGAATACGAAATCCAGCGTGATATCGAGAAAGGAGCCAAGGGCGGTGGGGCCGCGCCCGTTGCGGGCAATCGCGCCATCCAGCCCATCCAGTAGGCGGGAGGCGAGCATCAGCCCCAGCCCCCAGCCGTACCATTGCAGGGCAACCGTACCCGCCGCCAGCAGGCCGACCGAAAAGGCGACCCAGGTGACGCAATCGGCCGTTACGCCGCAGGCAATGGCTGTGCGGGCCAGCCGGTCCAGCCAGGGGTCCAGCCTGCGCCGCAACGCCCGGTCGAGCATCGCGGCCTAGCCTTGCGGGGGGACGGTGGGCGGGGGGACGGTAGGCGGGGGGACGGTAGGCGGGGGGGCGATAGGCGGAGTGGCGGGGGGGTCCGTTTCCGGCGCAGCGGCGTCCGGTACGCTGCCGGCTGCCATCCGGGCCTGTGCCCGCTGCAACCGGGCCGCCACCCGCATGGAAAAGGGGATGGAGGCCAGATATCCCAGGCCCAGCATCAGGATGGTCAACCAGGGTTCCGCCGCCAGGCCCGCGCCGACGATGCCAACCAGAATCAGAATCGGCAGCACCCACACATGGGGCACCCGCACCTTCTTCATGGAGAAGGTGGGGATGCGGCTGACCATCAGGCCGGCCACGATCAAGATCCACAGGCCGACGGCGATCGGGCTGTGCGCCAGCCCGCTGCCGGCCGGATCACCGGGAAATTCGATATCGGCGATCAGAGGCATCAGCACCAGCGCCGCCGCCGCCGGGGCCGGAACCCCGGTGAAGAAATGGGATGTCCAGGGCGGCCGCGTATCGTCATCCAGCGCCGTGTTGAACCGGGCCAGCCGCAGCGCCATGCAAATGGCATAGATCAGCACCACCGCCCAGCCGATCCGCCCGCCATCGGCCATCACCCACAGATACAGGACCAGCGCCGGCACCACACCGAAGCAAACGAAATCGCACAACGAATCCAGTTCGGCGCCGAACTTGCTGGTGGCCCCGATCAGCCGGGCGATGCGCCCGTCCAGCCCAGAATGATGGCGATCACCGTGGCCTGCCAGCGGTCCTCCATGGCAAAGCGGATCGCCGTCAACCCGGAGCAGAGCGACATCAAGGTCAGGATGTTCGGGATCAGGCGATGCAGCGACTGCACCCGCATCCGCGAGGAAAAGGCGGGACGGCGAGCCCCCAGGGCGCGGCGGCGCAGCATGTCAGGACGCTGTGCCCTGACGCTGCGCCTCGGTCGAGGCCGCATCGGCCAAAACGGTTTCCCCGGCAATGGCCCGCTGGCCGATGCACACCAGCGGCTGCACCCCGGCGGGCAGATAGACATCGACCCGGCTGCCGAAGCGGATCATGCCGAACCGCGCACCGGCGGTCAGCACATCGCCATCCTTGACCCACCAGACGATGCGGCGCGCGACCAGCCCGGCAATCTGCACCACGGCATAGGTTTTGCCGTCGGCGGTTTCGAACAGGAAGGAATTGCGCTCGTTATCCTCGCTTGCCTTATCCAGCGCGGCGTTGAGGAACTTGCCGGGCTTATAGGCCATGCGCTTGATCGTGCCCGAAACCGGAGCGCGGTTCACATGCACGTCGAACACGTTCATGAACACCGAAATGCGCATCAGCGGAGTATCGCCGGCCTGCAATTCTGCCGGGGGAATGGCGGGTTCGATGGCGGTCACCACCCCGTCGGCGGGCGAGACGACCAGCCCTTCGCGGGTGGGGGTGGTCCGGACCGGATCGCGGAAGAAATAGGCGCACCACAGGGTCAGCACCACGCCGGCCACGCCCAGCCATTGGCTGAATGCCGCCAGGATCACGGTGACCAGGGCAAAAATCAGAATGAAGGGCCAGCCTTCACGATGAATCGGATGAAGCACTACGGGACGCACGCGCGTCTCTCCTTATCTGGGTCGTAACCAAAACCGGCGGCGATCATAGCCCCCGTGGGCGCGCGATACCAGCAGATGATGGGGGATGCTGCCCCCGGCCCACACCCCCGGCCCATACCCCCGATCCACACCGCACATGCCGGCGCGTGCCGATCCTTGCCTTTTTCGGCCATGGCGCGCATCATTCGCGTCATGAGCACAATGGCAGACACGATGGATTTCCTCGCCCGGCAGCCCCTGCCGATCGAGCTGAAAACCATCACCGTGGAAGAAAACGGCCGTCCGGTTCGCCGCCCGGCGGCCGAACTGCATTTCACCTTTGCCGTTGACGGCATCGGCTTCACCGCCCGCTGCATGAGCCAGGGCGGCCATGCCCATGTCGAAATTTCCGGCCTGGTTGGCACCCGCCCCTATTCGGCGGAAAATCCGCAAGGCCGCCTGGACCTGTCGGCGATTGTCGAGTCCAGCCATTCCCTGCGCTACGGCCGGTTTCTGGTGGACGAACGGCAGCAGGTACAGTTCGTCGGCGCATGCAAGGCCGACCTTCCGCTGACCGGCACCACGATCCTGACCGCCGTCACCCAGATCCTGACCGAAGTGCAGCCGTGGATCGGGCTGGTCCGCGCTGCCGAAGCGGGAGTGGCATCAGAGCCGGGGACGCCGCCGGCGCATTGATCAGTTCTGCGCCGGCAGGCTGAGAATCTGGCCCGGATAGATCAGGTCCGGGTCGCGCACCTGGCTGCGGTTCGCTTCGAAAATCACCGTATATTGCACGCCTTCGCCATAGGTGCGCCGGGCAATCCGCCACAGGCTGTTGCCGGGCTGGACGATGAAGCGCTGGCCATCCGCCAGCCGCTCTTCCTCCCGCGCGCGCTGGAACGGCGCTTCCACCCGCTGCACCACCTTGCCCTCGCGGCTCAGCTGATCGACCCGCAGGGTATACAGGCCGGGGGCAATGGCGCGGTCCGGCACCAGATCCCACTGGCCGCGCGGATTGGCCTCTGCCGCGCCCAGCAGGCGATTGTCCAGATAGACGCGCAGGGCCGCGCCGGCACTGGCCCGGCCGGCCAGACGCACCTGGCCGCTATCGTCATAATCGATCACATCCAGCGCCAGCAGACCGGCGGCGCCGGACGCCGGAGCGGAGGGGGATGCCGGGGCGGAGGGGGATGAGGGGGATGCCGCACCCGGCCCGCCGTCGCTGGGCCCTTGCAACAGGGTGGAGCCGCCGCGCCCGTCGCGGCTGACCGACAGGGCCATGGCGCCAGATGGGGCGCCAGACGGGGCGCCAGATGGGGTGCCCGAGGGGGCGCCAGCAGGCCCCTCACCCGCCGCCTCTGCCGGGCGCCTGACATCGGGAACCGACAGGATCACCACCCGGTCGGACACAATGGCCGACCCATCCCCGGCACTGCCGGCCGGCAGTGCCTTCAGCGATAACTCCCGCACACCAGGCGGCAGGGGATCTTTGGGCAGCAGCACCCATTCGCCGCGCTGATCGGCCGTGGCTGTGCCGATTTCGATGGCCCCATCCAGCACGATGACCCGGCTGTCGGGCGCGGCACGGCCGGCGATGACCGCATCGCCCTGGGGGTTGACGCGAACCACATCGAAGCTGGGGATAACCGGCTGGCCCGATCCACCCGTAGACGATCCGGGGGCAGACGATCCTGGAGTGGGCGCGACAGCGGCGACGGCCCTGGTTTCAGCCGCGGGGGATGACATCCCCGCAGTGTCCGTTGCCTTGCCTGCTGCATTGCGCTCGGCAACCGCCGATCCGGCTGGGGGCTGGGCCGCCGGGGCTGCACCGGATGCGGGGGTACCGGATGCGGGGGTGCCAGAGGATGGTATCGAGGCTGCGGTCGCCACAGACGAGGCCGGGCCGTCGTCGCGGTTCTGCCAGAGGGTGACTGCCATGGCGACTGCCAGGAATCCCACGCCCACAGCGCCAACCAGATATGTTTTGCGCACGGTATCCTCGATTGCCGCGTTGGGAAGCCGGGACAGGGTAGCCCGAACCGATTGGCCGCTGCAACCCTGTGGCGCGGACGCAGGACGGTTCAATCGCCCGAAACCCGCATATCGCGCTGAGCCGCCCTTTGATTTCGCGTCTTTGACCCATTATAGCTTCAGGGAGACGATTCCATGGCCACCCCGGTTGACCGGACCCGATCCAGACCCGGCGTGGCTTTCGCCAAATCTTAGTCTTTCGGTGCGATTGTTGTGACCATGCAGACCATCTCGTCCTTGTGTGTTTATTGCGGGTCGTCGGGCACGGTGCGCGACAGCTATCGCCAGTTTGCCACCGATCTTGGCGAAGAAATGGCACGGCGGGGCCTGAAGCTCGTCTATGGCGGCGGGCGTGTCGGGCTGATGGGGCTGGTGGCCGACGGCGTGATGCGCCTGGGCGGCCAGGCCGTCGGCATCATCCCGGAATTTCTGGAACGCTATGAAGTCGGCCATGGCGGCATCACTGAACTGGTGATCGTCGATACCATGCACACCCGCAAACAGAAAATGGCCGAACTGTCGGACGCCTTCATTGTACTGCCCGGCGGGTTCGGCACGCTGGAAGAATTCTTCGAAGTGCTGACCTGGCGGCAGCTGAAGCTGCACGACAAGCCGATCATCATCGCCGATGTCGATGGCTATTGGGGCAAGCTGACCGAACTGCTGGATCATATGATCGAAGAGGGCTTCGCCAAGCCGCAGATGCGCGGCCTGTGGACCGTGGCCCGCACGCTGGACGACGTGTTCGCCAAGCTGCACACCGCCCCGGCGCCGGTGGTCGAACCGGCGATCAAGTGGACCTGACCTGCCGCCACCCGCCGTGCGGCGCCCGATCTGCGTCGGGTGCGCGCAGCACGGCCTTTGCAGTTGCACCCGCCCACCGGCCTGATATCTTCCCCACCCGGTTTTTCCCGTCAGACCCATCGCCCGGACAGTGATCCGTCAGGCGTTTTCTGGAGTTCCGCCCATGGCCAAAATCAAAGTGGTCAACCCGATCGTCGAACTCGACGGCGATGAAATGACCCGCATCATCTGGAAGATGATCCGCGAACAGCTGATCCTGCCCTTCCTGGATGTCGATCTGAAATATTACGATCTGGGGATCGAATACCGCGACCAGACCGAAGATAAGGTGACAATCGACGCGGCGGAAGCGATCAAGAAATACGGTGTCGGCGTCAAATGCGCCACCATCACCCCGGATGAAGCGCGGGTGAAGGAATTTAATCTGAAGAAGATGTGGAAGTCGCCCAACGGCACCATCCGCAACATTCTGGGCGGCACCGTGTT
>CAYRWZ010000051.1:0-18556 GCA_964428065.1 uncultured Comamonadaceae bacterium | reverse complement strand
ATCAGGCCACCTGGCCGCCACTCCCCGTCGATGCGCAGCCGCGCGCGCTGCTCGCCGGCCTGTCGGGACAGCCGGTGCCGCCCGGCCTTGGCATCCGGGGGGAAGACGGCGCGCTGGTGCAAAGCCTGTGGTCCGCCTGGCCGCCAACGGTGCGTCAGCAATGGCGGGATGATCTGGTGCGGGTTCAGGCGCGCACCTGCCCCGGCTGGACCCTGCCGCCCGCCGATGGAGAGGAGGCGGTGACATTGGCCGCACGGCAGGCCGAAGCCGAACGCCGGCTGCTGTGTACGCCGTTTTCCGTGCCCCGGGCGCTTGCCTTGGCGGAGGAGATCGGGAAGGGAGAACAGTTGGCCGCGTTCCGGTCGGCGCTGGCGGCGCGGCTGATCGCCGTGGCGGCCGCCCATTCCGGCGCCCGGATACCCCCCGATGCGGTGGGGGAGCTTGCGGTGGCCCTGCTGCCGTCGATTGGCGTGCCGGGGCAGAAGATCGCCGCCCTGGCCGCCCTGGTCCGGGCCGGCATCGGCCCAGCGGACCCCTGGCTGGATCTGGCCGATCAGACCTGGCGCACGGCCCCGCCGCTCGATCTCGGGCGCAGCGATCTGGACGGGCTGGTGCTGGCGCTGATTCAGCGCGGGGCGGTCGATCGGCTGCCCCGGCTGCTGGCCGAGGGCGGACCGGCCGCCCCGATCAGCCGCGACATGCGGGCGCGCCTGGCGCTGTTTCTGGCCCTGTCCGGGGCTGCCGGGATCGACGATCCGGCCAAGTTCGCCGCCGCCCTCGATCAATTTTCCTCCAGCATGCCGATCGCCGGCGATGCCGCCTCGCAGGTGAATGCCCTGCTGGATGTGGCCGACTGGCTGGACGGTCTGGGCCGCCCCCAACTGGCCCAGCTGGCCGAACAACATGCCGGTCGCCTTGCCCTCGCCACCTTCTCCGCCCCAGCGCGGGCGGCGGCAATGCTGCGCCTGATCCAGCGATTCCAGGGGGTGCGCAGCGACGCACGCGAAGCGGGCGAAATCTTGCCATAGCATCGCGGCTTGCGCCGCCCGGTTTTATCCGTATCGTGCCGCTATGACCCCGATGGAAGCCCCCGCCACCGGCATGGCCGGATCATCCGCTGCACCTGCGGTGCGCGTGATGATGGTGAATTACAATGCCGGGCCGCATCTGCGGCGGGCGGTGGAGTGCCTGCTGGCCCAGAGTTTCCGCGATTTCGACTGTGTCCTGGTCGATAATGGTTCGACCGATGGCTCGCTGACCGATCTACCCACCGATCCGCGCCTGACCATCGTGCAGGCCGGGGCCAATCTGGGGTTTGCCGCCGCCAACAATCTGGCCGCGCGCGGCGCGCGGGGGCGCTGGCTGGTGGCACTCAACCCCGATGCCTTTGCCGCGCCCGACTGGCTGGAACGGCTGGTCGCCGCCATGGAGGGCGATCCGCGCCTGGTGATGGCGGGCAGCACGCAGATCCTGGCCGATACGCCTGACCGCTATGATGGGGGCCGCTATGACGGAACAGGCGATAATCTGATGCTGTTCGGCTTCGGCTGGCGCGGGCTGTATCGCAAGGCGGTGTGGCCGCGGCATCCCGATGGCGAATGTTTCGCCCCCTGCGCCGCCGCCGCCATTTACGACCGCGCGGCGTTCGAGGCAGCGGGCGGGTTCGACGAACGGTTCTTCTGTTATGGCGAGGATCTGGACCTTGCCTTCCGTCTGCGCCTGGCGGGCGGGCTGTGCCGACAGGTCGGCGGTGCCGTGGTGCATCATGTCGGCTCGGCCACGGCGCAGCAGGTGGGCGGCGGATTTGCGCTCTATCACGGCTATCGCAACCAGATCTGGATGCTGGTCAAGGACATGCCGGGCTGGCTGTTGCCGCTGTCGCTGATCCTGCATGCCGGGCTGGTGCTGGCGCTGATCCTGTGGTCCCTGAAGCGGGGCGGCGCGATGACCGGCCCGATCCTGCGCGGGGTGCGCGATGGCCTTGCTGGCCTGCCCGCCGCCTGGCGGCAGCGCAAGGCGGTGCAGGCGACACGGCGCGTATCGACCGGTGCAATTCTGTCGATCCTGGGCCTCAACCCGGTCCACATCGTCACCAAGCCCGTGCTGCTGCGCCCGGTCGGCTCCCCGGTCCGTGTGACGCCGGTTCAGGGGGATGCCTGATGCGGTGCGTCGCCATCATCGTGACCTTTCGCCCGGATGACGGGCTGGCTGAACGGCTGGCCCAGGTGGCACCGCAGGTGGACCGGCTGATCGTGGTCGATAATTCCGACACACCGGACGGTCAGGCGATTGCTGCGGCCGCCGCAGCCCGGGTGGACGCCGTCTTCGAATCGATGGGCGGCAATCAGGGGCTGGCCAGGGCGCAGCGCCGGGGGATCGAGCTGGCGTTGGCCCCGGAATTTTCGGTGTCCGGGCAATCGGTTGATGCGCTGTTGCTGCTGGATCAGGACAGCCGCCCGGCAGCCGATATGGTGGCCCGGCTGGCTGGGGAACTCGCCGCCGATCCGGCGCGGGCGATGGTGGCGCCCAGTTTGGATATGGGCCTGGATATGGGCCCGGATGGAGGGGGGGTAGGCGGTGCGGCCCGCTATCTGTCCACAACGGGCCGCTGGATGACCGTCGATGCCGGATCGCCGCCCATGCCGGTGGTGTTCGCCATTGCCTCCGGCACGCTGATCGCGGTCGATTGGCTGCGCCGGATCGGCCTGCCGCGCGCCGATTTCTTCATTGATTATATCGATGTCGATTATTGCCTGCGCGCCCGCGCGCTGGGCGGGCAAATCTGGCTGGTGCCGGGCGCGCGGCTGGCGCATCGCCTGGGCCAGCCGACTGAGCATCGCCTGTTCGGGCGCACGGTGAAGGCGAACAACCATCCGCCGTTCCGCCGCTACTGGCAGTTCCGCAATCGCGCCCTGTGCTGGCGGCTGCATGGCCGGCGCGAACGGCGCTGGCTGACCTTTGATCTGATCGCCGCGCTGGGGGAACTGGGCCGGATCATCCTGTTCGAGGCGGAAAAGCCCGCCAAGCTGCGCGCCGCGCTGTCCGGCCTGTGGCGCGGCTTGCGCGATCCGTTCTAACCGGGGCTGCCTATCCGCGCAGCAGCCTGCGATAGACGGCGCGGACGAAAATGCCGGTGGCGAGAATGGTCCAGATCGCTTCGATCCCCAGACGGGGATAGGCCGGGCCGAAATGTTCGACGAAAAAGCGCTTCAGCCCGCGGATTTTATGCAGTTCCACCATCAAGGATGGGGCATCGCTGGTGCTTTTGATATGGGTGCAGGCGCGGCTGCCCAGAAACAGCAGCGTGCCGCCCAGCCGGTTCAGGCGCAGGCAGAAATCCAGATCCTCGACATGCAGGAAATAGCCTTCGTCCATGCCGTTCAGGGCGAAGAAGGTTTCGCGCGGCATCAGCATGAAGGCGCCGGAAATGGCGGGCACCGGGGTCAGGCCGCGCGGCACCGGCAGGGTGTGGAAATTCAGCCGCCAGCGGTTGAACAGGCCCGGCATCAGGCGCGCCAGCCCCAGCCCTTCGATGAAGAATTGCAGGGGGGAGCCGATATTGCGCCGACTGCCGCGCTGTTCGGTGCCCGATTGGTCCAGCAGGCGCACGGTGGCCGCCCAATGGCCATAGCGGCGGCCGACAGCGGCTTTCAACGGCGGCAGGACATCGGGTTCCAGAATACAATCCGGGTTCAGCAGCAGCACCAGCGGATTGGCGGCCAGGCTGACGCCGATATTGCAACCGGCGGCAAAGCCGACATTGCCATGGCCGCTGACCAGGCGCAGCCGCGGGGTCTGTGCCGCTAGATCGCGCAGCCGCGCCATATCGGCCTCGCTATTGCCGTTATCGACCAGGATCACCTCGGCCAGCGCCGTTTCCTTCAGCGCGGCATCCAGACAGTCGAACAGGGCCGGGCCGGTGCGATAGGACACGATCACCGCCGAAACCGGGGCGATACCGGCATCCAGCGACAGTTTCGGCATGGCGATCCGCCGCCGCCGATCATTTTCCCGCCGCTTGCTCGATTGCCGGTACCAATCCGCCATGGCCGACAATTCCTGATCCGGCGTGACCGGCGGATGCCAGTCGAACGCCGCCCGGAACCGCGCATCGTTGATGCGCAATGGTTCGATCAGCCGGTTGACCATGGTGCTGAGGCCCAGGGTGGCGGCCGTCAGGCGCAGCACGGCCAGCGGAATTGGCAGCAGATTGCCGCGCCGGTTCAGGCGCCGCCGCAGCCCCAGCAGCAAGTCCCGCACGGTCAAATCCTGCCCGTCGCACAGCACGAATGTATCGAAGCCGGTCCGCTCCACCTCTGCCGCCCGCAGGAAGGCATCGGCGGCATTGCTGACGGCCAGCATGCTGCGCGGCGCGCGGGCACTGCCCAGCGGCAGCGGCCAGGGGCTGTCGGCGACCGAGAGAAGGCGCAGCACGTTCGCCTTCACATCGGGGCCATAGGTCAGCGGCAGGCGCAGCACCACAACCGACAGGGCAGGGCTGCGGGACGCAATCTCCCGCAGCGCCTGTTCTGCCTCCAGCTTCGACTGGCCATAGGCATCGACCGGCAGGGGCGGGGTGGCATCGGACAGGGGGCCGCTATCGCTTCCTGCCCCCTCGCCATCGCCGAACACCTTGACCGTACTGGCAAAGACGAAGCGGCGCACCCCGGCGGCAACCGCTTCTTCCGCCAGGGCGCGGGTGGCGATGGTGTTGGAGCTGCGGGCGACGGCCAGGCGATCCGGCGTTCCGGGGCCGGCATGAACATAGCCCGCCAGATGGATCACCGTATCCACATCGTCGCACAGGCCCGACCAATCGATACTGCCGCGCAGATCGGCAATCAGGCGCGGCGTGGTGCCCGGCGGGGCATGATCGGGGTGACGCACGGCGGCAAAGACGGTCAGGCCCCGTTCGCGCAGCAGGTGGCAGACATGGCGGCCGATGAAGCCGGATGCACCGGTGACCAGCACGCGGGAAAACTCCGCGCGCTTCGGCAGGGGGGCTGCCCGGTCCGGTCCGGTTTCCAGCTGCGCCGCGTCCAGCATGGTCAGCCCGCCTGGCCGTTGACCATGCGGATCAGATATTGGCCATACTGGTTCTTGGCCAGCGGCTGCGCCAGGCGCAGCACCTGTTCCCCGTCGATCAGGCCGCGCCGCCAGGCGATTTCCTCCAGACAGGCGATTTTCAGGCCCTGACGCTCTTCGATGGTGCGGACGAACTCGCTTGCCTGTAGCAGGCTTTCATGGGTGCCGGTATCGAACCAGGCGAAGCCGCGCCCCATTTTCTTCACCCGCAGCGCGCCGCGCTCCAGATAGACGCGGTTGACATCGGTGATCTCCAGCTCCCCGCGCGCCGACGGCTTGATCCCGGCCGCGATGTCCAGCACCGCATTGTCATAGAAATACAGGCCGGTGACGGCATAGTTGCTGCGCGGCTTGGCCGGCTTTTCCTCAATGCTGATCGCCGTTCCGCCGGCATCGAATTCGACCACGCCATAGCGTTCCGGGTCGCGCACGTGATAGCCGAACACCGTGGCACCGCTCGATTGCTTGGCGGCGTCCAGCACCATCGGCTCCAGATCGTGCCCGAAATAGATATTGTCGCCCAGCACCAGCGCCGCGCTGTCCCGGCCCACAAAGCTGCGGCCGATGATGAAGGCCTGGGCCAGCCCTTCGGGCTTCGGCTGCTGCGCATACTGGATGTTGATGCCCCACTGGCTGCCATCGCCCAGCAACTGGGCGAACAACGGCGCGTCCTGGGGCGTGGTGATGACCAGAATATCCTTGATCCCCGCCAGCATCAGGGTCGAGAGCGGGTAATAGATCATCGGCTTGTCATAGATCGGCAGCAGCTGCTTGCTGACCACCTGCGTGACGGGATAAAGGCGCGTCCCCGAGCCGCCCGCCAGAATAATCCCTTTCATGTTCCCTCAATCAAACAGCAGAGAATGGTTTACGCCGTGCGGTCCGGACGTGCCAGTAGGCCCGCCCCCGGAAGCGTTCCGGCCTGCGCCAGATCCGCCAGTACGGCCTCCAGCCCGGCCTGCCAATTCGCCGGGGCGATATCGTACCGCGCCGCCAGCAGGTCACAAGATAAAACCGAATTGGCCGGGCGGCGCGCCGGTGTCGGATACTCCGCCGTGGTGATGCAATCAAGGCGTGGGCGCGCCACGCCATACCGGGCGGCCGCGGCGAAAATCGCCTCGGCAAACTGGAACCAGGATACGGCGTGATTGCCGGCGAAATGATAGGTTCCCCGCTGGAACGCCGTATCGTTGGTAAGGGCGATGCGGGCCAGCGCTTCGGCAATCGCCCGCGCCGGGGTGGGGCAGCCGACCTGATCGCCGACCACGCGCAGATGCCGGCGTTCATGCCCGAAGCGCAGCATGGTCTTGACGAAATTGCCGCCGGTGGCGCCGAACACCCAGGCGGTGCGCAGGATCACATGATCGGCCAGATGCGCGCGGATCGCACTTTCCCCAGCTTCCTTGCTGCGGCCATAGACGCCCAGCGGCGCAACCGGATCGGTTTCGACATAGGCGCCGAACTTGCTGCCGTCGAACACGTAATCGGTTGAGATATGCAGCAGCCGCGCGCCCAGGGCGGCGCAGGCATCTGCCAGGGTTTCCGGCGCATCGCGGTTGACGGCAAAGGTCAGGTCCGCCTCGCTTTCCGCCTTGTCAACGGCGGTATAGGCGGCGGCGTTGATCACCACATCCGGCCGCATGGCCATCACCTGCGCCCGCAGCGCGGCCCGGTCGGTCAGGTCCACCTGATCCCGGGCCAGGCCGGTGACGCTGACCGCGTCGGGCCAAGGCAGGGCCGTCAGCTCGCTGCCCACCTGGCCGCGCGCACCCAGGATCAGGATACGGGTCATTTTCCGGCCGCTTTCAGGCCCAGCCGGTTGCCGGCATAGACATTGCGCAGCTTTTCCCACCAGGCGCGGTTGGCGATATACCATTCGACCGTGCGCTTCAGTCCGGTTTCGAAGGTTTCCGCCGGGGTCCAGCCCAACTCGCGCTCGATCTTGCTGGCGTCGATGGCATAGCGGTGATCGTGACCCGGACGATCGGTCACGAAGGTGATCAGCGACTGTCGCGGCGCGCCGCCGGGCAGCGGACCGGCCATCTGATCGACCAGATCGCAGATCGCCCGCACCACATCGATATTGGTCTTCTCGTTATTGCCGCCGACATTATAGCTTTCGCCCAGCTTGCCCCTGGTCAGAATGGTCCACAGGGCCGAGGCATGATCGTCCACATAGAGCCAGTCGCGCACGTTCATCCCGGTGCCATAGACCGGCAGCGGCTTGCCTTCCAGGGCGTTGCTGGCGATCAGCGGGATCAGCTTTTCCGGGAATTGCCACGGCCCGTAATTGTTGGAGCAGTTGGAGGTGACCACCGGCAGGCCATAGGTATGGTGCCAGGCGCGCACGAAATGGTCCGACGCCGCCTTGCTGGCCGAATAGGGCGAATTGGGTGCATAGGGCGTTTCTTCGGTGAACTTGCCCTCGTCCCCCAGGGTGCCAAACACCTCGTCGGTAGAAATATGGTGGAAGCGAAACCCGTCGCGCGCCGCCCCCTCCAGCCCGCGCCAGTAATCCAGCGCCACTTCCAGCAGGGTGCAGGTGCCGATCACGTTGGTTTCGACAAAGGCGGCGGGAGCATCGATCGACCGATCAACATGGCTTTCCGCTGCCAGATGCATGATCGCAGTCGGCCGGTGGGCGGCGATGATGCGCTTCATGGCGGCGCGGTCGCAGATATCCGCCTGCTCGAAGGCATAGCGGCTATCGTCCTTCACCGCGTCCAGGCTGTCCAGATTGGCGGCATAGGTCAGCTTATCCACATTGACCACGGCGGCATCGGTTTCGCGCAGAATATGGCGAATCACGGCCGAACCGATGAACCCGGCGCCGCCGGTCACAAGAATACGCTGTTTGGTCATGGGGCCTCTGGAAGTGGTCCTTTGGGGTTACGGCTAAGGTTTCTGGCGGGTTAGCAGGGTGCCGGGACGCCCTAAACCGTCTCTCCTTCATAGACGAAAAGGTCGGGCGCGTCCGCCAATGTCGGGTTGGCCCGGTCCTTATCCGACAAAATCACATCCGCCTCCGACACGGGCCACCGGATTGACAGGGCCGGATCGTTCCAGGCAAGGCCGCGATCATGATCGCGCGAATAGCGGGCGGAAACCTTATAGACGAATTCCGTATCGGGTTCGAGGGTGCAGAACCCGTGGGCGAAGCCGGCGGGAACGTAGAGCTGTTCCGCCCCGTCGGCGCTTAATTCCACCGCGACATGGCGCCCGAACGTGGGGGAGCCGCGCCGGATATCGACCGCCACATCGAACACCCGTCCGCGCACCACGCGCACCAGCTTGGCCTGGGCGAAGGGCGGCAGCTGAAAATGCAATCCGCGCAGCGTGCCGCGATCGCGCGACAGGGAATGATTGTCCTGCACGAACCGGTCATGGATGCCGTGTTGGGCCAGCAGATGCTCCGAATAGGTTTCCATGAAGAAACCCCGGGCATCGCCATGCTTGCACGGGCGAATCAGTTTCACATCCGGTATGGCGGTGGCGATGACATCCATAGCGTGTCCAAATCCATCCGTGCGGCCTGGGGTGTGGGCGGCCTGGGGTGTGGGCGGTCTGGGTGTGGCGCGCCGGCCCTGATACCGGGCGGCACCCGAAACGCAAGCAGCTATAGCGGGTTCGGCTTACGACCGTCAATGCCGCCGCCATACGCGGGCGCTGCGAGTCGGGGCGCTTACACCCGTTCATCGCACTGTTTTAGCCCGATTAGTAGTGATGGATTAACACATTACACAGTGACTTCCCACGGTATTTGGGCGTTATTTCGGGTTGTTTGTTGCTTGAATTGCCGGGTGCTATTTTATATTAGTCTGACAAAATACTCCTAAAAGGCGAGTTAACTTTTAAAGAATGCACTGAAAAGAATTATTAAAAAAGAGTTTAAATCCTGCTATTAATCACAAACCAGGTTGTATCCACCGCTGTGGGCGCTTGAAGGTCGCCAAATTTCGGCCTATCTGGCTGGTTCCCTGGTGATTTGGCAGAGCAAGGCGGCCCGCAAGAGAGAGGGGTAGACATCATGGCAATGGCAGAATTGGTTAAAACAACGTCATCCAGTGCCTTCGGCGACCTGTCGATGGCGGATGCCCGCAGCGCCTATTTGAGCGCAGTCCGCTACATCGAACGGTTGCATCGCCAGTTTCTGGAACTGATCGATATGGAATTGGACCGGATGCGGCTGGCCGATATCAATAACGTTCAAAGCCTGATCCTGTTCAATATTGGCGAGGACGAGGCGACGATCGGCGAATTGATTACGCGGGGCTATTACCTCGGCTCCAACGTTTCCTACAATGTGCGCAAGCTGGTTGAGGCCGAGTATCTCCAGCAGGAACGCTCGACCCATGACCGCCGCTCCTCCCGCGTGCGGCTGTCGGACAAGGGCATGCATCTGTACAAGCATTTTCAGGCCATGTTCGACCAGCAGATCACCAATCTCCAGGACCATCATCCCGAGCTGGACCTGACCGAAATGCTGGCCGCCATGCGCACGCTGGGCGAGTTCTGGACCAGCCAGACCCTGTTTAGCAACCGCTTGCCGATGGAACGGTAAGACGAACAATGGTGATCGCCGGAATTCTGTACGGGGGGCTGGTTTTCGCGCTGGGCTTCGTTCTGGGCACGGTGCGGATTCTGGCAACCCCGGCAGATCTTGGCCCGGCAGATCTTGGCCCGGTGGTACCTGTTCTGATCGAACTGCCGGTCATGCTGGCGGCGTCCTGGCTGGTATGCGGCCGCCTGATGCGCCGATGGCCCCGGATGGGGGCATGGCAGGCGGTGGGCATGGGCCTTGTCGGCCTGCTGACTGTTCTGGTGGGCGAACTGCTGGTCGCCCGGCTGCTTCTGGGCCTCGACTGGCCCGGCGTTTGGGCGCAATACCGCACGGCCCCCGCGCAGATCGGGCTGGCGGCGCAAGTGATCTTTGCGGCCTTTCCCTGGCTGCGGTGGCGATTGGCGGCTCGCCAGGGGCACTGAAAGCCGGTAGGGTCATCCGGGCGGCTTCCCCTGTGATCGATGGCGTTCCGTGATTGAGCTTCTGCGCAGCAACAACCCCGTTTTGATGTCCTATCTTCAGGCGATCCTGGCCGAACGCGGGATTGCGGCGGTTTTGCTGGACCTGCATACCAGCGTGCTGGAGGGCAGCATTGGCGCAATACCCCGCCGCCTGATGGTGGCGGAGGAGGATTTCGCCACCGCCCGCAGCCTGATGGAGGATGCGCTGGCCGCTGCCGAGAATGGGCTGCTGCGTGACTGACAGCCCCTTTGCCACGACCGAGGACCGCCTGCTGGGTGGGCGGCTGCTGATCCGCCAGCCGCGCGATGGCTTTCGCATTGCGGTCGATACGCTGCTGCTGGCCGCAGCGATTGATGTTCCCCCGGATCTTCCCCCGGATGGCGCAGCGGTGCTGGAACTTGGCTGCGGGGTGGGCGGCGCGGCCCTGGCGCTTGCCTGGCGTTGCCCGGCTGTACGGGTGATTGGGGTGGAGGCGAATCCCGCCATTGCCGATCTGGCCCGTGGCAATGCGGCCGCCAACGGCCTGGCGGACCGGGTGGCGATCCGCACGGCCAATGTCGCCGGGTTCCGACTGGGCGGTGAGGACGGGGTCGCAGAGAGAGGCGCGGGGCAGGTGGATCAGGTCATGGCAAATCCGCCGTTTCACCCGGCCGATGATCCATCGCCCCAGGTTTTGCGCCGCGAAGCCAAGGCCGATAGCGGCCTGATGCCGTGGGTCGATACCGCTAGCCGCTGCCTGCGCCATCGTGGGGTGTTCACCCTGATTCACCGCGCCGATGCGCTGGACCGGGTTCTGATCGCCCTGTCGCCCCGCTTCGGGTCAATCACTGTGCTGCCAATCTGGCCACGGGCGGGCGGCCTGGCAGAAACGGTGCAGGCCAAACCGGTTCCGGCCAAGCGGGTCATTGTCCGCGCGGTCAAGGGCGGGCGCGGCGGGTTGACGCTGCTGCCCGGTTTGACGCTGCATGACGGGCAGGGCTATACCGATGCTGCGCGCGCCATTCTGGAAGGGGCGGCCCCCCTTTCCCTCGCGACTTGATATCCGGTCCGGTTGCGGATCTGTCTTGTGGAGTACCCCTGATCCATGCCCCCTGTTTCTGACCCCGTCGCCCCGCCCGCTGCGGGTGGCGGGCGCGCTGGTAGTTGGCGTGCCGTTTGGGCGGAAGTGCCGCCGGCGCTGGCGCTGACGGCGCCGCTGGTGCTGTCGCTGGTCGCCCTGGTGGCGATGAACACCACCTCCAGCATCCTGCTTGGCAAGCTGGGCAGCGCTGCGCTGGCCGCCGGGGGGCTGGGCAATGCCGTGTTCTTTTCCATGCAGGTTATCGGCAATGGCTTTGTTTCCTCGGTCGGGGTGATGGTGTCCCAGTCGGAGGGGGAAGGGCGCAAGGATCTGGCCGGGATCTATGCCCATTTGGGGCTGCGCCTGTCGGTTCTGCTGGGCCTGCCGATGATGGCGGTGCTGTGGGCCCTGCCGCTGCTGTTCCGCGCGGTGGGGCTGGAGGCGCAGCTGGTCGCCGATACCGCCGATTATCTGCATGTTCTATCCTTCGCCATCATCCCGGCGATCTGGGTCACGGTGTTCCGCTATGCCACTGCCGCTTTCGGGCGGCCCCATGCCGGAACGGTGATTTCCATCCTTGGCGTTCTGGTGCTGACAGCAACCGGGTTGGCCCATCAGGCGGGACTATTGCCCGGTTTCGTAGCCGACCGGCTGACCGGCGGCCAACCGGTCGCCCTGGGGATTCTGCTGGGCTTTGTGACAATGGCACTGGTGTTCGCGCTCTATGTCTCGATCGATCCGCTGTGTCGGCGCTATCGCATGGTGTGGCGGCCGCTGCGTGCCCCCGCCCCCGCCCTAGCCGCCAACCCAGATAGTGCGCCCAACGCGCCCAGCTGGGGCCAGCTGGGCATCCTGTTCGGCATCGGCTGGCCGATTGCGCTGACCTTTGCCAGCGAAACCCTGTTTTTTTCTGCCACCTCGATCACCGCCGGCCGGTTCAGTGCCGCCGATCTGGCAGCGCACACCATCGCCATGAACTGCATCACCACCACCTTCATGATTGCCATGGGCGCCAGCCAGGCGACGCTGGTGCGGGTGGCGCGGGCGATGGGCGAGGGGCAACCAGACCGCGCGCGGGCCAGCGGCTATGCCGGGCTGCTGCTGGGGCTGATCGGCATGGCGTTGCCGGTGCCGGTTTACGTGTTTGCCGGCGACTGGCTGATTGGCCTGTTTCTGGACCGCAGCGCGCCGGGCAACCTTGCCACCATTGCCGCCGGTGTGCCGCTGTTGATCATCGCCGCCGTGTTCCAGATCGCCGACGGCACCCAGGCGATTGCCGCAGGGGCCCTGCGCGGGATCAAGGATGTGCGGGTGCCGATGGGGATCGCCTTCGTCGCCTATTGGCCGATTGGGTTCGTTTGCGGCACCGGCCTTGCCTTCTGGGGCGGGCTGGGCCTGCCCGGACTGTGGCTTGGCATGGCGCTGGGCCTGTCGGTCGCGGCGATTGGCCTGACCTTACGTTTCCGCTACGCTGCGCAGCGTTTGACCTTCTCTGCGGATTGACCCCATGTTCGGATTGACTTTCGGCAAACTCCTCATCCTGATCGCCGTGATTGCCGGCGTCTGGTACACCGTGCGCCGTTTTTCCGGCGGCAAGCCCTTCGCCAATCCGCTGAAAGGGCGCGGCAATCCCGATGCGGTGCCGCCGGCGGGCGGTTCCGGGCAGCAGAACGCCGGGGCCACCCGCCCGCCGCCCAATCCCGATGCCGTGCGCGCCGCAGCCGACCTGCCGGGGGAGGAGCTGCGCAAATGCCCGACATGCGGCACCTATGTTCCGGTGCTGAACGCCCGGTCCTGCGGGCGCAGCGATTGCCCGCACGCCTGATCGCCAAACCATTGTTGCGCCTGTAACTTTTTGCCCGTATCCGCGCTGGCGACCCCTGCGTGCCATGCAATCCGTTTCCCTGAAATGCGCGGCCTTGCGTCGCTTGACCGCCTTTTGTGCAGCGCATAATGTGCGCCCACCCGGCGGTATCACGGGAGTGAAACGGAAAGGTCATGCGCATGACTCAGGCGGCGGAACGCAAGGCACTCAGCTTCCAGGCACTGATCCTGACGCTTCAGGCCTATTGGGCCGAACAGGGTTGCGTGATCCTGCAGCCCTATGATGTCGAAGTGGGCGCCGGCACCTTCCATCCCGCCACGACGCTGCGTTCCCTCGGCCCGGGCGTGTGGAACGCCGCTTACGTGCAGCCGTCCCGCCGCCCAACCGACGGTCGCTATGGCGAAAACCCGAACCGCCTGCAACACTATTATCAGTTCCAGGTGATCATGAAGCCGTCCCCGGCCGATCCCCAGGCACTGTATCTGGAAAGCCTGCGCCGCATCGGCATCGACCCCGCCGATCACGATATCCGCTTTGTCGAGGATGACTGGGAAAGCCCCACCCTGGGCGCCTGGGGCCTGGGCTGGGAAGTGTGGTGCGACGGGATGGAAGTGACCCAGTTCACCTATTTCCAGCAGGTCGGCGGCATCGAATGCAACCCGGTCTCTGCCGAGATCACCTATGGCCTGGAACGGCTGGCCATGTATATCCAGGGCGTCGAAAGCGTTTACGATCTGGATTGGAACGGGGCCGAAGGCAGCGCCCGCAAGACCTATGGCGATGTGTTCCTGGCCAATGAACGCCAGTTCAGCGCGTTCAATTTCGAACATGCCAATACCGATCTGCTGTTGCAGCATTTCAAGGATGCCGAAGGGGAATGCACCGCCCTGCTGGCCCAGAACCTGCCGCTGCCCGCCTATGACCAGTGCATCAAGGCCAGCCACCTGTTCAACCTTCTGGACGCGCGCGGGGTCATTTCGGTGACGGAACGGGCGGCCTATATCGGGCGTGTCCGCGCGCTGGCCAAGGGCTGCTGCGAAACCTGGGCCGCCCAGCAATCGGTTCTGGCCTGATCCCCGTCCCCCTTCCGGTCGCCGTAACGAGATTGATGATCCCATGCCGCAGCTGCTGATCGAACTGTTCTCCGAGGAAATTCCGGCCCGCATGCAGGCCCGCGCGGCAGAGGAGCTGAAGGCCGCGCTGGTGGGCGCGCTGACGGCGGCCGGCCTGGCCCCGAAGCAGAGCGAGGCCCATGTCGGTCCGCGCCGGGTTGCCCTGGTGCTGGAGGAGGTTCCGGCCCAGCAACCCGATCTGACCGAGGAAAAGCGCGGCCCGCGCGTCGATGGGCCGGAGCAGGCGGTTCAGGGCTTCCTCAAGACCACCGGCCTGACGCTGGCGCAGCTGGAGCAGCGCGATACCGGCAAGGGCGTGTTCTATTTCGCGGTGACGCAGACCAAGGGCCGCCCGGCGCTGGATGTGCTGCCCGGTCTGCTGGCCGATGTGATCCTGGGCTATACCTGGCCGAAATCCATGCGCTGGCGCAATGGGCGGCTGGCCTGGGTCCGGCCCCTGCGCAACATTCTGGCGCTGTTCGGCGGTCAGGTGCTGCCCGGTGGTCTGCATATCGGGGTGAATGAGGAGGGCGGACGCGCCGCCGGTTATGTCGCCGCGTGCGATCCGGCCGATGCGAACTGCCTGCCCTATACCAATGCCACCTTCGGCCACCGGTTCCTGGCGCCGCAGCGCCTGACCGTCACGGACTTCGCCGATTACCGCGCCAAGCTGGCGGCGGCCAAGGTGGTGCTGTCGGCAGCCGACCGCAAGGCCGCGATCCATGCTGAGGCGAGCGAGCTGGCCCGCGCCGCCGGCTTCGCCCTGCTGGAAGATGCCGGGTTGCTGGACGAAGTGGCCGGGCTGGTGGAATATCCCGTGCCACTGATGGGCCGGATCGACGCCGCCTTCATGGATGTGCCGGGGGAGGTGCTGTCCACCTCCATGCGGACGCACCAGAAATATTTCTCCGTCGTCAAGCCTGAGGGCGGCCTCGCCCCGCATTTCATCACCGTCGCCAACATGGCGGCCGCCGATGGCGGCAAGGCGATCGTCAACGGCAATGAGCGCGTGCTGCGCGCCCGCCTGTCCGATGCCAAATTCTTCTGGGATCAGGACCGCAAGATCCGCCTGGAAGACTGGGGCGCCAAGCTGGTGGACCGCGTGTTCCACGCCAAGCTGGGCACTATGGCCGAGCGGGTGGCGCGGCTTGTTTCGCTGGCGGAACGGTTGGCCCCGGCGGTCAAGGCCGATCCGGCCCAGGCGGCCCGCGCCGCCCTGCTGGCCAAGGCCGACCTGTCCACCGGCATGGTGGGCGAATTCCCCGAATTGCAGGGGGTGATGGGGCGCTATTACGCGCTGCACCAGGGCGAGGCCGCCCCGGTGGCCGATGCGATTGCCGACCATTATTCCCCGCTGGGCCCGTCCGACCGCTGCCCGGACAAGCCGGTATCGATCGCGGTTGCCCTGGCCGACAAGATCGACCTGTTGGCCGGATTCTTCGCCATCGATGAAAAGCCGACCGGCTCCAAAGACCCGTTCGCCCAGCGCCGCGCGGCGCTGGGTATCCTGCGCCTGATCATGGAAAACGGGTTGCGCCTGGCGCTGCGGGCGGAGTTTGCGGCGGCGGTGGCGGCCTATACCACCCGGCCCAATCCAAACCAGGACAAGGCGACAGTCGATGCGATTCTGGCCTTCCTGCGCGACCGGCTGAAGGTCTATCTGCGCGAAACCGGCGTGCGGCACGATGTGGTGCAGGCGGTGCTGGCGGGCAGTGATGACGATGATGTGATCCGTGTGCTGGCGCGGGTGCGGGCGCTGTCCGGCTTTGTCGGCTCCGATGTCGGGGCCAATCTGCTGGCGGGCTATCGCCGGGCCTGCAACATTCTGCGCATTGAGGAAAAGAAGGATGGCCGCAGCCATGATGGCGCGGTCGATGCCGCCCTGCTGCGCGAGACGGCGGAACAGGTGCTGTTCCGTGCCCTGACGACGGTGACACCTGCGGTGCAGGATGCGCTATCGAAAGATGATTTCGAGGCGGCGATGACTGTGTTGGGTGATCTGCGCGCGCCGGTCGATGCGTTTTTCGACGCCGTGACGGTGAATGCCGACGATGCCGCCCTGCGCGCCAATCGCCTGGCGCTGCTGGGCCGGATTCGCGCCGGGTTCGCGGCGATTGCCGATTTTCAAGCGATCGAGGGCTAAGGCACCGCGTCTCAGCCCAGACATCGTAAAACGGCCCGGTCCGCAGCCCTGCGGCAACCGGGATGTGGCCACAGGGTAGGGGGAACCATGACCACGACGAAATGGGTGTACGGCTTTGGCGACGGTTCGGCAGAAGGCCGGGCGGATATGAAGAACCTGCTGGGCGGCAAGGGGGCCAACCTGGCGGAAATGAGCAATCTGGGCCTGCCGGTGCCGCCCGGCTTCACCATCACCACGGAAGTCTGCACCTATTACTATGCCCATGGCCGCCAGTATCCGGCTGACCTGAAGCAGCAGGTGATTGCCGCCATGGCGCGGGTTGAGGCGGTGGTCGGCAAGACCTTCGGCGATCCGGCCAATCCGTTGCTGGTCTCGGTCCGCTCGGGCGCCCGCGCCTCCATGCCGGGCATGATGGATACGGTGCTGAACCTGGGGCTGAACGATGTGACGGTCGAAGGGCTGGCGCGCCTGTCGGGCGATGCCCGCTTCGCCTATGACAGCTATCGCCGCTTCATCCAGATGTATTCCAACGTCGTGCTGGACGTGGACCACCATCATTTCGAAGAAATCCTGGACCGGCACAAGGACGAGAAGGGCTATAGCCTGGATACCGACCTGACCGCCGACGACTGGAAGGCCGTCGTTGCGGATTATAAGGAGGAGGTGCGCCGCGCCCTGGGCCGCGATTTCCCGACCGATCCGCAGGAACAGATCTGGGGCGCCATTGGCGCCGTGTTTGGCAGCTGGATGAACCAGCGCGCCATCACCTATCGCCGCCTGCACGATATCCCGGAAAGCTGGGGCACCGCGGTCAATATCCAGGCCATGGTGTTCGGCAATATGGGCAGCGATTGCGCCACCGGCGTTGCCTTCACCCGCAATCCATCGACCGGCGAGAACGAGTTTTACGGCGAATATCTGGTCAACGCGCAAGGCGAGGATGTGGTGGCCGGGATTCGCACGCCGCAGCAACTGACCATCAAGGGCAAGCAGGCCAATAAATCCACCCTGCCCGCGATGGAAGAAAGCATGCCCGGCGTGTTCGCCCAGCTTGATGCCGTGCGCCTGAAGCTGGAGCGGCATTTCCGCGACGTGCAGGACATCGAATTCACCGTGCAATCGGGCAAGCTGTATATGTTGCAAACCCGAAACGGTAAGCGCACCGCGCAGGCTGCGCTGAAGATCGCCGTCGATATGGCGCGCGAGGGGCTGATTACCGAGGACGAGGCGATCCTGCGCATCGATCCGAAAAGCCTGGATCAGATTCTACATCCCCGGCTGGACCCGAAAGCGCCGCGCACGCTGCTGTCACGCGGCCTGCCCGCCTCCCCCGGTGCGGCGTTCGGTAAGATCGTGTTTTCCGCCGACAAGGCCGAAGATTGGGCCGGGAAGGGCGAGGCGGTGATCCTGGTGCGGATCGAAACCAGCCCGGAAGACATTCACGGCATGCACGCGGCCAAGGGCATTCTGACCACGCGCGGCGGCATGACCAGCCATGCGGCGGTGGTGGCGCGTGGTATGGGGCGGCCTTGTGTTGCGGGTGCGGGCGATATCCGCATCGATTATGCCGCCGGGGTGTTGACCGTCCGCGACAAGAGCCTGAAGGAAGGTGACCTGATCACCATCGAAGGTGGCACGGGCGAAGTGTTCATCGGCCATGTGCCGACCATCGAGCCGGAACTGTCTGGCGATTTCGCCACCCTGATGGGCTGGGCCGACCGGGTGCGCAAGCTGAAGGTGCGAACCAATGCGGAAACCCCGCTGGATGCCCGCACCGCGCGCCAGTTCGGCGCCGAAGGCATTGGCCTGTGCCGGACCGAGCATATGTTCTTTGATGCCGACCGCATCGTGGCCGTGCGCGAGATGATTCTGGCAGAGGATGAAGCCGGGCGGCGCGCTGCCCTGGCCAAGATCCAGCCGATGCAGCGCGGCGATTTCGTCGAACTGTTCACCATCATGCAGGGCCTGCCGGTGACGATCCGCCTGCTGGACCCGCCGCTGCACGAATTCCTGCCCCACAGCGAAGCCGAAATGGCCGACGTCGCCAAGGCATCGGGGGTGGATATCGCCCGGCTGCGTCATCGCGCCCTGCACCTGTCGGAAGCCAATCCGATGCTGGGCCATCGCGGCTGCCGCCTGGGCATCACCTATCCGGAAATCTATGAAATGCAGGCCCGCGCCATTTTCGAGGCGGTAGCCGAGGTGAAGAAAACCACCGGCAACACGGTGGAACCGGAAGTGATGATCCCGCTGGTTGGCACCAAGATGGAACTGGATATCCTGATGGCGGTGATCGACCGGGTGGCGC
>CAYRWZ010000050.1:0-18711 GCA_964428065.1 uncultured Comamonadaceae bacterium | reverse complement strand
AGCCGGTCATCGTCGGACAGGGCATAGCCGCGGGCAATCGGCAGCGTGCCGTTCAGAATCGCCTGCCGCCAGGCCGGGGTGGCGGCGGCATTCTGGAGATAGCCTTGCGGCAGATAGCCGATGGCAGAGGGGCCGAAACCCAGCATTGCCGGGGCGGCATCGGTGGTATAGCCCTGGAAATTCCGCTGTAACCGCCCGTCGGCCTGCGCCTTGGCCATTGGATCGTCGGGCCGGGCGAAATGATCGAAGCCGATGCGGACGAACCCCGCCGCCACCAGCCGCTCCGCCGCTGCTTCTGCCTGGTCGAACCGCTCCGCCGCGCCGGGCAGATGCGCCTCGTCGATCAGCTGCTGGTGTTTCTTCATCCACGGCACATGGGCATAGCCGAACAGCGCCACCCGCTGCGGCTGCATAGCCAGCGCCAGATCGACCGTGTTCAGCACCTTGGCCACCGTCTGGTGCGGCAGGCCGTACATCAAATCCAGGTTGATCGCTCCAATCCCGACGCCGCGCAGCATACCAACCACCTCCGCCGTGCGGTCCACGGTTTGCAGGCGATTGATCGCGCGCTGGACATCGGGGTCGAAATCCTGCACGCCCAGGCTGGCGCGGGTGAAACCCAGACGGCCCAGAGTGCGGATGCGGTCGGCATCGACCCGGCGCGGATCGATCTCGATGGCGATTTCCTCTGCCGCCGACAGATCGAAATAGCGGCCGAGGGCGGCAAAGATCCGCTCCAGATCCTCCGGCGATAAGACCGTCGGCGTGCCGCCGCCGAAATGCAGGTGGCTGGCACTGCGCCGCCCCCCCGCTTCCAACGCCGCGCCAACCAGATCGATCTCCCGCAGCAGCAGGTCGGCAAAATCGGCAATCGGCGCATAGGTGCCCACCACCGTGGTGTGGCAGCCGCAATACCAGCACAGCTGATTGCAGAACGGCACATGCAGATACAGCGACACTGCGGGGGAGTGAGCCGGGGAATGAGCTGGGGATTGAGCTGGAGACTGGCCCAGCGCCGCCAGCCAGTCCCGATACTGCGCCGCGCCGATATCGGCGGAAAAATGCGGTGCGGTCGGATAGCTGGTATAGCGCGGCACCCGCGCCTCAAGGCGCTGCAACAGGGATGGGGAAGAGGTCAGCATGGAATCACCAGAGTTTCGGTAAAGCGGACGGCTACAGCCACGCCCTATGGCAGGGCACCGGCGGGAACGGCGGGCGGCAGGGTCTTGCACAGGCCCACTTCCTCCAGCCGGTGGCCGTTGGACTGGAACTGCGCGATCAAGGTGCGATCCTGCTGCGGCAACAGGGTGTGGATGGCCTGACAGCCCTGCTGCGCGGCGACCGAATCGAGGCAATCGAGCAGCGCGGCGGCGACATGGACCGAATCGACCACATCCATCGCCAGAAAATGGGTGGCGCGCAGAATGCGGCCGTGGCGCAGATCATCCTCGCAGCGATAGATGCACAAGCCGCACAAATAGCCCCCTTCGCCGCGCAGGACGATGCAACCGGACGGTTGCAGGTCCCCGCCCCCAGTGCCGAACGCCTCCCCCCCGGCGATATAACGCCCGGCATGGGCGCGCCAGGCCGCCAGTGTGACATCTGGCATGACCGCAGCGACCAGCACATAGGCCCGGTCGATTTCGGCAGTCGTCAGGGGAGTGGCGGAAAAGCTGCGCATGGGCACGTCCAGAGGGGTGTGACAGAAAGCAGCCTAGACCGATGCCGCATAACAGGGCATTGACCTGAATCAATTCCGGCGGGTGACTTGTGCACGGTATGGGCGTACACTCCCCGGCAAGTTGAACGACGGCCCGACGCTAAATCGGGGACGAAAGCGGCCCAGAGCCGCAGGATGGTGCGCGGTGAAGGCAGGGTTCTCGACCGATCTTGGAAAAACGTCGCCGCTCGGCTCCACCTGCCCGCACAATCTGGAATTGTGCGGCGATTGCGAGGCGAAGCCGCTGTCCATGTGCGCCGGGCTGCCGGAAGATGGGTTCAAGGAGCTGGAGCGCATCGTCACCGATGTCGCCCTGCCCGCCCAGGCGCCGATCGTGCATGAAGGCGATCCGGCGCTGCATATGTTCAACGTCACCTCCGGCGCGGTGAAGGTCTATAAGCTGCTGCCCGATGGCCGCCGTCAGGTGATTGGCTTTCTGCTGACCGGCGATTTCCTGGGCTTTTCGATCCGTGATGCCTATGCCTATAGCGCAGAGGCGCTGACCCCGGTCACGCTGTGCCGCTTCTCCCGCCGCCAGCTGGAAGGGCTGCTGGAACGCTATCCCCAGATGGAGCGGCGCCTGCTGTCGATTGCCTCCAACGAACTGGCAGCGGCGCAGGATTTGATGCTGCTGCTGGGGCGCAAGACCGCGCGCGAACGCCTGGCCAGCTTTCTGCTGACCCTGAGCCGCCGCCTGATCCGCCTGGGCGCCGACGGCACCAGCTTCGACCTGGCGATGAGCCGGACCGACATTGCCGACTATCTGGGCCTGACCACCGAAACGGTCAGCCGCGCCTTCACCCAACTGCGGAAAGACGGGCTGATCGACCTGGACGGCGCCGCCCACGTCACCCTGCTGGACCCGGAAGAGCTGGAGAGCATCGCCGAAGGGGAATAAGGCAGGAAAGACGTCTGATCACTGAATCGATAGGGACGATTGGAGGGTCGCCATGCAAAATCCCGCCCCGACAGCAGTTATTGTGCAAGAAGTTGAGCGTCTCGCACGTCAGTTCATGGGGGAATTCGGTCTCACGCACGTTATCACCACATCGGCCCTAGACCATGACGGCGATGCCGTTCTGGCGATTGAATTGCAGTATGATCCGGCCGGGCCTGCGGTCGATACCACCCGCATGACCGATTTCTTCCACACCCTCAGACGACGGTTGCGGGACATGGGGGAAGACCGCTTCCCCCACGTCCGCCACGATTTTGCGCTGGACCGTAAAGTGGTGGGGTTCCCATGAACGACCTGCTGGCAACGGCGCTGCGGCTGGCCCGCGCCAGCCCGCGCAAACCCCGCCGCATGGAACTGCGCAGGGCGATCAGCACGGCGTACTATGCCCTGTTTCATACCGCTGCCGAAGATGCGGCAATATGATCTGCGGCACGGGCAAGGACCGGCCCGACGGTGCGTGGCGCGATGTCTACCGCTCGCTGGACCATGCAACAGCCAAAAGGGCCTGCAAGCGCGCCGCCCAGCTTGGCTTTCCGGGCGAGGCCGTGCATTTTGCCGACACGTTCATCCGCCTTCAGGAATTACGCCATCTGGCGGATTACAGCCCCGATTTTCAACCTTCGCGCGCCGATGCGTTAGAGGCTATCGGCGATGCCAAAGCTGCCATCCAGGCGCTGTCCGCCTGCAAACGCAAAGACCGCATCGCCTTTGCCGTGCTGCTGTTGCTAAACAATACCCGGCACTAATCCCGCGTGGGGCGACGTGGGGGCGGTTACCCCCGCTTCCCCCCACCTGGCTTGATCCCGGCCTTGGCGAAGGCGGCGGCGAAGGCACTATCGGCCGGAGATGTTTGTGCAGACCGGGCACCCCCACCTGAACCACCAGACGAACCTGCTGCCTGTTGCGGGCGGGGCTGGTAGCGGGCGATATCGCGCTGCGAGGCGCCGCCGGATGGTGCGCTGGGTGATTTAGCGGCGGGCGTATCGTCCATGCGCATGGTGAGGGCGATGCGCTTGCGCGGCAGATCGACCTCCAGCACCTTGACCTTGACGATATCGCCCGGCTTCACCACCTCGCGCGGGTCTTTGACGAAGCGGTTGGCCAGGGCCGAGACATGCACCAGCCCGTCCTGGTGCACGCCGATATCGACGAACGCGCCGAAATTGGTGACATTGGTCACCACCCCTTCCAGCACCATGCCGGGTTTCAGATCTTTCAACTCCTCCACCCCGTCGGCGAACATGGCGGTTTTGAATTCCGGGCGTGGGTCGCGGCCGGGCTTTTCCAGTTCGGCCAGAATGTCACGCACGGTCGGCAGGCCAAACCGGTCGTCGGTGAAATCGGCGGCTTTCAGGCTGCGCAGGCGCTGAACATCGCCGATCAGCCCGGCGACCGATCCGCCCGCCGCCGCCACGATCCGCCGCACCACCGGATAGGCTTCGGGGTGGACGGCCGACATATCCAGCGGATCGTCGCCCCCCTGGATGCGCAGGAACCCGGCGGCCTGCTCGAACGCCTTGTCGCCCAGGCGCGGCACCGCCTTCAGCGCGGCGCGGGTGCGGAAGGCGCCGTTGGCATCGCGGTGGGCAACGATATTGCGGGCCAGCGCCTCCCCCACCCCGGACACGCGCGCCAGCAGCGGGACAGAGGCAGTGTTGACATCCACCCCCACCGCATTGACGCAATCTTCCACCACCGCATCCAGCGCGCGGGCCAGTTTGCTCTCGGCCAGATCGTGCTGATACTGCCCGACGCCGATCGATTTCGGGTCGATCTTGACCAGTTCGGCCAGCGGATCCTGCAACCGGCGGGCAATCGACACCGCGCCGCGCAAGGACACGTCCAGACCGGGAAACTCCTTGGCCGCAAATTCGGACGCCGAATAAACCGACGCCCCGGCCTCGCTGACCATCACCTTGGTCAGCTTCAGATCAGGGAACTTGCGGATCACCTCTGCCGCCAGCTTATCGGTCTCGCGGGAGGCTGTGCCGTTGCCGATGGCGATCAGGCTGGCCTTGTGGCGGGCGGCCAGGGCGGCGATGGTGGCCAGCGCCTGATCCCACTGCCGCTGCGGCTCGTGCGGATAGATGGTGCCGGTATCCAGCAATTTGCCCGTGGCATCGACCACCGCCACTTTCACCCCGGTCCGAAAGCCGGGATCCAGCCCGATGGTAACGCGCTGCCCGGCCGGGGCGGCCAGCAGCAGATCGCGCAGATTGCCCGCGAACACGCGGATCGCCTCTTCCTCCGCCCGGTCCCACAGCCGGTTCATCAGATCCAGGTCGACATGGATCGACAGCTTGACCCGCCAGGTCCAGCGCGCGGTATCCATCAGCCAGCGATCCGCCTTGCGGCCCCGGTCGCCGATGCCAAAGCGATGGGCCACCTTCAACTCGCACGGGCCGAACGCGGGGGCCGTCTCCCCCTCGGCCAGCGGCAGGGCCAGGGTCAGCGACAGCACTTCCTCCTTCCGGCCCCGGAACAGGGCCAGCGCCCGATGAGACGGAATCGCGCGGATCGGCTCACGATAATCGAAATAATCGGCGAATTTGGCGCCACTCTCCCGCTTGCCATCGACTACAGCGGACGACAGAACCCCCTGGTCCCACATCAGCTCCCGCAACTCGCCCACCAAGGCGGCGTCTTCGGCAAAGCGTTCGATCAGGATATGGCGCGCGCCGTCCAGCGCCGCCTTGGTATCGGCAATTCCCTGATCGGGGTTCAGGAAGGCGGCAGCCTCGGCCTCGGGATCGCGGGTCGGATCTGCCAGCAGCAGGTCGGCCAGCGGCTCCAGACCGGCTTCGCGGGCAATCTGCCCCTTGGTCCGGCGTTTGGGCTTATAGGGCAGATACAAGTCTTCCAGGCGGGCCTTGCTGTCGGCGCTTTCGATATCGGCGCGCAAGGCATCGGTCAGTTTGCCCTGGTCTTCGATGCTGGTCAGGATGGTGGCGCGCCGGTCTTCCAGCTCCCGCAGATAGCGCAGCCGTTCGTCTAGGGTGCGCAGTTGGGTATCGTCCAGACCGCCGGTCACTTCCTTGCGGTAACGGGCGACGAAGGGCACGGTTGAGCCGCCATCCAGCAAGTCCACCGCAGCCGCCACCTGCCGCACCTGAACGCCCAGATCCTGGGCGATGGTTTGGGCAATCCGCTGTTCAATCGAGAGCTTCATAAAAAAACGCCTGTGACCGTCTTTACCGAAAAGGGGCCACAGGCGTAGCAGCGCGGGCAGAGAATTCCAAGAGGGTAGCGCACCCCTCCCGGTCGGATCGATTTTATCCCGCGTTTTGCGGCAACATCTTGTCGGCCTTGGCAAAATAGGCGCGGCCATAGGCGATCAGCTGCCGGTCGGTCGGGTGATCGACGGTTTCGACACCGATCACCTTGTCCGCCAGTGGCAGGTGATGCTTGTGCAGATACTTCACCAGATCCAGCTTGGCGCTGCCGGGGCCGACGATCACCACTTCGCCCGCCGTGCCGACGGCATCGGCGATCTCGCGGTAATAGCCCGGATCGACCGGCGTCTTACCGTCTGTGATCGATCCATCCTTTCGGCGCAACTGGCGAATGGCGCGGGGCGGCTTGACCTCGGTCTTGTCGAAATCCTCGGCATTGAAGCCGAACACATGGGCTTCGCGGTGGTCGAGCCAGATCAGGGCGTGGAAATGCTGGGTCATGATGGGAACATCCTCCTCGATACCGGCAAGCCTATGCGTCCCGGGCCGGACGCGCCTTGATCTCGATCAATCGGCTATGATGTCCGGCACCTGAAACCGGGCGGAAACCGGGGCGTGGAGCGACCCGGCAACAGCCTCGCCACGTTGGAACACCAGCTTTTCGTCGGGCAGGGTGTCATTGTCGATGGCGACATCCAGCAGGCATTGGGCCAGCCGCTGCGATACCAGAATCTGATCGAACAGCGCCCGGTTCCCGCCATGGCGCAGGGTGAAGCGATGATCGGCCGGCAAGCGTTCCGCGACCGAAGCCAGGGCATGGCCCGCCAGATCGGGGTTTTCCGTATCCTCCACTGCGGCCAGCAGCATCCGGCTTTGCAGGGCGGTACGGTCGGCATTGATATCGCCCACCACGGCCACCAGCGCATCGGGATCGGCGGTCAGAATACGCTCCACCTCCAGCCGGGCTTCCAGCGCCTGGCCCAGCGCCTTCTGCGCCGCGATCCAGTAGCCCTTGGCCCAGGCCGCCGCCGAGGGCCAACCCCGATGGCTGCGCGGGCGCGGGGACGATGGGGGCGCGCCAGCAATGGGGGATGCGATTGGCGCACGCAGATGCAGGTTCAGCACATGCAGCAACCCGCCGCCCGGCAGGGCGATCTGCGTGCGCAGAATCGGCCGGTCCCAACGGATTTCCTTGATGTCGATGCCCGGCAGAACCGGCGCGGGCGGCGGTACGTGGCGATGGCGGATCTGATCCAGCGCCACGATGGGAAAGCGGGACAGCGTCACCTGATTGTGAATGTCGCGCGGGCCGCCCGGCCCTTCGGTGCTGGCGCGGTGATAGGCGGCATAGGGCGTGCCGTCCAGCAACGCCTCCAGCCCGTCCAGATGGCGCTGGCCGCTGGCGTCGGTCGGACCGGCATTCACCTCCTGCACGCACAGGATATCAGCGTCCAGCGCAAGGATCTGGGGCCGCAGCACCCCGATCCGGTCGGCCAGCGGCACATCGGACGCATGACGCTGGCCGAAATCTTCCAGATTGAAGGTCGCCAGCCGAAAGCTGGCCCCGCTAACCGTCATAATCGCGGCTTAATGCGCCAGAAGGACCGGCACGGTCATGCTGCGCAGCAGGGTGTTGGTTGCCCCGCCGAACACAGCTTCCCGCAACCGGCTGTGGCCATAGCAGCCCATGACCAGCAGATCGGCCCCCTCATCGGCGGCAGCGGACAGCAGGGTTTCCCCGACGCCGATATCGACGGCCAGGGTGCGCTGCGCTTCCACCTTCACCCCATGGCGCGCCAGATGCAGGGCGATATCGGCCCCCGGTACTTCGCCGTGGCCGCTGTCGGACGGGCGGCCATTGACGACCAGCACCTTGACCGCATTGGCCCTGGTCAGCAGCGGCATGGCGTCGTTGACGGCGCGCGTTGCCTCCCGGCTGGCATCCCAGCCGATCAGGACCCGGGTGGCAACCTGGGTCGGCTTCCACGCATAGGGGACGACCAGAACCGGCCGCCCGGCATGAAGGGCCACTTCCTCCGGCAATACGGCGGTGATGGCGCCGCCCGCATCCTCGGTCGGCTGGCCGACAATCGCCAGATCGCTATAGCGAGCATGGACCGCCACCGTATCGGAGGCAAAGCCCGAAACCAGGCGCCATTCGCTGCGCAGCCCTTCGCGGGCGACCCGGGCCTGGAACGTCTCCTTGGCCTTGGCGGCGGCCTTTTCGGCGGCGTCGCGCATCATGTCCAGCAGCACCACGCCGGCCTCTGCCATCACCGAAGGCGGCAGATCGGGCGGGGTCAGCACATGGACGCCGACCAGCTGGGCATCGTGACGGCGGGTAAGATCGCACGCCACGGTCAATCGGGCCTCAGCCTCGGGCGTGGCATCGACATGGACAAGGATCTGCTTGATCATAGGGGGCACCCCAAAGAGTTGCAGGATGCCCCAACAGTAACCGCGCCACCCGCGCCCCCGCCCTGATTTAGATCAAGCGCAGTTCAATCGGCGGGACGGACCGCTATTTCCCGGCGCGGGTATCGGCCACCAGCTGCTTCAGCGTGGCATCGTCCACCGCGCCAGGCACCAGGGTTTTGCCGA
Organism: uncultured Comamonadaceae bacterium; assembly: GCA_964428065.1. Lineage (GTDB taxonomy): Bacteria > Pseudomonadota > Alphaproteobacteria > Elsterales > Elsteraceae > CAYRWZ01. The sequence continues at coordinate 10,259 of CAYRWZ010000050.1, read as the reverse complement.
TGACGAAGGCGGGCGTGCCCGTGGCCCCGATCGCCCGGCCCAGTTCCAGCGTGGCGCGGATATGATCCGCGATGTCCGGGCTGTTCATATCGGCCTTGAGCCGGTCGACATTCAGGCCGACTTCGGCAGCAGTGGTGAAAATCGCCGCCTCGTCCAGCCGCCCGCGCAGGCCCATCAGCGCGCGGTGATAAGCGGCATATTTGCCCTGCTTCTGCGCTGCCAGCGCCGCACGCGCCGCCACGGCCGAAACCGGGCCAAGGATCGGATATTCCTTGAACACCAGACGGATATTGCCGTCAGCCTCGGCCAGGCGCATCACCCGTTCGGCCACCATTTTGCAATAGGGGCAGTTATAATCGAAAAACTCGACAATCGTGACATCGCCCTTGGGATTGCCGTGCACCGGGTCCGCCGGATCGCGTTCCAGCCGGTCGCGGTAGCTGGCGATGGCATCGCGGCTGCGCTGCTGCTGTGCCAGTTCCTGCTTGCGCTCCAGCGATTGCAGCGCCTCCAGCACCAGTTCCGGATTGTCCTGGATCACCTGCCGGACCAGCGCCTTCACTTGTTCCTGCTGCTGGGGGGATAGGGGCGATGCATCTTGCGCCAGCGCCATCGGCGATGCGAGGGATACCAAAAGGGTCAAGGCCAAAGACCGAACACGCATCACCGATTCAACTCCTGTTCCCGAAGGCGCTGGGCCTCGGTTTCCAAATCCTGTGCCCGCAGCCAGCCGGGCGATCCTTCCGGCAACAGCCGGACCGCCTTGCGCGCCTGATCGCGGGCATCGCGCAGCCGCCCTTCGATCAGCGCCTGTTCCGACAGGGCAACCGCCGCCATGCCTTCCTGCCCGTCGCGGCCATAGGCCACCGCCAGCAAGCGCCACAGGCGGGACATCCGCCCCTCGATCCGGCTGGCATCCTGAAGCAGTTTCTGCGCTTCCAGGCGCGAGGCCCGGTCCGGCATTTCCAGCAGCGCCTGGGCCAGATCGATTTTCAGCAACGCCTGATCGGGCGCCAGGCGCACCGCTTCCCGATACTCTGGCACCGCCTGAACGGCGCGCCCGGTTTCGAACAGAATCTGGCCACGGAATTCACGGAAATAGGGATCGTCCGGCCGTTCCTTGATCAGCTCATCCATCAGGCGCAACGCGGTCTGCGGGTCGGGCGTGCGATAGGCGGCGAAGGCACGGGCATAGCGCGCATTGACCGACTGGTCATTGGCGGGATAGCGCTGGGCGACAATATGCGCCGGTTCCAGATAGCCGATCAGCTTGGCGCGCATCCGCTGATACATCGCCTCGATCTCGGGCGCGGTGGCAACAGTGCTGTAGGGCGAACGGGCGACATGCTCCCGCAGGAAGGAGACGCGATCCTGCGACATCGGGTGGGTGCGCAGATAGGGGTCCTGCCGGGTCGAACTCAGGGCCTCCTGATTGGCCAGGATTTCCATGAATTGCAGAAACCCGCGGGAGGATTGGCCGATGGTATCCAGATAGGCAACCCCGGCCTGATCGGCGGCGCTTTCCTGCGCGCGGGTGAACGAAAACAGCGTGCGCAAGGCGACCGAATCGGGCCGGCCGCTGCCGACAATCGGCTGCGGGGCGCGGTCGCGCGGCAGGCCGTTATTGTTCTGCCCGGCGGCGGCGGCCATGCCCGCCATCGCCACCACCGATTCCAGCAGGGAGACGATCATCGCCTCGCGCAGCACTTCGGGCATGCGGGCCAGATGGCCGCCCGCCATATGGCCGGTTTCATGGGCCAGGACGCCCAGAAGCTGGTTGGCCGAATCGGCGCGCACCAGCAATCCGGTATGGATGAACACATTCTGCCCGCCGGAAACGAACGCGTTGAGCGAGCGATCCTGCACCAGCATCACACGGACGGCGTTCGGCTCCAGCCCCGCTGCCTCGAATAGTGGCGTTGCCATGCGGCGGATGCTAGTTTCCACCTCGGCATCGCGGATGAAGGAAATCGTGCGCCGGTCCTGCGCTGATCCAGGCACAGGCAACCCGGCGGCAAAAACCGCAGACGCGATGGCGATCGAGAGTATCCGTTTGAACAAGGGCAGTACCCCATTGTTGACCAGTTTAGTTAAGCGCCGTCAGGCCAATCGTCAATCGTCCCCAACCGGTATCGCCCGCATTGCTGTGATTGGTCTTGCCGGGTTACTTGCCTCTTGCGGCGGAATTGAGAAGCAATTGGGCCGCGTCGGCTATGTCGAGGGGTTTTTGGGCGGCGTTGCGGCAGAGGAGCCGCGCGCCGCACTGATCGCCCGCGATATTCTGTCCGCCGGGGGCACGGCCGCCGATGCGGTGGCCGCCGGGGCGCTGGCGATGGCGGTCACCCTGCCCGGCAGCGCGGGCCTGGGCGGCGGCGGCATATGCCTGGTCTATGACGCGGTGAAAAACCAGGCGGAAAGCATTGATTTCCAACCGAAGGCCAGCGCGGGCGGCCTGAGGTCGGTGCCGTCCAGCCTGCGCGGGATCGGCATGCTCCATGCCCGTCATGGCGCGCTGACCTGGGATGCGGTGGCCACGCCTGCCGAAAGCCTGGCCCGGTCAGGCATCGAAATTTCCCGCGCCCACACGTTGCAACTGGCCGATCAGGTGACCCTGTCCAAGCTGGATGCCGCCGCTGCCGCCGTCTATACCAGCGCGGCCGGAACCCCGCTGCCGGAGGGCAGTGTGCTGCGCCAAGTGGAACTGGCCGGGCTGATGGGGCGGATCAAATCGGTCGGCGTCGGCGATTTCTATACTGGCACCACGGCCCGCCTGCTGGTGGACGGCGCCCGCGCCGCCGGCGGCGATCTGACGCCGGCGGATCTGCGCGCCAGCCTGCCGGTCATCGCCCCCATGCTGAGCGTGCCGCTGGGGCAGTTGAGCCTGGGCCTGCCCTATACGGTTGACGGCGCGGTGGCCCGCGCGCTGCACACCCGCCTGGCCAGCCTGAATTTCGCCACCCTGCCGCCCCCGGCACGCCCGGAGGCGATGGTGACCGCCACCCGTGACGGCTATAACGGTGCCCCGGCCCCGGTCATGGTCGGCGCGGGCCTGTCGGCCATCGACCGGCGCGGCAATGCGGTGGCCTGCACCTTCACCCAAGGCGAAGCGTTCGGCACCGGGCGGCTGATGCGCGGCACCGGGCTGTTTCTGGCCCCGCCGCCGTCGCCCGACGGGCAGACCGGGCTGATGCCGGTCATCGCCTATGATGCGCAAGGCGCGCGCAGCCATCTGGCGCTGGCGACCACGGGCTTCGGTTCGGCGACGGTGGCGGCGCAGATTGCCGCCTCTCTGCTGGTGGAAAACCGCGATCTGGAAGACAGCCTGTCGCGCCCGCGCCAGTATGCGGCACCCGATACGGTTTATCTGGAGCCGGAAGCGGGCGATACGTCCGAAGTTCTGAAGGAGCGCGGCATATCCCTGAGCCTGCAGGAAAGCCTGTCGCGCGCCCAGGCGGTATTCTGCCCGGCTGGAGTGCCAGGGCCGATGGTGAATTGCAGCCAGCGCCCAGACCCGCGCGGGGCCGGGCTGGCCCTGGGCCGGAGCGATCCGGTCAAAACGCAATAGCCCCTCTCTCTCCTTCGACCCAAACATCAGGCGCGTTTCCATGACCACCACCCCGCTGCCCCCATCGCTACCGCCACGCCTGCAAACCGCCGATCGCGGGCAGGTCGATCCGTTCATCGTGATGGAAGTGGTCCGCGCGGCAGAGGAGCGGGAGCGCGCCGGGGCCGATATCCTGCATCTGGAAATCGGGCAGCCCTCCACCCCCGCCCCGCGCAAGGTGCTGGAAGCCGCCGCCCAGGCGCTGGCGGCCGACCGACTCGGCTATACCTCCGCCCTGGGGATTCGGCCGCTGCGGGAACGGCTGGCCCGGCACTATCGGGATTGGTATGGCGTGACGGTCGATCCCGACCGGATCATCCTGACCGTCGGATCGTCGGGCGGGTTTCAACTGGCCTTTCTGGCCGCCTTTCCCGCCGGGGCGCGGGTGGCGCTGGCCAGTCCGGGCTATCCAGCCTATCGCAACATCCTGAAGGCGCTGGACATCACCGCCGTGGAAATCCCGGCCGGGATCGAAACCGGCTATCAGCCGACGGTGGAGCATCTGGAACGGCTGGCGGAAGGCCCGGAGGGCCCGGTCGATGGGCTGATCGTCGCCAGCCCGGCCAACCCGACCGGCACGCTGCTGGGGCTGGACGCGCTGCGCAGCCTGGCGAATTACTGCGATGCCAAGGGCATCCGGCTGATTTCGGACGAGATCTATCACGGGCTGACCTATGAAAGCGCCGCCCATTCGGCGCTGGAAGTCACCCGGTCGGCGGTGATCGTCAACAGCTTTTCCAAATATTTCTCCATGACCGGCTGGCGGCTCGGCTGGCTGGTGATGCCCAACGATCTGGCCCAGCCGATCGAGCGGCTGGCACAGAATATGGTGATTTCCGCCCCCACCCTGTCGCAGCACGCCGCCCTGGCCGCCTTCGACTGCGAGGAGGAATTGCAGGCCAACCGTGCGCGCTATCGCCGCAACCGCGATATCCTGCTGAACGAATTGCCGGCGGCTGGTTTCCCCCATTTCGCCCCGGCGGACGGCGCGTTTTACCTTTATGCCGATATCGGACACCGCACCAATGACAGCGTTGCTTTCTGTCAGCGGATGCTGGCGGAAATCGGCGTCGCCGCAACGCCGGGGGTGGATTTCGATCCGGGGCGCGGGGCGCGCACCATGCGCTTTTCCTTCGCCGGATCGGAAGCCGCGATGATCGAAGCGGCGCGCCGCCTGAAGGCCTGGACCGCCTGAGGACTCGCAGCCCCCTGATGGTAACCCTGCACTTCCCGTCCCCTCTGATCCCCGCCCGCCTGATCCGCCGATACAAGCGGTTCCTGGCCGATTGCGTGCTGCTGGACGGGCCGCAGGCGGGGCAGGAGCTGACCATCCACTGCCCCAATCCGGGCGCCATGACCGGCCTGGCCGCCCCCAATATGCGCATCTGGCTGGCCCCGGCCGGGGGCAAGCTGCCCTATCGATGGATGCTGTCAGAAACCGCAACCGGGCTGGTTGGCATCGATACCGGCCTGCCCAACCGGCTGGCGGAGGCTGCGATTGCGGCGGGCCAAATCCCGGCCCTAGGCGGCTATCAATCGCTGCGGCGCGAGGTGCGCTATGGCGCGGCCAGCCGGATCGATCTGCTGCTGTCGGACCCGGTGCGCGGCCTGTGCTATGTCGAAGTGAAGAACGTGCATCTGGTGCGCCGCCCCGGCCTGGCAGAATTTCCCGATTGCGTTACCGCGCGCGGGGCCAAACATCTGGGGGAACTGGCGGCCATGGTTGCTGCCGGGCACCGGGCCGTTATGCTGTATATCATCCAGCGTGGCGATTGCGACCGTTTCGCGCTGGCCGGGGATATCGATCCCGGCTATGCCGCCGCCTTCGCCGCAGCACGGGCAGCAGGGGTGGAGGCGCTGTGCGTCGATTGCGCGATTGGGCTTGATGGGATTACGCTGGGCGGCCATATCGCGCTGCAGGATTGAGTTTGGCGGGAAAAGAGGGTGCGGTGATCAAGATTCATGGGCCGGACGGGTTTGACGGGATGCGCAAGGCCGGGGCCTTGGCGGCAGAGGTGCTGGACTTCATCACCCCCCATGTGGTGCCCGGCATCACCACGGGCGAGCTGGACCAGCTGTGCCACGACTATATCACCGCCGCCGGGGCGGTGCCCGCGCCGCTGGGCTACAAGGGGTTCCCAAAATCCATCTGCACCTCGGTCAATCACGTGGTCTGCCACGGGATTCCCGGCGACAAGCGATTGCAGGATGGCGATATCATCAATATCGACGTGACCGTCATCGTCGATGGCTGGCACGGCGATACCTCGCGCATGTACCCGGTTGGCACCATCAACACCAAGGCCCGGCGGCTGATCGACATCACCTATGAGGCGATGATGCGCGGGATCGAGGTGGTGAAGCCCGGCGCAACCGTGGGCGATATTGGCCATGCGATCCAGAGTTTCGCCGAACGTCAGCGCTTTTCCGTGGTGCGCGATTTCTGCGGCCATGGCCTGGGCAAGGTGTTCCACGATGCCCCCAGTATCCTGCATTTCGGCAAGCCCGGTCAGGGGCCGGAACTGAAACCGGGCATGTTTTTCACTGTCGAGCCGATGATCAATGCCGGGCGGCATGATGTGCTGATCCTGTCCGATGGCTGGACGGCGGTGACGCGCGACAAATCCCTGTCGGCCCAGTTCGAACATTCCATCGCCGTCACCGAAACCGGATACGAGATCTTCACCGCCAGCCCCAAGGGCCTGCACACCCCGCCCTATGTCTGAGCCGCCCGATTCTCCGCACTATGTGGGCCACCGCAAACGCCTGCGGGAGCGATTGCTGACCGCCGGGGGCGACGCCCTGCCCGATTACGAGGTGCTGGAGCTGGTGCTGTTCGCCGCCAATCCGCGCGGCGATGTCAAGCCGCTGGCCAAGCGTCTGCTGGCGGAATTTGGCGATTTCGCCGGGGTGATCAGCGCCAGCAACGAACGGCTGCTGAAGGTGGATGGCGTTGGCGATGTCGCACTCGGCGCCCTTAAAACCGTGGAGGCGGCGGCGCGCCGCCTGGCCCGGCATCAGGTGATCAACAAGCCCGCCATCAGTTCCTGGCAGGCGCTGATCGATTATTGCCGGGTCGCCATGGCCCATGAGCCGGTGGAACAGTTCCGCATCCTGTTTCTGGACCGCAAGAACGTACTGATCGCGGACGAGGTGCAGCAGCGCGGTACCATTGACCATACGCCCGTCTATCCGCGCGAAATCGTCAAACGGGCGCTGGAGCTTAACGCTTCTGCGATCATTCTGGTCCACAATCATCCCTCGGGCGATCCAACCCCGTCCAAGGGCGATATCGACATGACGCGCGAGATTCAGAAAGCCACCGCAGCACTTGGCATAGCGATCCACGATCATGTCATTGTCGGCAAAAAGGGACACACCAGTTTCAAAACCCTTGGACTTCTGTAACTACTGGTCCAAAGCCTGGCAAATCATCTGGTTTTCCTTCCTCAAACCTGTCATACAGGATTACTCAACGCGAGCGCCATGGCGGTGATGATGCGTGAATACTTGCCGAAAAAGCATGGTGCAGACACGACTTCTTCGCGTCGTCGTTTCATTCACCGCTTTGCCATCGCCGGCCTTGGCCTGCTTGCATCGGCGATGCTGTTTCAGCCGCACTCCGCCGTTGCCCAACCGAAGCCCACTCCCCTGCCTGGCCCCTTGCCGCCCCCGGCCGGCCCGGTGATCCTGTCCATCACCGGGGCGATCACCGTCACCAATGCCGACCAGCGCGCCGATTTCGATCTGGCGATGCTGGAGGATCTGGGCCTGACCATGGTGGAGACGGAAACCGACTGGACGCAAGGATTGCAGCGCTTCGAAGGGCCGTTGCTGCGCCATGTGCTGGCCCGGGTCGGCGCGGTCGATGCCAAGCGGCTGGAGGCAAAGGCGGTCAACAATTATCGGGTTACCCTTCCCGCCAACGATGCCCAGGCGTTCGACGTGATCCTGGCCCTGAAGCAGAATGGGGACCACATCCCCCGGCGCGGCAAGGGGCCGATCTGGGTTGTCTATCCCGAAACGGCCCATCCCAAGGAACTGAACCGCCCGGCAGTCAAGATCCGGTGGATCTGGCAATTAAGGGAGCTGGCGGTGCAATGACCCTTGCAGCCGAACGCCCCGCCGGCACTGCGCAGCGCAGTGTTGCGCCTGCCCTTGACGCCGACCGGCTGACCGGATCGTATGCCCACCCGCAGCCGGACTCGACCTCGGGCAAATCGACCTCGGGCAAATCGACCAACTGGAAGGCGCTATCGCTGGTGGCCGTGTTCATGGGCCTGCTGACGATCATCGCCTTGACCTATTCCGCCCTGCGCGACCGCGAACGGGCGTTGCAGACCGATGTGCGCCGTGCCCAATCGGTCGTCGCCTTTGCCGAAACCGAAGTTTTGCAGCTGTCGCGCGCCTTGTCGCAGTTTGCTGCCCTATCCCACTTCGCCATCCAGTCTGGCACGACAGAGTCCGACGCGCGGATTGCCAGCGCGCGGGAGGCGGTAGATGTCTGGTTCGATGTGGTGTGGGGCCGCATCGATGTTTTGCAGCATTCGCGGGAAAGTGATCTGCTGGCCCTGTTTCCGGGATACCGGGACAGTGTGGCGATCTATATCGAAGCGCTGACCAAGGCCGAGGCGACCTTCCGGGACGCGGCCGCATCGCCCCAGCAGGCCACGGCTGCCCAGGCCGCCGCCGAACAGCTTTCCCCCATGATCGACGGGCTGCATCAGCTTCTGGTCGAAATGGTGACCGACGCGCGGACGAGACTGGAAGCCCAGGCGGCCCTGATGTCCCAGTCCTTCTTCATTCTGCTGGGGGTGGTGGCGCTGGCGGTCCTGCTGGTGCTGGGGCTGGTGACCATGCTGCTGCTGGAAATACGGACCACCTATCAGCATCAGGGGCAGCTGGAACGCACGATCGCGATTCTGTCCCAGCGCGAGATCGAGCTGGAGGAAGCCCGCCGCCGGGCAGAGGTCGCATCGCAAGCGAAGACCAATTTCCTGGCGACCATGAGCCATGAATTGCGCACGCCCTTGAATGCGGTGATCGGCTTTTCTGATGCGATTCTACAGCGTGTGCTGGGGCCGATTCATCCGCCCCGCTATGAAGACTATGCCCAGGATATCCGGAATTCCGCCCATCACCTCCTGGATATGGTGAATGACCTGCTGTCGCTGGGGCGGATCGAGGCTGGCCAGATGCGGCTGGACGATGCCGAAGTTGACCTGATCGAGATTCTGACCTTCGCCACATCGATCCTGCAGCAAAATGCGGAAAAGGCCGGGCTGGACCTGTCGATCGAGCCCGGCCCGTCCCAGTGCCTTGTCTATGCCGACGAGCGGGCGCTGCGCCAAGTGGTGATCAATCTTCTGTCCAACGCGCTGAAATTCACCGGCCGTGGCGGCTGGATCAAGGTCCGCTGCCGGGTCGATAACGATGGAACCGTGTATATGGCCGTGGCCGATAACGGCATCGGCATTGCCCCGGAACATCAGCGCCGGATCTTCGAGCCGTTCGAACAGGTGGAAACGCCGCTGAACCGCGAACGGGAAGGCGCCGGGCTGGGCCTGTCGCTCGCCTATCGGCTGATGGAACTGCACCAGGGCGGCATCCGCGTCACCAGCCAGCTGGGCCTCGGATCGATGTTCGAGCTGTGGTTGCCGTCCAGCCGCCTGATCTCCGTCGATCTCGACCGTGCCGCGCAGACGGCACAGGCGCGTATCGTTTGAGCGCGCGCTTCCAGCGAATTGGGCGGGAAACTCTAACCTGAGATCAGGTGGCCGGGAATCAGGTGGCGGGGAATCAGGTGGCGGGGAATCAGGTGGCCGGCAATCAGGCGGTTCTGGCTACGCCGGCCGGCATCGGGGCGTCGCGGCCTTTGGAATTCTGGGAGCCGGCTTCGCGCCCCCCCTGTTCACGCCCCCCCTGTTCACGCCCCGCCAGATCGTCAATCATCCGGCGCAGGATTTCGGCGTACAGTTCCAGTTCGCGGCCGCGTTCGGCATCGGCAACCGCCATGGCGCTGAAATCATCGGCCACATAGCGCAGCAGACCGGCATGGGTGGCGTAGTAGGCAGACATCCCGCTCTCCTTCATGCTGCGCGGCACAGGTGGCCCGCATTTCGGCCAACTCCAGAAATCTAGGGCGTTTTCTACGCCCTGCCATTCCTGCAATTCGCGCCTGCAGCATTCAATGATGCATTGATGCCAAATTTTCGTTAAGAGGTCTTGTTAAATCCCGTTCACATAACAGTCATGCGACAAAATGATCCCTCGCTATAGCCGCCCGAAAATGACCGCGATCTGGGAGCCCGAGAACCGCTACCGGATCTGGATGGAAATCGAAACCCTGGCGGCCGAACGCATGGCCGAGCTGGGCACAATCCCGAAGGAGGTGCCCGCCGCCGTGCGTGCTCGCGGCGCCTTCAACGTGCAGCGGATCGAGGAGATCGAGGCCGAGGTCAAGCACGACGTCATCGCCTTCCTGACCAACCTGGCCGAACATGTGGGGGAGGAAGCCCGCTTCGTCCACCAGGGCATGACCTCGTCCGACGTGCTGGACACCTGCCTGGCCGTCCAGCTGACCCAGGCGACCGATATCCTGCTGGACGATATCGACGCGGTGCTGGCCGCGCTGAAGCGCCGGGCGCTGGAGCAT
>CAYRWZ010000049.1:7441-18726 GCA_964428065.1 uncultured Comamonadaceae bacterium | reverse complement strand
TGCTGCGCCGCGCCATGGGCAAGAAGATCAAGGAGGAAATGGACGCCCAGCGCGCGCTGTTCGTCGATGGCGCGGAAAAGAACGGTGTCGATCCGGGCACGGCGTCCAACATCTTCGATCAGGTGCAGAAATTCGCGGGCTACGGCTTCAACAAAAGCCACGCCGCCGCCTATGCCATCGTCGCCTATCAGACCGCCTATCTGAAGGCGAATTACCCGGTCGAATTCTTTGCCGCGTCGATGACCTACGACATGGCCTCGACCGACAAGCTCAATCTGTTCCGGCAGGAATTGAACCGGCTGAAGATTCCGCTGCTGCCCCCCGACATCAACAAAAGCCACCCGGATTTCGAGGTGGAGTTGCTGGACGATGGCGCGCATGCGGTGCGCTATGCCCTGGCGGCGATCAAGAATGTCGGCGCGCAGGCCATGCGCGGCCTGGTGGAGGAGCGGGGGCAGAACGGGCCGTTCAAATCGCTGGACGATTTCGCCAACCGGCTGGATCATCGCCAGGTCAACAAGCGCCAGCTGGAAAATCTGGTGCTGGCCGGGGCCTTCGATACGCTGGAGCCGAACCGCCGCCGCGCCTTCGACGGGGTGGAGGCGATGATCCGCCATGCCGCCAAGCAGGCAGAGGACCGGGACAGCAATCAGGCCAGCCTGTTCGGTGGCAGCGCCGCCCCCAGCCCCGGCCTTGCCCTGCCCAAATGCGCCGATTGGCCGCTGAACGAAAAATTGCAGCGGGAGTTCGAGGCGATCGGCTTCTACCTGTCCGCCCATCCGCTGGATGATTACCGCACCACGCTGCGCCGCCTGGGCGTGGTGCCGATTGCCGATCTGGGCCGCCGCGTGCATGCCGGGGAAACCCGGGTCAAGCTGGGCGCGCTGGTGCTGTCCAAGCAGGAACGGACCAATGCACGCGGCACCCGCTATGCCTTCGTCACCCTGTCTGATGCCACCGGGACGGCCGAAGTCACCCTGTTTGCCGAAATCCTGGCCGTCTGCCGGGATCTTTTGGACAGCGGCAAGCCGGTGCTGGTGACTGCCGATGCCAAGCCGGATGGCGATGGCGTGCGCCTGACCGCCCAGGGCGTTCAGCCGCTGGACGAGGCCGCGGCGGGCACCGTGGCCGGGATGCGCATCGTTCTGGCCAGCCCAAGCGCCTTGCCGCACATCAAATCGATCCTGGTCGACAAGCCGGAATATCGCGGCCGGGGCCGGGTGACGCTGGTGGTCGATCTGGACGAGGCCGAGGTGGAAATCGCCCTGCGCGGCGGCTTTGCCGTTACCCCGGCCTTGCGCAGCGCGATCAAGCAGAATCCCGGTGTTGCCCTGGTTGAGGAACTCTAGCCGCCGTTCAGCAGGGGCAGGGGCTGCGCAATCCGGCTGTCGAGGGTGAGGTTATCCCACGTCTCCCCCAGCGCCAGGGCGGGCAGGGTCAGATCGGCCACCGTCCGCCCGGCCCAGCGGTCCAGAACCTGGGCAAACCCCTCGGTTTCCGGTGGGGTCAGGTGATCGTTCAGGTTCAGGATGCCGGCCGCAAAAAACCGGGCGGGCGGCAGGCCGATTGCAGCGCGGGCTGCCTCCAGCGCATCCCCGGCGCCCACGGCGGGCAGATACAGCCGCCCCAGATTGGTGCGGTCGCTGCACCAGGGCGCGAACAGGCGCAGCCGGATCGGCGCCAGCCGGCGCAGCGGTTCAAGCCGTGCCTGCCGTTCGCCTTCGGGCCAGAGTTCGTCGATCTTGCCGACCACGGTGACATGCACGGTGGCCTTCCGCCGCTCCACAATCTCCCAGGCGAAGCGGTGGTTCAGCCCGGCCGTTTGCAAGTCGGCGCAAAAGCCCTGCCAGACCGCGCTATCGGCAATCGCGACCCAGGGGATCGGCGCGATGACCGACAGCCGGGCATGATCGGTATAGCGGCCGTTCACCAGGGCAGAGCCATCCTGCACCGGAATGCAGTCGGGATGATTGGGCGCGACCAGCGGCAGTTGCTGGTGGCGGTAATCCTCTCCCAGCCGAAGATCGCGGCCCGGCTGCCAGCAGAATGCCTGGGCGGGATAGGGCAGGGTGGCGTAGTCGGGAAAATCCTGGGTTGACGGCGCAGTCGGGGTCAATTTGCTTTCACCTGGGTGGAGAAGCCGTTGATTTCTTCCTGCAGGGTTTCGGCATCGCGCACCAGATCGCTGGCGGTCAGCAGCACCTGGGCGGCCACCTGGCTCGATTCGCCGACGCTGAAGGTGATTTGCTCCACATGCTTCATCACTTCGTCGGCATCCTGGGTCGCCTGCTGGATATCGCGGGAAATCTGGGTGCTGGCCCCGCGCTGTTCGTCGATCGCGGACACGATGATATCGGTGATCTGGTGGATATTGCCAATGGTATCGGTGATATGGCCGATATCGGCCACGGCATCGGCGGTGGCCGTTTGCATGGCCTTGATCTGGCTGGAGATTTCTTCCGTCATCTTGGCGGTTTCGGTCGCCAGGTTCTTCACCTCGGTCGCCACGACGGCAAAGCCCTTGCCGGCGGCCCCGGCACGGGCGGCCTCGATGGTGGCATTGAGGGCCAGCAGGTTGGTCTGTTCCGCAATATCCGTGATCAGCTTCAGCACGTCGCCAATGCGGGCGGCAGCCTGGGACAGCCCTTCCACCGTGGCATTGGCGCGGGTCGATTGATCGACCGCGCGGCGCGCCACATCGGCCGATTGCTGAATATGCTGGCCAATGCCTTCAATCGCTTCGGCCAGGCCGTCCGCCGCCTGCTTCATCCGTTCGGTGCTGTGGCTGGCGGAGGCCAGCGCGCTGGTCACCAGGCCAGACCGGCGGCGGGTTTCATCGCTGGCGGCCGACATGGCCTGGGCGCAGAACTGCATCTGCCCAACCGAATTGGACACGCCCTCCAGCACCCGCTGCACGCTGGCCTCGAAACTGTCGGCCAGGGCCAGGCGGGTGCTGCGCTTTTCTTCCGCCGCCCGGCGTTCGGCTTCCCGTTGTTCGCGCATATGGGTCTGCACCCGGTCATTCATGCGCCGGATGATCAGTTGCATCATGTTGAAGCCGAATTCCGGCTGCTGGGCGAACAGCTCGAACACCCGTTCGGAGGAAATGAACAGCAGCGTGGTATCGGTTTCGCACAGGGCGGTCGCCGTCCGCTTGCCGGAGGGGGAGAAAATGCCGATTTCGCCCAGCATCTGCCCTTCGCCCAGCCGCGCGCCGAACTCGGTCAGCCGCAGCGCGCCCGACTGCACCAGATACATCCCGTCGGAAGCATCGCCCGCCCGGAACAACGTGGTCCCCGCCGGATGGGAAACCGGGGTCATCATCGGCACCAGCCAGTCGAGCGAGACATCGCCGTCGCCGCCATCGGCATTGCCGATGGCGCTGGCTTTCAGCCGCGCCAGTTGCCACAGACGCACCCCCTGCGGCGCAAGCGTGGCAAGGGCGGTGACGGTAAGGCCCCAGTCCTGCAGCCAGAGCCCAAGGGTCGCCACCAGCGCCAGCAGGGCGATGATCGTCAGGCGGATACGGGCGCGGGCGGGGATCAGCAGACTGGTCAGCGTCAGCAATGCAAATCCATAGGCCGCAATCACGCCGCCTTGCCCCCAGCTTAGTGCCAGATTGTCCAGCATATGCCCCCTCCGCCTTTTTGGTCTTTGCTGGTATCTCGCCAAGCAAGGATTGGTTTGTAAAGAAAATTTTAATAAATTACTGCGCGAAACGCATCCTGTTCCGCCCCGCCGGTTCCGCCCCGCCGGTTTCACGACTGCCGGGCGGATTTGGAAAGGAAAGGCTTGAATTTGCCGGGCGGTGCGATTATAGCCCCACGCACTAACCCACACGCAGGTGCGGGCATGACGCGCCGTCATGTCCATCCGGTGCTGGCGGAAGCTGTTCTTCCCTCGGCCAATCACCTGCGGAGGCCAACCGGAAAAGGATTGAGATCATGAGCGTTCCCAGCTTCACCATGCGCCAGCTTCTGGAAGCCGGCGTGCATTTCGGCCACAACACCCGCCGCTGGAACCCGAAAATGGCCCCGTACATTTTCGGCGTCCGCAACGGCGTGCATATCCTGGACCTGGAACAGACCGTTCCGATGCTCCAGCGCGCGATGGAAGCGGTGCGTGGCGTTGTCGCCAATGGTGGCCGTGTGCTGTTCGTCGGCACCAAGCGCCAGGCGCAGGATAAGGTGGCGGAAGCGGCCAAGCGCTGCGGCCAGTATTATGTCAATCACCGCTGGCTTGGCGGGATGCTGACCAATTTCAAGACCATCTCGCTGTCGATCAAGCGGCTGCGCGAGCTGGAAGAGAAGCTGAGCACCGGCGAAATCAACGCCTATACCAAGCGCGAACAGCTTGAACTGACCCGCGAGCGGGAAAAGCTGGAACGCGCCCTGGGCGGGATCAAGGAAATGGGCGGCCTGCCCAATGCGCTGTTCATCATCGATACCAACAAAGAATCGATTGCGGTGCAGGAAGCCAACCGTCTGGGCATTCCGGTCATCGCCGTGCTGGACAGCAATTCCAGCCCGGATGGCGTGCAGTTCCCGATTCCGGGCAATGACGAGGCGATCCGGGCACATCATCTCCGGCGCGAAGATCTCCGGGTAAGCCCGCCGATCTCCAGGTAACGGTGGCGGTAGTAGGCCTGCAGCAGGAAGCGGTGAAGAGCGGCGCCGACATCGGCGCAGCCGAAACCGTGGTTGAGACCGTTCCGGCTGAAGAAGCCGCCGCCAGCTAAGGCGGATCGATAGGTTCACGGCAAGGCGGCGCTCCCAAGCGCCGCCTTTTACGTACGTCTAAATCCCTGTCTTCAAAGTGTAATGGAGAACGATGACCATGGCCGAGATCACCGCCGGACTGGTGAAACAGCTGCGTGAAATGACTGGCGCTGGCATGATGGATTGCAAGAAGGCGCTGGGCGAAACCAATGGCGATCTGGAAGGCGCGGTCGATTGCTGCGCAAGAAGGGCCTGGCCGCTGCCGCCAAGAAGGCCGGCCGTGTTGCCGCCGAAGGTCTGGTCGGCGTTGCCGCCGAAGGCCCCAAGGGCGCGCTGGTCGAAGTCAATTCCGAAACCGACTTCGTGGCCCGCAACGAACATTTCCAGGATTATGTCAGCAAGGCTGCCACCCTGGCGCTGGGTGCCAAGGGTGATGTTGAGGCGCTGAAGGGCGTTGCCTTCCCCGGCACCGGCCGCACTGTTGGTGAAGAACTGACCAACCTGATCGCCACCATCGGCGAAAACATGAACCTGCGCCGCGCCGCCGCCCTGTCGGTGTCCGCTGGCGTGGTGACCAGCTATGTCCACTCGGCCCAGGCCCCCGGCCTTGGCAAGATCGGCGTGCTGGTGGCCCTGGAATCGACCGGCGATGCCGCCAAGCTGCAGGCGCTGGGCAAGCAGATCGCCATGCATGTGGCGGCGGCCAACCCGTCGGCGCTGGATATCGCGTCGGTCGATCCGTCGGCGCTGGAGCGGGAACGGGCGGTTTTGGTCGAGCAGTCGCGCGCCTCGGGCAAGCCGGAAGCCATCATCGAAAAGATGGTCGAAGGCCGGATCCGCAAGTACTACGAGGAAGTGGTGCTGCTGGAGCAGGTGTTCGTCATCGATGGCGAAACCCGCGTGAAGGATGTGGTGGCGAAGGCCGCGAAGGACATCGGTGCCCCGGTTGCGCTGACCGGCTTCGTGCGCTACGCCCTGGGCGAAGGCATCGAAAAGGAACAGTCGGACTTCGCGGCCGAAGTGGCTGCGCAGGCCGGTTTGCGGTAACAGGCCGCAGTTTCGGCCTGTTGGTATCTGCGTCCGGGGATTGCGGCGGTGCTGGCATCGCTGCAAAACCCGGCTATACAAATCGGCGCTGCCTGTGGTTTCGTTGCGCGGTTCGTTCCGGCACGGATCACCGGGGGCGCCGTTTCGTATCGGGATATGAATCGGCGCTCAAATCGGTAAAAGCCGGTTGGCGTTTAGACTAGAGGGCGATTATGGCGACACCTGACCTTTCGGATATCAAGCGCCGCATGGGCGGTGCGATCGAAACCCTGCGCAAGGAACTGGGCGGTCTGCGCACCGGCCGGGCTTCGCCCAATCTGCTGGAACCGGTGATGGTCGATGCTTATGGCTCGATGATGCCGCTCAATCAGGTCGGCACGGTCAACGTGCCCGAACCCCGCCTCATTACCGTCACGGTTTGGGATAAGGGTATGGTCAAGGCGGTGGAAAAGGGGATCCGCGACGCCGGCCTGGGCCTGAACCCGTCGGCCGACGGCACCACGATCCGCGTTCCGCTGCCCGAACTGAACCAGGAACGGCGCCAGGAACTGGTCAAGGTGGCCGGCAAATATGCCGAACAGGCCCGCGTTTCGGTGCGTAATGTGCGCCGCGACGGCATGGATATGCTGAAGAAGATGGAAAAAGACAGCGAGATTTCGCAGGACGAGCACAAGCGCTGGGCCGATGAAATCCAGTCCCTGACCGACAGCCATATCAAGCAGGTGGATACCACCCTGGCGGCCAAGGAAAAAGAAATCATGCAGGTTTGATTGGCCTGTTTTGATTGGCCTGTCGCCGTCTGATCGTCCGCCCTTGCCCATGCTTTGCCCCCGCTGCTGAGATCGATATCCGTGCCAGATCCCGCAACCGATCCTGCAACCAACACTGCGACGATGACGGCGCCGGGTTCCATGGAGTCTGGCTCCACGGCGCCGGTTTCCATGGAGTCCGGCTCAACAGCGTCTGGCTCAACGGTCGCCCCGCCCCGGCATGTCGCCATCATCATGGATGGGAACGGACGCTGGGCCAAGGCGCGCGGGCTGCCGCGCACCTTCGGCCACAAGCGGGGGGCAGAGGCGGTGCGTGCCACGATCGAGGCGGCGGGCACCCTGGGCATCCGCTATCTGACCCTGTACAGCTTTTCGACCGAAAACTGGCGCCGCCCGGCCGAGGAAGTGGACGAGCTGATGGGCCTGCTGCGCCACTATCTGCGGCGCGAAATCGCCAGCCTGCATCAGCAGGGGGTGCGGCTGCGGGTGATCGGCGAACGGGCGCGGCTGGCCCCGGATATCCGGGCGCTGATCGACCAGGCGGAAACCCTGACCGCCGCCAATGACCGGCTGGTACTGGTGATCGCCCTCAGCTATGGCGCGCGGGAAGAAATCGCCCACGCCGCCCGGGCGCTGGCGCGGGAGGTGGCGGCCGGACGGCTGGATCCCGAGGCGATCGATGTCGATGCGGTTCAGGCCCGGCTCTACACGGCCGATATTCCCGACCCGGATCTGATCATCCGCACCAGCGGGGAATTGCGCCTGTCCAATTTCCTGATGTGGCAGGCCGCCTATGCCGAGCTGCTGTTCGTCGAGACCCTGTGGCCCGATTTCGGGGCCGCGGAACTGGCGGCGGCAGTCAGTGAATATCAACGCCGCGACCGCCGCTTCGGCGCCGTTGCGGCCGGTTAGACGCGGATCAGGCGACGTGTCGGCAACCGGTCACGATCCAGAACAGACCCAAGTGCCCCCCCCCGCTGCGTCACCGCGCTGGGGCCGGGCCTTCCGCCTGCGGGTGCTGTCGGCCATGGTGATGACGCCGGTGGCGGTGCTGGCGATCTATTACGGCACCCCGTGGTTTGAGGCGATGGTGTGCCTGGCCGCCTTTCTGATGGCGCGCGAATGGGCGCATGTTGCCGCCCCGGCGGCCCCGCGGACAGTGGTGCTGGCCTTCTGTGCTGCGGCCACCGGGTTGACCCTGCTGGGCATGAGTGCGCTATCCTTCCCGCTGCTGGCGCTGCTGCTGGCGGCGGTGGCGCTGGGCATCGGCTATCTGGGCCGGGGGCGGGGCCTGGCATCGGGCCGCTGGATTGCGCTGGGCGTGTTCGTCGTCGCCTTGCCCTGCATGACCCTGGTGTGGCTGCGTGGCAATTCCGCCGATGGACGAATGATCGTCCTGTGGCTGATGCTGGTGGTGTGGGCGACCGATACCGGCGCCTATTTCGTCGGGCGGATCATCGGCGGGCCGAAGCTGGCCCCGCGCATCAGCCCGAACAAGACTTGGGCCGGGCTGCTGGGCGGCATGCTGGCGGCCTTCGGCGTCGGGGTGATCGTTGCCGTGTTCGGCACTGGCCAGCCGTTGCTGCTGGGCCTGCTCAGCGCTGCGCTGGCCGTTGCGGCGCAGGCGGGCGATCTGGCCGAAAGCGGCTTCAAACGGCATTTCGGGGTCAAGGATTCCGGCGGGCTGATCCCCGGCCATGGCGGAATTCTGGACCGGGTGGACGGGCTGCTGACCACTGCGCCGCTGGTCGCCGCGCTGATCTGGCTTGGCCTGTTCACATGGTAGGGCGGCCATGGGCATGAAAACCGTCACCATTCTGGGGGCGACCGGCTCGGTCGGGTGCAGCACGGTCGATCTGATCCGCCGCAACCCGGATCGGTTCCGCGTCGTCGCCCTGACCGCTGCGCGCAATGTGGCCCTGCTGGCGGAACAGGCGATTGCCCTGCGGCCCGATCTGGCGGTGATTGCCGATCCGGCCTTGCTGCCTGATCTGCGGGCGCGGCTGGATGCGGCGGGTGGCCAAAACATTGCAACCGCCGCCGGGCCGGAGGCGCTGATCGAAGCGGCGCAGCGCCCGGCCGATCTGGTGATGGCGGCGATTGTCGGCGCGGCCGGCCTTGCCCCGACCCTGGCGGCGATCCGGCGCGGGGCGACAATCGCCCTGGCCAACAAGGAAGTCCTGGTTTGCGCCGGGCGTCAGGTGATGGCCGAAGCCGCCCGGCACGGCGCAACCCTGTTGCCGGTCGATTCCGAACATAACGCGATTTTCCAGGTGTTCGATGCCGCCCAGCGCGATCAGATCGAACGGATCATCCTGACCGCGTCGGGCGGGCCGTTCCGCAACTGGGACCGCGCGGCGATGGCCGCCGTGACCCCGGAACAGGCGGTGGCCCACCCGAACTGGTCGATGGGCGCCAAAATCTCGGTCGATTCGGCGACCATGATGAACAAGGGGCTGGAGCTGATCGAAGCCTGGCACCTGTTCGCCCTGCCGGAGCCGCAGATTGAAATTCTGGTCCATCCGCAATCGGTGATTCACAGCATGGTCGGCTATGCCGATGGTTCGGTCCTGGCGCAGCTGGGCAGCCCCGATATGCGCACGCCGATTGCCTATGCGCTGGCCTGGCCGGAGCGGATGGCGGCGCCGGTGACGCGGCTGGATTTCGCCGCCCTGCGGCAATTGACCTTTGAAGCGCCGGACCCGGAGCGGTTCCCGGCGCTGGGCCTGGCCCGTGCCGCCTTGCGCGCGGGCGATGCCGCCGCCACCATCCTGAACGCCGCCAATGAAATTGCTGTTGCCGCCTTCCTTGAACGGCGGATCGGCTTCCTCGATATTACAGCGGTGGTCGATGCGGTTCTGGCGCATCCAGAAGCGGCGGCGATGATGGCCGGCAGTCCGGCCGGGACAACGGATCTCGACGCGGTGATCGCGGTCGATGCCGAGGCGCGGCGGCTGGCGGCCGGGATGCTGAAGCGGCCTGCGGCATGAAAGGGCTGGGAAAATGGGCGTGATTCTGGATTATATCCTGCCGTTTCTGGGCATTTTGACCGTGCTGGTCTTTGTCCATGAACTGGGCCATTACCTGCTGGCGCGCTGGAACGGCGTTCGGGTGGAAACCTTTTCCATCGGCTTCGGGCCGGAACTGTTCGGCTGGAACGACCGGCATGGCACACGCTGGCGCATTTCTGCCCTGCCGCTGGGCGGTTATGTCAAGATGTTCGGCGACAGCGATGCCTCTAGCAGCCGCCCCGATGACCGCCCGATGACCGAGGAAGAGAAGGCCGTCTCCTTCCATCACAAGCGGCTGGGCCAGCGCGCCTCCATCGTTGCCGCCGGTCCGCTGGCGAATTTCCTGTTCGCCATTCTGCTGCTCGCCGGGCTGTACATGACGGTCGGTCAGCCGACCACCGCCCCGCAGATCAACGATATCACCGCCAATTCCCCCGCCGCCGCCGCCGGATTGCAGAAGGGCGACGAGGTGCTGGCAATCGACGGCGTGGCCGTGGCCCGGTTCGAGGAAATGCAGCGGCTGATTCAGGCGCGCCCCGGCCAGACAGTCGCCATCGACGTGCGGCGCGGGGATGAAACCGTCACCCTGACCGCAACCCTGGCGGAACAGGTGGTGACCGACCGGCTGGGCGGCGAACAGCGGATCGGCCAGCTGGGCGTCCGCTCCATCCAGGGCAAGGTGGTGCAGCATGGCCCGGTGACGGCGGTTACCGAGGCGGCGCGCGAAACCTGGTCGATCACCGTCGGCACGGTGCATGCCATCGGGCAGATGATCTCCGGCCAGCGCGACACCAAGGAACTGGGCGGCGTGATCCGCATCGCCCAAATGTCGGGCGAAGTCACGCGCGAAGGCATTGTCTATGTTATCTGGTTCGCCGCGCTGTTATCGATCAATCTGGGCCTGATCAATCTGATGCCACTGCCGGTGCTTGACGGTGGTCATTTACTTTTCTATGCGGCTGAGGCCATATATGGCCGTCCGCTGGGGCGGAAGATACAAGAATATGGGGCTGCAGTCGGCCTGACGGCGATTTTGGCCTTGATGGTCTTTGCAACCTGGAACGATCTGGTACAGTTGCGGGCTGTGCATTGGGTGTCGTCGCTGTTCGGCTGACGCAACGGGAGCTGGGATAGGGTTAATGTCTTCGATGGTTAGCAGACTGGCGCGGCCCGTTCTGGCATTTGTCCCGGCATTCGCTCTTGCGTTTATCGTTGCCATGCCCGTTGGGCAGGCGCAGCCGATGCCGCCATCCGGTGCCCCCACCAACAGCCCGCAGCCGGGCGCACGCCCCGCCGCGCCGGTTGGCGGCCCGCCGTTGCAGGCCATCCGCATCGAAGGCACCCAGCGGATCGAGCCGGATACCGTCCGCTCCTACCTGACCCTGAAAGTCGGCGATGCGATCACGCCCGACGGGATCGACCGTTCGCTGAAAAGCCTGTTTGCCACCGGCCTGTTCGCCGATGTGGTGGTGGGGATCGAAGGGACCACGCTGCTGGTGCGCGTGGTGGAAAACCCGATCGTCAACCGCGTGGCGTTCGAGGGCAACAAGAAGTTCGAGGACAAGGAACTGACGCCGGAGGTGCAGCTGCGCCCCCGCACCGTGTTCACCCGCGCCAAGGTGCAGCAGGATGTCAAACGCCTGCTGGATGTCTATCGGCGCGGCGGGCGGTTCGCCGCCACCATCGAACCCAAGGTCATTCAGCTGGAGCAAAACCGCGTCGATCTGGTGTTCGAGATC
>CAYRWZ010000049.1:0-7425 GCA_964428065.1 uncultured Comamonadaceae bacterium | reverse complement strand
CATTTCGCGCATCACCTTCATCGGCAACAAGCAGTTTTCTGATAGTCGTCTGCGCGACGAGGTGCTGACCAGCGAATCGGCCTGGTGGAAATTCCTCTCCTCCTCCGACAGCTATGACCCGGACCGGGTGGCGGCCGACCGCGAAGTGCTGCGCCGCCATTATCTGCGTAACGGCTATGCCGATTTCCGCGTTTTGTCCTCGGTCGCCGAGCTGGCGCCGGACCGCAAGAGCTTCTATCTGACCTTCACCCTGGAGGAGGGGGAGCGCTACAAGTTCGGCAAGGTGCAGATTACCTCCCAGATCAAGGAAATCGACCCGACCGGGCTGATCCCGACCCTGAAAATCCGCGAAGGCGAATGGTATGACCAGGACCGGATCGAAGATGCGATCCGCCGCTTGACCGATGTGGTCGGCAACCTGGGTTATGCCTTTGTCGAAATCCGCCCGGATGTGAAGCGCGATGCCGAACAGCGCATCATCGATGTCGTCTTCGATATCCGTGAAGGGCCGCGCACCTTCATCGAACGCATCGATATCGTCGGCAATGTCCGCACGCTGGACAAGGTGGTGCGCCGCGAATTCCGCCTGGTGGAAGGCGATGCCTATAACGCGGACAAAATCCGCCGCTCTGAACGGCGGATCAAGGATCTTAACTTCTTTAAGTCGGTCGAAGTCTCGCAATCGCCGGGCAGTGCACCGGATCAGCTGATCCTGACCGCAAAGGTGGAAGAGCAATCGACCGGGGAATTGCTGATTGGCGGCGGGTTCTCCACCTCCGACGGCCCCTTGGGCGAAATCACCATCCGCGAGCGCAACCTGCTGGGCAAGGCGCAGGATTTGAAGCTGACGACGATTGTCTCGTCGCGCCGGCAGCAGTTCGATCTGGGGTTTGTCGAGCCTTACTTCCTGGACCGCGAACTGGGCCTGTATCTGAACGCCTATCACATCACCCGCGATTTGCGACGCTTCAGCTCTTATAAAAAGACCACCAGCGGCGGCGATGCCGCGCTGCGCTTCCAGTTGAGCGAAGTGTTGAGCCAGAAGGTCGGCTATACCCTGCGCCGCGATGAAGTGACCGATGTCGAATCGGAAGCCTCGCGCTACATCCGCGATCAGGAAGGCGAATACCTGTCGTCCTTCATCTCCAACGAATTTCAGCTGAATTATCTGGACAGCCGGTTGGACCCGACGGACGGCCTGTTGGTCACCCTGTCGAACGATCTGGCAGGGCTGGGCGGCGATGCGAAGTATCTGCGCAGCACTCTGAAATCGGCGTTCTACATGCCGATCGCCGACGACTGGATCCTGTCGTTGCGCGGGGAAGCCGGCCTTATCCTGGGCTTTAGCGAGGATATCCGCATCACCGACCGCTATTTCCTGGGCGGCGACAACCTGCGCGGGTTCCGGATCGGCGGCGCTGGCCCGGCCGACGTGCAGACCAAGGATGCGTTGGGCGGCAACAAATACTATGCGGGGACGGTTGAAGTGCAGTTCCCGATCAATTTCTCGCGCGATTTGCCACTGAAAGGCCGTATTTTTACGGATTTTGGTTCGTCGTGGGATGTTGATGCCACTGGCCCGGAAGTGCGTGACGAAAATTCGCTGCGCATGTCGGCAGGTGTCGGGGTGTCCTGGGCGTCGCCCTTCGGGCCGATCCGTATTGATTTCGGCATTCCCTTCCTGAAGGAAGATTACGACCGTGAAGAGCTGTTCCGCTTCGGGTTCGGCACACGGTTCTAAACACTGAAAGAGTCAAGACCATGCTTCGTCGATTGATCGCTGTCGCTGCGGTTGCGCTGATTTCCGTCGGCACTGCCCTGCCGCTCATGGCCCAGCAGCCGCCCCTGCCGCAGCAGCCGGTGCCCCAACAGCCCGCCCCACAACAGCCGCGCCCGGCTGCCCCGGCGCCCCAGGCTCCGGCACCTCAGGCCCCGGCGCCCCAGGCCCCTTCTGCTGCCCCCGCTGCCGCCCCTGCTGCTCAGGCCCCGGCTTTGCCGCGCGGTCTGCCGCCGGGCACCAAGCTGCCGGAAGCCACCATCGGCGTGGTCGATATCCAGTACATCATGCGCGAGTCAGTGGCGATGAAGTCGCTGCGCGACCAGTTCGAAAAGCAGCGCACCACTTTCGAAGCCGATCTGAGCAAGCGCGAAGACGATCTGCGCAAGCAGGAACAGGCGCTGGCGCAGCAGCGCGCCACCCTGTCGGCCGAGGCGTTCGCCGAACGCCGCCGCACGCTGGAAAACCAGGCGATCGAATTGCAGCGCCAGGTCAATGCCCGCCGCCGCCAGCTGGCTGAGGGCGAGCGCGACAGCATCCGCCCGGTCGAAGCGGCCGTGATGGAAATCCTGCAGCAGGTGGCGACCGAGCGGAACTTGAACCTGATCCTGCCGCAGCAGGCGGTTCTGCTGAAGCATAACGATCTGGACCTGACCGCCGAAGTGCTGAACCGCGTCAACCAGAAGGTGCCGCGCGCCACCCTGAAGCTGCCCGCGCTGAAGACCAACTAAGGCCCGCAACAGGGCAGGGCGGGACAGGCTGGGATGGCCGATCCACGATTCTATGGCTCCACCGGGCCCCACAGCCTGGCAGCGATTGCTGCGGCTGTCGGGGCCCAACCCGTTTCAGGGGGCCAATCGCTTCCGGAAGACTGGGGCACGCGGATGATCCACGGCCTGGCCTCGCTTGAGGTTGCCGGGCCGGCGGAGCTTGGCTTCTGTGCCGAGGGCAAGCGGGCCGCCGATCTGCCGGCAACGCGCGCCGGGGCGGTTTTGGTGACCGAGGCGCTGGCGGCGCGGGTGCCGCCGGGGACGGTTGCGCTGATCGTTGCCAATCCCCTCCAGGCGATGGCGCGGGCGGCCCTGCTGTTCCACCCCGACCAGGCCCTGCCGCCGCCACTGCCGTCTGGCGAGGCGACGACGATCCACCCCAGCGCGGTGATCGACCCCAGCGCCAGGATCGACGGCGGCTGCCGGATCGATGCCCATGTGGTGATCGGTGCGGGCGCTGTGCTTGGGGCGGGGTGCGTGGTGCAGGCCGGGGCCGTGATTGGCCCGGGGGTGCAGATCGGCCCCCGCAGCCTGATCGGCCCGACGGCAAGCATTGCGTATGCGGTGATCGGGGCTGCTGCGCGGATCGGCCCTGGCTGCCGCATCGGCGGGCGCGGTTTCGGCTTCACGGCGGGCGATCCGGCACGGGGCGAGGCGCCGATGCTGCCCGTCCCGCATCTGGGCCGCGTGGTGATTGGCGATGGGGTGCAGCTTGGGGCAAATTGCACGGTCGATCGCGGTATGCTAGGCGATACGGTGATCGGGGCGGGGACGGTGGTGGATAATCTGGTCCATATCGGCCACAACGCATCGGTCGGGCGCGGGTGCATCCTGGTTGCCCAGTCGGGGCTGGCCGGCAGCGCGGTGCTGGAGGATCGGGTCGTCATTGCCGGACAGGCCGCTGTCGCTGACCATGTGCGCATTGGTACCGGCGCGCGCCTGGCGGGCCAATCAGCGGCGATCAGCGATGTTCCGCCCGGTCTGGATGTCGGCGGGACCCCGGCGGTCCCGGTGCGGCAGTGGCATCGGCAATCGATTGCCCTGGCGAATTTGGTCAAGAAAAGCAAGAAAGGTGATTAGGCGATGAGTCAGCCGGAAACTGCGGGGTCGGTAAGCACGGGCAGGGTGGGCACAGGCGAGGTTGGCATGGGCGAGGTTGGCAGCACGATCGATATCGGCCGGATCATGCAGATGATCCCGCACCGCTATCCCCTGCTGATGATCGACCGGGTTGTCGATGTCCGCCCGAATGTCAGCTGCATCGGCATCAAGAATGTATCGATCAACGAGCAGTTCTTTGCCGGGCATTTCCCGTCGCGGCCGGTGATGCCGGGGGTGCTGATCATCGAAGCCATGGCCCAGACGGCTGCCGTGCTGGTGGTGGAAACCCTGGGCAAGGAATTTGAAGGCAAGCTGGTCTATTTCATGTCGGTGGACGAGGCGCGGTTCCGCAAACCCGTTACCCCCGGCGATCAGCTTCATATCCATGTCGCCAAGGAACGCAATCGCGGCCCGGTGTGGAAGTTCAAGGGCGAGGCCAAGGTGGATGGTGTGCTGTGCGCCGAAGCCGTGTTCTCTGCCATGATTCTGGACGAAAAATAATGAGCGTGCATCCTTCGGCCATCGTCGAGCCTGGCGCGGTGCTGGGCGAGGGGGTCACCATCGGGCCCTTCTGCCATATCGGCCCCAATGTCACCCTGGGCGACGGGGTTGAGGTGATGAGCCACGTGGTGATCGGCGGCCATACCGAAATCGGCGCCGGCACCCGGATTTTCCCCTTCGCCGCCCTGGGCATGCCGCCCCAGCACCTGAAATATCAGGGCGAACCGTCGCGCCTGATCGTCGGGCGCAACTGCATCCTGCGTGAACATGTGACGCTGCACCCCGGCACCGCCGTCGGCACGATGGAAACCCGCGTCGGCGATAATTGTCTGCTGATGGTCGGCGTGCATATCGCCCATGATTGCCGGGTCGGCAACAATGTGGTGATGGCCAATAACGTGCTGCTGGGCGGGCATGTCGAGGTGGGCGATTACGCCAATTTCGGCGGTGCCGCTGCGGTCCACCAGTTCGTCCGCATCGGGCGCTATGCCATGATCGGCGGCCTGTCGGGGGTGGAAAACGACGTCATCCCCTATGGCCTGGTGATGGGGGAACGGGCGCGCCTGTCCGGCCTGAACATCGTGGGGTTGATGCGGCGCGGCTTCAGCCGCGAACAGGTGCACACCCTGCGCAATGCCTATCGGTTGCTGTTCGCCGCCGAGGGCACCCTGGCCGAGCGGCTGTCAGACGTGTCTTCGCTGTTCAAGGACGAAGCGCCGGTGATGGATATTGTCGGCTTCGTCAAGGCCGATAGCTCCCGGTCCATCTGCCAGCCCAAGGCCTAACCGCCAATGGCCCGCACTGCTTTGGGCCTGATCGCCGGGGCGGGGGATTTGCCGCGCATGATCCTGGCCGCCCAGGCCCAGGCGCGGCGCCCGGTTTTCGTCATTGCCATCGACGGCCAGACCGATCCTGAAACCGTGGCCGACGGCGTGCCCCATGGCTGGTTTCGCCTGGGCCATGCCGGGGCCATGCTGGAGGCGCTGCACACCGCCGGGGTGGGCGAAATCGTCCTGGCGGGCAAGGTGGAACGGCCGTCCATTTTCTCGCTATCCCCCGATGCGCGCGGCGCGGCGATGATCGCCCGCATCGGCTGGCGCGCCCTGGCCGGCGATGACGGGCTGCTGCGTGCCATTCGGGAGGAACTGGAAGCCGAAGGGTTCCGCGTTCTGTCGGTGCCGGAGGCGCTGACGGTCGATCCGGAACGATTGACGGGGCAGGGTATAGCCCATCCCGGCGCCCATCCCGGCATCGGCCCCCTTGGCCGCCATGGGCCGAGCGATGAGGCGTGGCAGGATATCCGCCGGGGCATTGCGGTGCTGCGGATGCTGTCCCCCGCCGATATCGGGCAGGCCGTTGTGGTACAGCAGGGTATGGTGCTGGCGGTCGAGGCGATCGAGGGCACCGATGCGATGATCGAGCGGGCGGGCGGCCTGCGCCGCCCCGGCCGCGCGCCGGTGCTGGTCAAGCTGGCCAAGCAGGGCCAGGACGACCGGCTGGATCTGCCCGCCATCGGGCCGGAGACGGTGCGGCGCGCCATTGCCGCCGGGCTGGCCGGGCTGGCGGTCGATGCCGCGCGCGCCCTGCTGATCGACCGGGCGGCCACCATCGCCCTGGCCGATGAGGCCGGGTTGTTTCTGGTTGGGGTCGATCCTGCATCCGATGCGGATGCGGACCCGCAATCATGACCCAGCGCTTGTTCCTGATTGCGGGTGAAGTGTCGGGCGATATTCTGGGCGCGCGCCTGATTGCCGCCCTGAAACGCCGCTGGGGTGAGGATATCGAGCTGCTGGGCGTCGGCGGCCCGCGGATGCAGGCAGAGGGCCTGACCAGCCTGTTCCCGATGGAAGAATTATCGCTGATGGGAGTGGCGGAGGTGCTGCCCCATCTGCCGCGCCTGCTGCGCCGCATCCGGGAAACCGCCCAGGCAGTGCGCGAGGCCCGGCCCGCCGCGCTGATCACCATCGACGCCCCGGCCTTCACCCTGCGCGTTGCCCGACGGCTGGGGCCGCAGGCGGGGATTCCCCGGATTCACTACGTCGCCCCGCAGGTCTGGGCCTGGCGGCAGGGGCGGGCCAAGGGCGTGGCGCGCTCCATCGACCATCTGATGGCGCTGCTGCCGTTCGAGCCGGATTTCTTTGCCCGGTATGGCCTGCCCTGCACCTATACCGGCCATCCGGTGATCGAAAGCGGGGCCGACCGGGGCGATGGTGCCGGGTTCCGCGCCCGGTTCGATATCGCGGCCGATACGCCGGTCTTGCTGCTGTTGCCCGGCAGCCGGGTGGGGGAAGTGACCCGCCATCTGGAGATTTTCCGCCAGACCGCCGCCAATCTGGTGCGCAGCCTGCCCGATCTGCGGGTGGTCATCCCAACCGTGCCCCATCTGGCCGAATGGGTGCGCGCCCAGGTGGCCGCGCGGCCCTGGCCCGGCGCGCCGATTGTGTTGCTGGACGATGGCTGGAAATACGATGCCTTTGCCGCTGCCAATGTCGCCCTGGCCGCATCGGGTACGGTTGCGCTGGAACTGGCGCTGGCCGATCTGCCCTGCGTGATCGCCTATCGCCTGAACCCGCTGACGGCGGCGCTGGGCAGGCGGTTGCTGAAAGTGCCCTATGTCTCGCTGGTCAATCTGATCGCTGGAACGGAAATCGTGCCGGAGCGGTTGCAAGATGCGTGCGAGCCGCTTGGTCTTGCCTCCGACCTGCTGGGGATGATCACCAATCCCACCCGGAGGACGGCAATCCGCCAGGGCTATGCCGCAGTCCGCGCCGCGCTGGGCCATGGCGGCGAAAGCCCAAGCGACCGAGCGGCATCCGTGGTGCTGGATATCATTGCCGGGTCGCGCCGCTGACGTGCGGGCGACATCCAGGCCAGATCGTCAAAAACTTAAGACAGCATCGCCCCGGACAGGATCGCCCAGCACAGGGCGATAAGTGCCGTTGCCAGCACCCCCAGGCCGATTACAACCCGGCCCAGGGGGCGGCGATTATCGTTGACGGCGGCGGGCAGCGGATGGGTGCGCAGCGGCACGATCCAGCGATGGCCGCCCCCGGACGGGCTGTCCGTACCGGGGGTCGATCCGTCGATGGGGCGCCGCGGGCTGGCCATCCGTGACCTGCGCGTTTACCGGCGGTCAGCCGCGCTTGGCCAGCGGCACGAAGGGCCGCGCGGTGTGGCCGGTGTACAGCTGGCGCGGGCGACCGATTTTCTGGCCCGGATCTTCGATCATCTCCTTCCACTGGGAGATCCAGCCGACGGTGCGCGCCACGGCGAACA
>CAYRWZ010000048.1:7027-19065 GCA_964428065.1 uncultured Comamonadaceae bacterium | reverse complement strand
CTTCATCGCCCTGGTGCGCGGCATTTCTATGGGCGGCGGCGTCGGCCTGTCGGTCCATGGCAGCCACCGGGTGGTGACCGAAAGCCTGACCTTCGCCATGCCGGAAACCGGGATCGGGCTGTTTCCCGATGTCGGCGGCACCTGGTTCCTGACCCGCTGTCCGGGGCGGACGGGCATGTATCTGGCCCTGACCGGGGCGCGGCTGAAGGCGGCCGATGCGGCCTATATCGGCTATGCCACCCATGTGGTGCCCGATGCCGCCCTGGCCGATCTGCGGGCCGCGCTGGTGGCGGAGGGGCCAGCGGATCGCGCCGCGGCCGATGCGGTGATCGCCCGCTTTGCGGTTGCCCCCGGCCCGGCGCCGCTGGCGCACCAGCAGGCGATGATCGACCGGCTGTTCGCCGGGGACAGTGTGGAAGCGATCCTCCACGCGCTGGAGGCCGATGGCGGGGACTGGGCGCGCACGCAGCTGGAAATCCTGTCCCACAAATCGCCGACCAGCCTGAAGCTGACCTTCCGGCAGATTCAGGACGGGGCGGGGCTGGAGATCGGCCCGGTGCTGGTGCGGGAATACCGGATGACCCAGCGCTGCATGCAGGCCGGCGATTTCTATGAGGGCATCCGCGCCTTGCTGATCGACAAGGACCAGTCGCCGCGCTGGTCGCCCGCCCGGCTGGAGGATGTCAGCCCGGCTGAGATCGACCGCTATTTCGCGCCGCCCGCAACGGGCGATCTGACATTCGACTAGGCCATCACGGCTGCTAGGAAGGGGGATTTCCATGGCGAAGATCGGTTTCATTGGATTGGGCAATATGGGCAAGCCCATGGCGCTGAACCTGGTCAAGGCCGGGCACAGCCTGCGGGTGTTCGACCTGAATCAAGACGCGGTTGCTGCGCTGGTGGCGGCTGGGGCCAGTGCAGCGCCAGGTGCCGGGGCCGTGGCTGAGGGGGCGGAGATTGTCGTCTCTATGCTGCCCGCCGGCGCCCATGTGCGGGACGTGTATCTGGCTGCGGGCGGCGTTGCCGCAACCGCCCCGCGCGGCGCCCTGTTCATCGATTGCTCCACCATCGATGTCGATAGCGCGCGGGCTGTGGCCGCCGCAGTGGCAGAGCAGGGCCACGCCTTTGTCGATGCGCCGGTATCCGGCGGCACAGCGGGGGCAGAGGCGGGGACGCTGACCTTCATGGTCGGCGGGGCCGATGCCGCCTTCGCCAAGGCCCGGCCGATCCTGGAGGCGATGGGCAAGACCATTGTGCATGCCGGCGGGCCGGGCAACGGCCAGGCGGCCAAGATCTGCAACAACATGATCCTGGGCATCACCATGATCGGCGTGTCGGAGGCGTTCGAGCTGGGGCGGCGCCTGGGCCTTGACCCGCAGACCCTGTTCGACATCAGCTCCAAATCCTCTGGTCAGTGCTGGGCGATGACCAGCTATTGCCCGGTGCCGGGGCCGGTGCCGACATCGCCCGCCAACCGCGATTACAAACCGGGGTTCGCCGCCCAGATGATGTTGAAAGATCTAAAATTATCGCAAGACGCGGCCAAGGCCGTGCGGGCGAAAACGCCGCTCGGTGCAGCAGCGACCATATTGTATGACGATTACTGCCAGGGTGGTGGCGCAACCCTTGATTTCTCTGCCATTATCAAGTCTTTGGCCAACGGCGCCGGATGAGTTAACATTCCGCTAAGAAAACTTGCAGCCGACTGCAATTTCGGAAAATATGCAGGCCGGGGGTTTGCCATAGAGCGTCTTACGCGCCAAGAAAGGACAAAGCTGTGAAAGAAGCATACCTCGAGGCGATCCGCCTGACGGAACGCATGCACCGTCAGTTCCTGGAGGTTGTTAAAAGCGAGCTGGACCGGTTGGGGGTTGAGGATATCAACAACGTCCAGTCGCTCATTCTGTTCAATATCGGCCGGGATGATCTGACGGTTGGGGAATTGACCCATCGCGGTTATTACTTGGGGTCGAACGTTTCTTATAATGTTCGCAAGATGGTTGAGAATGGCTATCTTGTGCAGGAACGGTCAACCCATGATCGCCGCTCGATCCGGGTGCGTCTGTCGCAGAAGGGCCTGGACCTGTGCGACAAGATCGATGCCATGTTCGACCGCCAGATGGCCGGGCTGCGCGAGGTGATCAAGCAGGATGATCTGGATGCCGCCAGCGCCAGCTATCGCAAGCTGGAGCGGTATTGGATCGGCTTGTTCGACTATGCAATGAGATCAGCGCTTTAGTGCGCATTGCGCACGAACGATGAGGGTTTCGCAACCCGCCGGACAAAAATCTGCCCGGCGGGTTGTTGTTTTTATCATGGCGCATTAAAAAGCATTGCCCCGGTAACTGCTTTTCAATAAATATGTAGTATGATAACAAAACATTGCTGACCGCGATGTATTTCTGTCGGTTTGAGGCCAAACAATGCAGTTGCAGTCAGATCGGCAAACTGATCTTGAAAAATTGCAGTTTGCTAAGTTTGCTGCGTTTGCCTTTTCCAGATCGGATGTTTTGCTTGAGGTTGACCGGCGCGGCATAATTACTTATTGCGCAGGGTCTGCCAGTTCCATGCTTGGCGGGTCGGCTACTCAAGTTACTGGCCTCAATATCTATGAAATCATCAGTTCTGAGGATCGCAGCGCGCTGCGCCAGATGCTGGTGTCGCTGGAACTGGGGCGGCGGCCGCAAACCAGCCGGTTCCGGCTGTCGCGCGGCAAATCGCAGCTGGTGGTCACGGCAGCCGGTTTCCCGATGCCGGAATCGCAGGATCGGTTCTATCTGACCCTGGCCCATGTGCGCGATGCCGACGATCTGCGCGAAGCGTCCAAGCCCGGCCAGGAAGCCGATGTCGATTCGACAACCGGCCTGTTGACTCCGGAAGCCTTTTCCAAACGGGCGGCGGCGGTTGTCTCCTCTCACAAGGGGCAGGCCGACGATCATCAGTCCATGACCTTCCTGAAGGTCATGGGGCTGAAGGATCTGACGCTCAAACTTGGCAAGGAAGGCAGCCAGCAGCTGTATCGCGAACTGGGCGCGGTGCTGGCCGGCGCGTCCAAAACCGGCGATGCCGCGTTTTTTCACCGCGACAATCAGTTTGGCGTGCTGCACGACGCATCGATTTCCGTCGATTCGATCCGCGAGGGGCTGACCGAGGTGTTGCGCCGCAGCCAGCCCGAGGCCCAGGGCATTTCCCTGTCGGTGCTGGCCGAACAGCTGGATATTGACAGCGACGGCCGCTCGCAGGTGGATATGACCCGGGCGCTGGCCTATGCGGTCAATCGCTTTTCGGCAACCGGCAATATCTCCGGCCTGAAGAATCTGGGCGATGCGATCCGCACCCTGATGTCGGAAACCATGACCCGGATCGACATGCTGCGCGATCTGTTCGGGCGCGAGGGGTTCAATCTGGTGTACCAGCCGATCGTGTCGATGCAGGACGCCAAGATCCACCATCAGGAAGCCCTGACCCGCGTATCCTCGGGCACGTCGCCGTTTGAGGATGTGACCTTCGCCGAACAGATCGGCATGATCTCGGAACTGGATATCGCGGTTGCCCGGCGGGTTCTGAACGTGCTGTCGGAAAAGCCGCTGGCCTTCGATATCGCGCTGAACGTGTCGGGCCGGTCGCTGGATAGCGATATCTTCGCCGCCCAGTTGCTGATGCTGCTGCGCGACAATCCGAATGCGCGCCGGGTTGTGGTGGAAATCACCGAATCGGCCCGGATCGACCGGCTGGACCATGCCAACCGCATCATGTCGGATATCCGCAAGACTGGGGCCAAGGTGTATATCGACGATTTCGGCTCGGGCGCGGCGGGCCTGCATTACGTCAAGGCGTTCGAGGTGGATGCGGTCAAGATCGACGGCAGCCTGATCCGCGGCATTCATGGCGATGTGCGCCAGCAGGCCCTGGTGCGGGCGATTTCGGGTGTGGCGGTGCAGCTGTCCATGACAACGGTGGCCGAGATGATCGAAACCGAGGCGGAGGCGGCGGAAGTGCGTCGCTGCG
Source organism: uncultured Comamonadaceae bacterium (assembly GCA_964428065.1). Lineage (GTDB taxonomy): Bacteria > Pseudomonadota > Alphaproteobacteria > Elsterales > Elsteraceae > CAYRWZ01. The sequence goes on along the minus strand of CAYRWZ010000048.1, from coordinate 15,057 downwards.
GGGTCGGCTTTGGTCAGGGCTATCTCTACAGCCGCCCGCGCGAAGCCGTGTTCGAGCGGGCGCACACCCTGCAAACCAGCAAGAGCATGATGGAACTGCCGCGCCGGCGCGGCCGGCGCACGATGTGGGAATAGGGCCGGACGGGGCAGGGCAGAGGCGCGTTCGGCTTAGTGCTGACAAATTTGGGTTGCAGATTGACAGGAGTCGTGGCCCGCGTAACCCTGTGGCCGTTCAATCTTCCTGGTGCTTAAAAGGCAGGCCCAAAATGGGAAATTCCAAAATTATCAATAAGATGGCGGCGGCTTGCATTTTGGCGGCGGCCGGCCTGTCGATCGTCGCGCCGAAGGGTGCCGGGGCGCAGGCCATGGTGTCCGACCCGGCGGTGATCGGCCAATGCCTGTGCCTTCAGCAATCGGTCGCCACCAAGCGCGCGGAAATGACTGCCCGCCAGCGCGCCTTCGATCTGTTGCAGAAATCGATTGCCGATCAGACTGCGACGCTGGAAAGCCGCCGTCCGGGCGTGAATGTCGATGATCCCGCCGCCGTGCAATCCTTCCGCGATGCGCTGGACAATCGCGATGCCGATGCCGAACGGCTGGAGCGCGAGACCTATCCCGATCTACAGAACGCGATCGCCGTTTATAATCAACGGGTTGATCAATATAACCAAAGCTGTGCGGGCAAAAATTTCAACGATCAGGATATTGCCCGCGTCCGCGCGGCCCTGACGTGCCCGGCCGACTGATCGGCGCATCAGCATCGGGTAAAAAAAGCCCGCCGGTCGATTGCCGACCGGCGGGCTTTTCTGCGTGGCACAGCGCCTGGATTATTCGGCGGAGAACGCCTGCAACCCGGTCTGGGCGCGGCCCAGGATCAGCGCATGAATGTCATGCGTGCCTTCATAGGTGTTGACCGCTTCCAGGTTCAGCACATGGCGGATGACGTGATATTCGTCGGAAATGCCGTTACCGCCCAGCATGTCGCGTGCCTGACGGGCGATCTCCAGCGCCTTGCCGCAGGAATTGCGCTTCAGCATCGAAATCGCCTCCGGCGCGGCGCGGCCCTGGTCCTGCAACCGGCCCAGGCGCAGGCAGGCATGCAGCCCCAGGGTGATTTCCGTCTGCATGTCGGCCAGTTTCTTCTGAATCAACTGGTTGGCCGCCAGTGGACGGCCGAACTGCTTGCGGTCCAGCGTGTATTGCCGGGCGGTATGCCAGCAGAATTCCGCTGCCCCCAGCGCGCCGAAGGAAATGCCGAAGCGGGCATTGTTCAGGCAGCCGAATGGGCCCTTCAGCCCCTTCACATTGGGTAGCAGATTGTCTGCCGGCACAAACACCTCATCCATCACGATTTCGCCGGTGATGGAGGCGCGGAGCGAGAATTTGCCCTCGATCTTCGGGGCCGACAGGCCCTTCATGCCCTTTTCCAGAATGAAGCCGCGAATATCGCCGGCATCGTCCCTGGCCCACACGACGAATACATCGGCGATGCGGGAATTGCTGCTCCACATCTTGGCGCCCGACAGCGAATAGCCGCCCGGCACGCTGCGGGCGCGGGTGACCATGGAGGACGGGTCGGACCCGTGATCGGGCTCGGTCAGGCCGAAACAGCCGACCCATTCCCCGGTCGCCAGGCGCGGCAGGTATTTCTGCCGCTGCGCTTCGGTGCCATAGGCATAGATCGGATACATGACCAGGCTGGACTGCACGCTCATCGCCGAGCGATAGCCGGAATCGACCCGCTCCACCTCCCGCGCGATCAGGCCATAGGAGACATAGCCGACGCCGGGGCAGCCATAGCCTTCGATGGTCGGGCCGAGCAGGCCGAGCGCGCCCATCTCCTGCATGATTTCCCGGTGGAAATGTTCGTGGCGGAAGGCATCCTGCACGCGGGGCAGCAGCTTTTCCTGGCAATAGGCGCGGGCGGTGTCGCGCACCATCCGCTCTTCTTCGGTCAGTTCTTCTTCGATCAGCAGTGGATCGGTCCAGTCAAAGGCGGCGCGTTTCGCGGCCTTGCCCCCGTCATGGGCCATATCCTTGCGTGCGGCTTCACCCGGTGCCATGTCTTCCCCCTTAGACCCTTCGTTTTTGCCGATGCCAGCGCAGCGATCAGCCCTCCCCTTTACTCTGGTGCATTCGGGCCGGGCTGGCAATCCATGGGCCAAGGGATACCAGAACGACCAAGAAAACACCAGCGGATTGCCGACAAACTGTTGGCGTTTTGTTGGGGTCGGCTGCGGGGTAATCCCCAGGGTTATTCGCAGGGCAATCCCCAGGGCAATGCCTTGTCCGCAGCGACGGGATTGCCTACCTTCAGCGCAGAGTCAGCACCCAGACGGAACGGCCATGCGCGGTACGCCAGAAGTTATCTTCGAGATCACCCGCATCGGCGCCTATGCCAAGGCGACGGCGGTTCACGCCAAAACCGGGCTGGAGGTTTCCGTCGTCGGCCCGGCCAACAGCATCGATTCGGTGTTGCAGAATATGGCCCTGCGCAAGCTGGAACGCGCACTGGGCGTGAAGCTGGGTCCCGCCCGCTAAGGGAGGTGGAGTGCCGCTATTCCCGGTTGGCCCAGCGCGCCAGCCGCGCGGCCGGCCAGACCCAGACCAGCCCGGCAATCGGATACAGGATCATGTCCACCGCCATGGTATTCGGCAGGGCATCGCGCAGGATCACCACCGCGAAGGCATAGGCGATCAAGCCAAAAATGATCGCCAGCGCCGCCAGCAGTTTCCGGCTGCGCGGCTCCCCGCGCCGCTTTGGGGGGAGAGACGTCGTTTCTGTCGGCACAGACGATCCTATCGCTTGAAGGAGGGCAGGCGCGGGCTGCCCATATGGCCCAGCAACGGGGCAAACCGGGCTTTCATCAGCGATTGAATCTTGTCCCGCAGGCGCAGCTTGCGCTTTTTCAGTTCGGCCACACGCGATGCGTTCGGCTGGGGGCGGATCGATTCCGCAACCAGTTCCAGCTCCAACTGATTGTGCTGCATGCGCAAGGCCTCGACTTGCGACAACCGGGACATCATGGGTTTATCATTCTCTAGGGGTTTAACCGAAACGTTGGGGTGAGTCTAAACCCCGGATTCGGGCAAAACAAGGGCAAATCGTTGATTCAACGGCCTGAATCACGTTTTCCACACAGTTAGAGTCGCTTGTAGCCCCGCGCGCTCATGCAATCGGCGGTCAGACGGTCGGCCCGGCGGCGGCCATCGACGATCAGCTGATCGCCGCGCAGGGCGTCATAGGGCGTCTCCAGGCCGTGCTGGCTCATGGAGCCGGAGCGGTCGCTGAGGATCTGGGCATCCTTGCGCGTCTGCTCCCGCGCTGCCGAGCGTGCGGCGAAGGCGCATTCTGCCAGATCGGCATCGGTCTGTTCCTGCGCCGTGCCCGACCGCACCCATTCCCCACCGCCAAACAGCCCGCCGCCGCTGCACGCCGCCAGCAGCAATGGCGCCAGGATCACCGGAATCAGCTTCGCCAGGGCCGGGCGGGCGGTGTTGTGATTGGCAATGAGGGGCAGCAAAGCAGGCATCATCATCTTCCTATCCAGAGCGCAGATAGCGCGCAGCCGTGTCCCGTTCGAACAGATAGAGCAGGCATCGCAGCGCCGCCCCACGGGGGGATTGCAAATCCGGGTCGCGGGTCAAGATCAGCTTGGCCTCCGCCCGGGCAATATCCAACAGATCGGTATGGAATGCCAGATCGGCAAGGCGGAATTCGGGCAGGCCGCTTTGCTTCAGGCCCAGCACTTCGCCGCCGCCGCGCAGGCGCAGATCTTCTTCGGCGATATGGAAGCCATCCTCGCTGTCGCGCATGATGGTCAGCCGCGCCCGCGCCACCTCGCCCAGCGGGGGGGTATAGAGCAGCAGGCAGGTCGAGGCATCCGACCCGCGCCCGATGCGCCCGCGCAGCTGATGCAGTTGCGCCAACCCATAGCGTTCGGCATGTTCGATCACCATCACGGTCGCTTCGGGTACGTTAACCCCCACCTCGATCACTGTGGTGGCGACCAGCAGCTGGGTGCGCCCGGCAACGAAATCGGCCATCGCGGCATCGCGGTCGGCTGGTTTCATCTGGCCATGGACCAGCCCGACCGCTGGGCCGAAATGCTGGCGCAGATCGTCGAACCGCGCGGTGGCGGCCGCCAGATCCAGCTGGTCCGATTCCTCCACCAGCGGGCAGACCCAATAGACCCGTGCGCCGCCCGCCATGGCGCGGCCGACCGCGTCGATCACCTCCTCCAGCCGGTCGAGCGGCAGGACGCGGGTGGCAATCGGCTTGCGCCCGGCAGGCTTTTCGGTCAGGCGGGAGACATCGAGATCGCCATAGGCGGTCAGTTGCAGGGTGCGGGGAATCGGCGTCGCCGTCATCACCAGCACATCGACCCCGCGCCCCTTGGCCGACAGGCTCAGGCGCTGATGCACGCCGAAACGGTGCTGTTCGTCGATCACCGCCACCGCCAGATCGTGAAAGGCGACATCGTCCTGAAACAGCGCGTGGGTGCCGATCACGATATCGATTCGCCCGGCGGCGATATCGTCCAGCAGCGCGGCGCGGCCCTTGCCCTTGTCCCGCCCGGTCAGCAGGGCGATGCGCAACCCGGCGGCTTCGGCCAGCGGGCGGATGCTTTCCAGATGCTGGCGGGCCAGCAGATCGGTCGGGGCCATCAAGGCCCCCTGGCACCCGGCATCGACTGCGGCGGCCAGGGTCAGCAGCGCCACCACCGTCTTGCCGCTGCCGACATCGCCTTGCAGCAGCCGCAGCATCCGCCGCTCGCTGGTCAGATCGGCGTCGATTTCCGCCAGCGCTTCGGTCTGGGATGCGGTCAGGCGATAGGGCAGGGCATCCAGGATCGCCTGCCGGGCCTTGCCGCTGCCTACCAGCGCCCGGCCTGGCAATGTACGCTGAAAATCCCGCACCAGCGCCAGCGCCAACTGGTTGGCCAGCAGCTCGTCATAGGCGAGGCGCCGCCGCCAAGGCGTGGTCGGCGCCAGATCCGTCTCGGCCACCGGGGCATGGGCGCGGCGCAGGCTCGCCAGCCAATCGGCCCAGCCTTCGCGTAGCAGCAGCGCAGGCTCCAGCCATTCGGGCAGGGCCGGGGCCTTGTCCAGCGCCAGGGCGGCCAGCCGGGCCATCACCTTGGGCGTTAACCCGGCGGTCAGCGGATAAATCGGTTCTGCCTCCCCTGGCGGGGTGTCGGCGACATCGTCCGGGTTGCCGAGGAAATCCGGGTGGTGGATCGTCCGTTCCTGGCCGAAGGCTTCGATCTTCCCGGCAATGCGTCGCCGTTCGCCCATTGGCAGCATGCGGGCCAGATACTCGGACCGGGCATGGAAGAAGCTGAGGGTCAGAAACCCGCTCTCGTCGCGCACCCGCACCCGATAGGGGCGGCGCGGCGCGGTTGGCGGCAGATGCTGATCGACCGTGACGGACAGCAGCGCGGTCGCCCCGGTCGGCGCGGCCAGGATCGACGGATAGGCGGTGCGCCGTTCCACGCCGCTCGGCAGATGCCAGGCCAGGTCGGCCACGCTGTCGATGCCCAGCTTGTGCAGAAAGCGCGCGCGGTGCTTGCCGACGCCCGGCAGTTCCGCAGCAGCCACAAACAGGGGATCGAGGAGTGACGGTCGCATAGCCGGATCAGGGTTAGACCTTTGGCCGCATCGACGCAAGCCTTCCGCTGGGCATGACTTTCCGCTGTGGCCGGTCTATATCAGGCACGCGCATCAACGGTCGATGACGGAGAAGGGGATCGGGGGCAATGACGGACGAGCTGCGCCGCAAGCGGTTGAAGTTCCAGGCCTGGCATCGCGGCAGCCGCGAGGCCGATCTGCTGTTCGGCCCCTTTGCCGATGCCCATCTGTCCACCTGGACACCTGAGGAGCTGACCGCCTTTGAAGCCCTGCTGGAAACCCCGGATATCGATCTGGTCAACTGGGTGATGGCGAATGGCCCCCTGCCGGGCGATTGGCGCGATGCCTGGATTCACACCGTCCGCGCCTTTCATGAGAAAACCGCGTAACCTTTTGGTATTGTTGAGATGATTTCGTTTCTGCCGCTGTCGGGCTGGTATCTGAAAACGGGGCGCAGCATCCTGCACGGCGTGCCGGACGGGGTGGATGCGCTGGCGCTGGCCTTCGCGGCCCGCAGTCTGGCGGAGTCTGGTCGGGCGGTCATCCACGTGGCGCGCGACGATGCCCGGATGGCGGCAATGCAGGAGATGCTGGCCGCGCTGGCCCCGGACGTGCCGGTGCGCAGCCTGCCGGCCTGGGACTGCCTGCCCTATGATCGCGTATCGCCCAATCCGGAACTGGTGTCGCGCCGGTTGGATACCCTGTCCGATCTGGCGGCAGCAGGCGGCAATCGCACCGGCGCCCTGATCGTTGTCACCACCATTGCCGCCGTTCTGCAACGGGTTCCGGCGCGGGCCGCCCTGCGCGATGCCACGCTGGTGCTGACGGAAAAGGGCCGGATCGATGAGGCCGGGGTGTTGGCCTATCTGGCCCGCAACGGCTATCACCGCACCGATACAGTGCGGGAGCCGGGGGAATTCGCCCTGCGCGGCGGTATCATCGATGTGTTCCCGACCGGCGCGGCAGAGCCGGTGCGCATCGATCTGTTCGGCGACGAGATCGAGAGTCTGCGCCGGTTCGATCCCATGTCCCAGCGTTCCACCGACCCGATTGAGGCGCTGGTGCTGAAACCGATGGCAGAGCTGTTTCTGGACGAGGCCTCCATTGCCCGCTTCCGCTCTGGCTATCGCGCGCTGTTCGGGGCGGAGACCAAGGGCGACGCCCTCTATGAGGCGGTCAGCGCCGGGCGCCGCCATCAGGGCATGGACCATTGGCTGCCGCTGTTCCATGACGGGCTGGAAACCCTGTTCGACTATCTGCCCGGCGCCGCCCTGTCCTTCGATGCCCAGGGGGAGGACGTGGCCAAGGCCCGGCTGGAGCAGATTCAGGAATTTTACGATGCGCGCGTCACCTTCCAGCGCGCCGCCAAGGGGGATGGCAGCCCCTATAACCCCCTGCCGCCCGACCGGCTGTATCTGACCGCCGAAGACTGGTCCGACCTGCTGGATGGCCGCAGCACGGCGCTGTTCACCGCCACCGAATCCCCCGGTGGACCGGGGCGGATCGATCTGGGCGCGCGGCTGGGGCGCGATTTCGGCGATGTCCGCGCCCGGCCGGACGTCAATCTCTATGACGCTGTGCGCGACCAGATTGCCGCCCATCAGGCCGCCGGGCAGCGGGTTATCGTCACCACCCATTCGACCGGATCGCGCGAACGGCTGACCGGGCTGTTCCGCGATCATCGCATTGGCCCGCTGGTGCCGCTGGAAAGCTGGGCAGAGCGGGAGACGCTGGCCAAGGATGCCATCGGCATGATGGTGCTGGGCCTGCAGCGCGGCTTCGTCGCGGGCGATCTGGCCGTGATTGCCGAGGGCGATATCCTGGGCGACCGGCTGATCCGCAGCACCAAGAAGCGCAAATCCGCCAATTTCCTGACCGAGGTGTCCGCGCTGGCGGAGGGCGATCTGGTCGTCCATATCGAACATGGCATCGGCCGTTATGACGGGCTGGAAACCGTCCATGTCTCTGGCGCGCCGCACGATTGCCTGCGCGTCGTCTATTCGGGCGGCGACAAGCTGTTTGTCCCGGTCGAGAATATCGAGGTTCTGTCCCGCTTCGGCTCCGAAGATGCGGGCGTCACGCTGGATAAGCTGGGTGGGGCGGGCTGGCAGGCGCGCAAGGCCAAGGTCAAGCAGCGCATCCGCGAAATCGCCGACAAGCTGATCCGCATTGCCGCCCAGCGCCAGCTGCGCCCCGGTAAGCCGATGCAGCCGCCCGATGGGGCCTATGACGAATTCTGTGCCCGTTTCCCCTATGCCGAGACCGAGGATCAACTGCGGGTGATCGAGGAGGCGCTGGACGATATGGCCTCTGGCCGGCCGATGGACCGGCTGGTATGCGGCGATGTCGGCTTCGGCAAGACCGAGGTGGCGATGCGCGCGGCCTATGTCGCGGTCATGG
>CAYRWZ010000048.1:0-7004 GCA_964428065.1 uncultured Comamonadaceae bacterium | reverse complement strand
TGCCGACCACCCTGCTGGCGCGCCAGCATTACCGCAATTTCGCCAACCGGTTCCAGGGCCTGCCGGTCAAGGTGGCGCAGTTATCGCGCCTGGTTTCCCCGCGCGACATGACTGCCACCAAAAAGGCAATTACGGCGGGGGAGGTGGATATTGCCGTCGGCACCCATGCCGTGCTGTCCAAGGGGGTGCAGTTCCGCAATCTGGGCCTGTTGATCGTGGACGAGGAACAGCATTTCGGCGTCGCCCAGAAAGAGCGGCTGAAGGAATTGCAGGCGGATATCCATGTGCTGACCCTGTCGGCCACGCCGATCCCGCGCACGCTGCAACTGGCGCTGACTGGGGTGCGCGATCTGTCGGTGATCGCCACGCCGCCGGTGGACCGGTTGGCGGTGCGCACTTTCGTTCTGCCCTTCGATCCGGTGATCGTGCGCGAGGCGATCCTGCGTGAACAGTTCCGTGGCGGGCAGGTCTTCTATGTCTGCCCGCGGATCGAGGATCTGGCCGAAGTGTCAGAACGGCTGCGCGCCCTGGTGCCGGAAATCCGCATCGCCATGGCCCATGGACGGATGGCGGCGACGGAGCTGGAAGACGTGATGAACGCCTTCTGCGACGGTCAGTACGATCTGCTGCTGTCCACCAACATCGTCGAATCCGGCCTCGATATCCCGGCCGCCAACACCATGATCATCCATCGCGCCGATATGTTCGGCCTGGCCCAGCTGTATCAGCTGCGCGGCCGCATCGGCCGGTCGAAGCTGCGCGCCTATGCCTATCTGACCCTGCCGCAGGGCAAGGTGCTGACCCCGGCGGCGGAAAAGCGGCTGGAAGTGATGCAGACCCTGGACCAACTGGGGGCGGGGTTCCAGCTCGCCAGCCACGACATGGATATTCGCGGCGCGGGGAACCTGCTGGGCGACGAGCAATCCGGCCATATCAAGGAAGTCGGGATCGAGCTGTATCAGCAAATGCTGCAAGAGGCGGTGGAGGCGGCCCGCTTCGGCACTGGCCCCGATGCCGAGGCGTCTGGCAGCCAGGATTGGTCGCCGCAGATTACGGTCGGCATGTCGGTGCTGATCCCCGATGCCTATGTGCCGGACCTATCGGTGCGGCTGGGCCTGTATCGCCGCGTATCCACCCTGACCACGCGGGAGGAAATCGACGGGTTCGCCGCCGAACTGATCGACCGCTTCGGCCCGCTGCCGCCGGAGGTGGAGAACCTGTTGCGCGTGATCCACCTGAAGGGCCTGTGCCGCCTGGCCGGGGTGGAGAAGGTGGATGCCGGGCCGAAGGGGGCGGTGCTGACCTTCCGCAACAACAGCTTCCGCAATACCGACGGGCTGGTCGATCTGATCCGCCGACAGGCCGGGACGGTCAAGCTGCGCCCGGATCACAAGCTGGTGGTGATGCGGGCCTGGGAACGCCCGATCGACCGTATGGAAGGGGCGGAGCGGCTGGTGGCCCAACTGGCGGATATCGCCCAGGCCGCGTAGGCGGGCTGGGCGTCACCGTCTGCTTTTGCCGCCTATTTTTTGAGGGCGTCGCGGATTTCGGCCAGCAGTTCCTCGCTCCGGGTCGGCTTGGCCGGTTCTGCCGGGGCCTCTTCCTTGAAGCGGTTGATCTGCTTCACCACCAGGAAAATGGCAAAGGCGACGATCACGAATTTCAGCACGGCGTTCAGGAACAGGCCGTAATTGATCGTCACTGCGCCAGCAGCCTTGGCGGCCTCCAGCGTGGGATAGCTGTCGCCCTTCAAGGTCACGAAGAAATTGGAAAAATCGATCCCGCCGATCACCAGGCCCAGCGGCGGCATAATGATGTCATTGACCAGCGAGGTGACGATGGAGGTGAAGGCCGCCCCGATAATCACACCCACGGCCAGGTCGATCACATTGCCGCGCATGGCGAAGGCTTTGAATTCCTTCAGCATTTCTGCCTCCTGAACAGGGTGTTACGGTTGGGGGGTCAGGATGCCTGGCTGTCGGTCAAGGCCATATCCAGGCCGCGCACATCGGTCATCACTGCATCGTCCAGCGTGGCGCCGCGCAGATTGGCGCCATAGCAATAGGCGTTGATCAGCACCGCGCGGGTAAGGTTCGCCCCGGTCAGCGTGGCTTCGGTCAGATCCGCCAGTTCCAGATCGGCCCCGGTCAGATCGGCATTCTTCAGCGAAGCCCCGATCAGGCAGCTTTGCGTCAGGCGCGACGGGATGCTCATCGGGTGGTTGCCGGTGATGTCGGCCATGCCCAGGTTGGCATCGTCGAAACAGGCCCCGGTCAGATTGGCGCGGGAAAAGTTGATGCCGCGCATATCCGCCTTGGCGAACACGGCATCGCGCGCGCTGATCCCGTTGAATTCCGCCATCGCCAGATAGCCGGACCGGAAACTGGCCTTATCCAGCAAGGCCAGGGTGAACACCGCCGCCGACATGTCCAGCCCGTCGAAATTGGTGCCGCGCAGGTCGATCATGGTGAAATCGAGCCGCTCCCCTTCCTGGCCCAGGGTATTCACCCAGCGGGCGTGGGACGCCATCATGCGCGGAAAGCGTTCCTCGAAATCCGGCATCCGCTTGGGGAAAATGCTGGTGGAGGTGTCGCATTCCGCGAACTGCTCAACCTCATAAACTGCGGTGACGAAATTGGTCTGGCGCAGCTTCGCCCCCTGAAAACGCGCCCCGGTCAGATCGGCACCGAAGAACCGGGCGCCGGACAGGTTGGTGCGGGTCAGGTTCGCACCGCGCAGATTGGCCCCGGTCAGATCGGTGAAGCTGAGATCGCTTTCCGAGATATCGGCATGATCCAGGATCGCCCCGCGCAGGTCGGTATCGCGTAGCGGGGTGGGCAGGGGGTCGTGCAGGCCGCGATAATAGGCGCTTTTCACCGCAACCGCACTGTCGCGGAAACCGCCGTCGATGGTGGCGAAGAACAGCGCGCCGCGCTCCAGCGCCGCTTCCTGGAGGTTTGCGCCACCCAGATCGGCACTGCGCATGCAGGCCCCGCGCAGATCGGCCCGGGTGAAATTGGCGTTCTTCAGAATCGCGCCGCGCAGGTCGGCCGCGTAAAGATTGCCATAGGACAGGTTCGCGCCGGTCAGATCAGCATTGATGAAGCGGCAGCCGATGGCGCTGAAATTGGTCAGGTCGCGGTTGGCGAAAGACAGGCCGGAGAAATCGCAGGCCAGAAAGCTGGGCCGTTCAGCAAAGGGCAGGCCGCGATTGGCACGTTCCAGCTGATCGAGAAAATGATCCAATGTCTGTTGATCGAAGACCCGCTTCTGGATGGGCGCGGCCATATGTCTCTTGCCTCTGCGTTTCTATCCCACACGCACACAATGGCGGTGCAATACCCTTTTCGAATTGCCCAACCTTAACCCATTCGCAACGCCCCGTCCCATAGAAGATTTCAGATGCGGGCGGTTTTGCCCCCAATCCGGGTATGGCGGTGTGCGACGGTGCCGAGGCACTGGAATCCCGGACTGAATTCGGTCATAGTTAAGGCAAAGGTCGAAGTCGATCCGGCTAACGGCTTTAATTGTAAGCAGTCTTTTGGTTTCGTTCAGCCGCCGGACTGGTCCGGGGGGAAGGGCGCCGAAGGGTGCCGCAGTCTTTTGTCTGGGGGTTTGGGCGTCGCGTGGCAGGCGTTGAGCATCATAGCGTTACCGGGCTGGTGGCCGATATCCGCTCGCGGATCGGCTCCGACGGTAAGGATATTGTGGAAATCCTGCTCAAAACCTCGGGCGGGGAGCATCGCGGCATTGCCCATGCCAACCAGGCCGCCGCCGCTATGAACCTGCTGGACAAGATGAAAAAACTGGCCAGCAGCAACGGCGTATCGTCGATCGGGGAATTGGGCGTCAATCTGGTGATCGAAGGCATTGTCCGCGATCCCGCCACCACCACCGTAACCGGGCTGCGATTGGCGTCCTGACCCGCAACCCTCTGCCATCGAAAAGAAAAACCCCCGATGCGGTGCATCGGGGGTTTTTTGCTCACACGCAACCGAAGCTGGGGGCGAGCGGGTAGGGGGATGAGGAAAAAAGGGGGCAGGGCGGAGGCCGTGCCCGCCCCCTCAGGTCAGACCCTTAGGCGCGGTAGGGCGCCGGGTCCAGATAGGTCGTCAGATTGTGGTTATGGCGGCTGTCGGCCATGTGGACCGGGGTGATGCGCGGCTGCACATCTTCGCCCAACTGGCTGATCCAGCATTCCGCCGTGTGCTTTTCGCGAAAGATCCCAATCCGCTTTTCCGAGGGGAGCTGGGCTTCGACGTAGTAGATGATCTGGTCACTCATGGCGCTACACCCGCTTCTTAATCTAGTTTCTCAAGATTATGCGCAGAGTGTTAACAAAAAGTAAACGCAATTCTGAAAAACGACGTTTTTCAGTGTATTATCGCGGTATGCTAATGTGGGATGTCAGATCGCTTCGATCGGCGGGTCCAGCGTGTACAGGGTCTGGTTGCCCGCCACCCCCTTCATCTGCACCTCACCCGCCGGCCGGTACGGGCTTGCGATCTCGGTCGCGAACTCGGCGGAAAACAGCAGCGGCGTCGCCAGATCCTTGGTTTTCGATTCGATCCGGGCGGTGCGGTTGACCGCCGGGCCGATGACGTTGAACGCCAGCCGATCCCGGGCGCCAACATTGCCGTGAATAACGGTGCCATGGTGCAGGCCGACGCCGAACCGGATCGGCGGCTGCTGGTGGCGCATCCGGCGATGGTTCAGCACCGCCAGGTTGGTGAAGGCGTCGACAGCGGTATCCAGCGCCGCCTGACAGGCCGTGGGCAGCGTCACCCCGTTCCCCACCGGAAACACCATCAGAATGGCATCGCCGATGAATTGCAGCGCCTCCCCCCCGCGCGGCTGGGCGGCGGCCATGACATATTCGAAATAGCCGTTCAGCATTTCCAGCATTTCGGGCGGTGCCAGAGTTTCCGAATGACGGGTGAAATCGCGCAGGTCGGAATACCAGATCGCCGCCTGGATGGTTTCGCCATCGCCCCGGCGGACCTTGCCGCGAAACACGTTTGCGCCCGACCGGCGACCGATATAGGTATCCAGCAGCCGGTGCGCCATGCGGTTAAGCTCCAGCACCTCGACCACCGGGCCGATCACGCGCGACAGGGCGCGGAACTTTGCCAGATCCTCCTCGGTGAAGCCCTTGGGGTCGCGGGTGCTGATGCTGAAGATATTGGTCAGGCCGTCGCGGAACTTCAGCGGCATGCCGAAATAGCCGGTCATGCCCGCCGCCCGGATTTCGGCAAAGAAGCTGTGTTCCCCCGCTGGTGGCTCGTCGATCAGATTGGCGTGCACTTCCTGCCCGGTATCGCGGATGCGCTGGGCGGGACTGCCCTGATACTGGTCGGTCCACAGGATTTCGTGCGGGCCTTCCCAATAGCGCACGCCATCGCCATCATCGGCCCAGATGACCGCCCAGGCCACCACCTGCGGGTTGAGGGTGCCGACACCGACCCGCATGCGGGCAACCGGCGCGCCGGCCTCGACCAGACGGTCGATCACGCCGGACAGCACATCCTTGGGGTCGGTCAGATCGCGCGCCGGCCCCAGCAGCCAGGTGACAGTCGGCAGGATCGACCAACCGCCGGGCGGGCCCAGAAGGTCTTGCAGGCGGGCGGTGTTGGTCAGGCTATCGGAGTGGGGTGCGGACATGGGCGAGACTCGGGCCGGGGGCGGCGCAGGACGATGCGCACAGTCCGGCCCATATCGTCAGGCGCCGGGCCCGAGACAAGGGGGCCTAAACCAGCACGTCCAGAAAAAAGCCGCGAATGTAGCGGGAGGGCAGCATCAGAACGCCATTGACCATCAGCTTTTCCAGATCGGCCATGGTGGGAATTTTCTGGCGGATGCGGGTGCCAATGCTGCGGCCGCCCTCGGTCCGGTCGATATCGCGCCGGGCCAGCAGGCCCGACACGCGGGCATCAACCTGGGTTCCGCGCTGAAAATCACCGCCACCGCCAATCCGGTCCGCCATCGTCCTGATCCACTACCTGATCGTGAAAATCCTTGCCTCAGGACACCATAGCTTGGCGCGCAGATCAATTCCCATGGTGGGCGGCATAGGCCTCGGCCGTGTCGATATCGATCAGGATCGCCTGATCCTCCACCGGCACCTGGCACAGCCGGTCGGCATGGCGGGCCAGCAGCGGGCGGGCGCCCATATCGCCGCCCAGCCCGGCAAACTCTGGCAGCAGGGCGGCATCCCACAGCACCGGGTTGCCCGGCTGGCCGTTTACAATCGGCTGGCAGATCGCCCGGCCTTCGGCAGGATTGAAGGCGGCGATCAGCCGGTCGATGGTGGCGGGGGCCAGCAGCGGCATGTCGCCCAGCGCGATCAGCACGCCATCGGCCCCGGTTCCCGCCGCCATGATCCCGGTCTTGAGCGATGTGCTCATCCCGGCGGCGTAGTCGGGGTTCTCGACGATCCGCAGCGGCAGCCCGTCCAGCGCGGCGCGCACGGCTTCTCCCTCATGGCCGATTACCACAGTCAGGCTGTCGATCTGGGATGCCAGCAGCGCCTCCGCCGCCGCGCGCACCATAGGCCGCCCATGCCAGGGCAGCAGCAGCTTGTTACCCGATCTGCCGTCCTGGGTCATACGGCTGGACCGGCCTGCCGCCAGCAGCACCCCGGCAATGCGCGGCGCGCGCGGTGTATTGGCCGAACCGCGCGGCTGCGGGCGGGTGGGAATTTCCTTCAGCAGTCCGCCAACCCCCATCTGGGCAATCTCTGCCCGGCCGACCGGCAGTCCGGCAACCAGCCGTTCCAGCACCCAGTCGAACCCGTTCAGCTTCGGGCTGCGGGCGCAGCCGGGCAGGCCCAGCACGGGCCGCCCGCCCAGCTTGCCGATCAGCAGCAGATTGCCGGGATCGACCGGCATGCCCACTGCCTCCACACTGCCGCCCGCCGCCTCGATCGCGGCGGGGATGACATCGCGCCGGTCGGTCAGGGCCGATGCGCCGGTGATCAGAATTAGATCGACCGTCGGGGCCAGTCG
>CAYRWZ010000047.1:0-19131 GCA_964428065.1 uncultured Comamonadaceae bacterium | reverse complement strand
AGGCGGCATCGAGCGCGGTATCGTCATAAAGCAGCCCGACCCACAGCGCCGGCAGGGCGCAAAGCCGCCGCCACGGGCCGCCATCGGCCCCGCGCATTTCCAGATATTTCTTCAGCCGCACTTCGGGGAACAGGGTGGAAATATGGTCAACGAAATCGCCCACCGTCGCCACTTCGCCCGGCAGTGCGGGCAGGCGACCGGCGATGAAATCGCGGAACGATTGCCCGGCGGCGTCGATATACCGGCCATCCCGATAGACGAAATACATCGGCACATCCAGGGCATAGTCGACATAGCGTTCGAAACCCATGCCGGGTTCGAACACGAAGGGCAGGATACCGCAGCGGTCGACATCGGTATCGGTCCAGATATGGCTGCGGAAGGATTTGAAGCCGTTGGGCCGCCCTTCGGTGAAGGGCGATGCGGCGAACAGCGCGGTCGCAATCGGCTGTAGGGCCAGACTGGTGCGGAACTTCTTCACCATGTCGGCCTCGTCAGCAAAGTCCAGATTGACCTGGACCGTGCAGGTCCGGGTCATCATGTCCAGGCCGAGGGTGCCAACCTTGGGCATATAGTCGCGCATGATCTTGTAGCGGCCCTTGGGCATCCAGGGGATATCGTCCCGCCGCCATTTGGGATTGAAGCCCAGGCCCAGCATCCCGGCATCGATCCGGTCGCAGATCGCCTTCACTTCGACCAGATGGGCATTCACTTCATTGCAGGTATCGTGGATGGTTTCCAGCGGCGCGCCCGACAGCTCGAACTGGCCGCCCGGCTCCAGGCTGATCGCGGCTTGTCCCTTGACCAGCGCAATCGGCAGATCGCCTTCCAGCACCGGGGTCCAGCCATAGTCCGCCGCCAGCCCCTCCAGCAGCGCGCGGATGCCGCGCCCCCCGGACGCCAGCGCCTCGCCATAGGGAAGCGGGCGGAAATCGGCGCGGGCAAAGGCGAATTTTTCGTGCTCCGTACCAATGCGCCACTGATCGCACGGCTTACAACCGCTTTCCAGATAGGCGGCCAGTTGCCGGGTATCGGTGATCGGTTCGCCGCGCGCTGTGGGGGTGCCCGCCATTATCCATCCTCGCGAAAATCGGCGGCCTTGCACCACCGCAACCAGTTCAATAGATACAAAGACTGTTACACTTTATCGGCATCCTTACTCCATCGCGGCGCTTCCGTCCAGTCGCCAGTCATGCTTTGCACAAGGGTCAGCCCGGCAAGCGCCGCCGAGGCTGCCCGCAAAATGCGCGGCCCCAGGGTTACGGCAAAGGTGTTCGGCAGATCCAACAGCGGGGTTACTTCGCTGCGCACCAGCCCGCCTTCCGGGCCGGTCAGAAAGGCGGGCGGTGCTGGCAGAGGACCGCTTGTGGTCAGACCGGTCAGCACCTGCGGCAAGGGCCGCGCCGTGCGCTGCGCATCGCCCCATTCGCAGGCAATCAGCAACGGGCGGCCGCCGCCCAGGGCGGGCCACAGATCCGGCAGCCGGTCCAGCGCAATCGGGGCCACAACCTCCGGCCGGGTCAGGCGTTCGGATTGCTCCGCCGCCTCCCGCGCAATCGCCTGCAACCGGTCGAGATTGACGCGTTCCACCACCGTCCGCCGGGTGATGATCGGCTGCAGGCGGCTGGCGCCCAGTTCGGTCGCTTTTTGCACCAGCCAATCGACAGCATCGCGTTTCAGCGGGGCGAAAAACAGCCACGGGCCGGGTTCCGGGGCGGGCGGACGGCGCTGCGCCACCAGGCTGACCGTGCATTTGGCCTTGCCGAGCGCTTCTATCCGCGCCAGCCATTCCCCGCCGTCGGGATGGACCACGGCCAGCAGATCGCCGGGGCTGCACCGCAGCACGGCCCGAAGCTGGTGTGCCGCGTCTGCCCCCAGATCCAGACTGCCGCCGGACACCAGCGCGGTGCCGTCGGCGGCGTCGATAAACAAGCGGGTTGCGATTTTGTCGCCTGTGTCCATTTTTCTGCCGAGTTTTATGATTCTAAGGGAAGAAAACGCGTTAGAGTTTGGCGTGGCAACGCAAATTTGCGCATAAGCGGGTCGGAACAGCGGGCAAAGGGTTCGGAGATACGATGGATGCCAGTCACCAACTGATTCTGCTGGGCGCGGCCCTGGTGTTGCTGAGCATTCTGGCCGGGCTGTTTTCGGCCCGGCTGGGCGCGCCCCTGCTGCTGGTGTTTCTGGGCCTGGGCATGCTGGCGGGCGAAGATGGGCCGGGCGGGATACATTTTCAGGATTTCCAGGCCGCCTATCTGATCGGCAGCGTGGCGCTGGCGGTCATTCTGTTCGAAGGCGGCCTGCGCACCCATTGGGAACAATTCCGCCGGGCCGGGCCGCCCGCGCTGGTACTGGCCACCATCGGCGTCGGCATTACGGCGGGCATTGTGTGCCTGGCCGCCATGCTGCTGTTCCGGATTGACTGGAAACAGGGGCTACTGATCGGCTCCATCGTCGCGTCCACCGATGCCGCCGCCGTGTTCGGCCTGCTGCGCCTGAGCAAGCTGGAACTGCACGCCCGCGTCCGCGCGACGCTGGAGGTGGAATCCGGCGTCAACGACCCAATGGCGATCTTTCTGACTATTGTGCTGGTCCAGCTGCTCACCGCCAAGGCGGGCGGCCCGGCGGGCGGGGCGAGCGATCTGGCGCACGGGCTGGTGGCGCATCCGGCGGCGCAATTCGCCATCCAGATGGTTGGCGGGGCGGCGCTTGGCTATGGCGGCGGGCGGTTGCTGATCTGGCTGATCAACCGCGTCGAAATCGCCATGGGCCTGTACCCAATCATGGCGCTGGCCGGGGGCCTGCTGGTCTTCGCCCTGGCGCAGACGGTCGGGGCAAGCGGCTTTCTGGCGATCTATCTGGTCGGGGTCGTGGTCGGCAATCGCTATAACCGCGCCAGCGCCACCATCGACCGCTTTCTGGATGCCTTCGCCTGGCTCAGCCAGATCGTCATGTTCCTGATGCTGGGGCTGCTGGTGACACCGACCAAGCTGCTGCCGGTGCTGGTGCCATCCTTGATTCTGGCCGGGGTGCTGATGCTGGTGGCGCGGCCGGTGGCGACCTTCCTCTGTCTGCTGCCGTTCCGCTTTTCGCTAAAGGAAACCACCTTCGTGTCGTGGGTCGGGCTGCGCGGGGCGGTGCCGATCTTTCTGGCGACCGTGCCGGTGCTGGCCGGCGCGCCGGGGGGCGAGCGATACTTCGCCATCGCCTTCGTGATCGTGCTGGCATCGCTGGTGGTGCAGGGCTGGACCATTTCGCCGATCGCCAAGGCATTGAAACTGTCCCTGCCGCCAGCCCCGCCGCCGCCGACGCGGTTCGAATTCGATCTGCCCGGCCTGGCCGGGGATGGCGATACCGCCGTGGCCGGCTACCGCGTCTCGGATCAGGCCGCGTGCCTGGGCAAGCCCGCCAACATGCTGCGGCTGCCGGATGGGGCGCGGCTGCTGGCCGTTCTGCGCGAGGGGCGCCCGGCGCTGGACGGCCTGGACACGCCGTTGCAGGCCGACGATACGGTGCTGATCGCCGCCAAGGCCGATCATGTCGGCGCGATTGACCGGCTGTTCGCCGCCAAACCCCATGCCCGCCGGGTCGATCCCGATGCCTTGCTGGGCGATTTCAGCCTGGAAGCCGAAACCAGCCTGGGGGCGGTAGCCGGAATGTACGGCGTTCCCGTCACCGACGGGGATCGCAGCCTGCCGCTGGCCGATTATCTGGCCCGGGAATTGCGCAACCTGCCGACGGTGGGCGACCGTCTGCCCTTCGGCCCGATTGAGCTGATCGTGCAGGAAACCGACGGCGACCGGGTGTTGAAGGTCGGCATCGGGCTGGAGCCGGAACGGGTGCCCGCCGGGGTGGAACGCTGGGCGGCCTTCGTCGCGGCCCTCAACCGGCCCTGGCTGGCGCTGGCTGCGCGCTTCACCCGGCGTCAATAGGGGGCACAGGGGCCGATCAGAACTGGCTGAGGTAGCGGGCTAACAACCCAAGTGGATCGACCCCTTTCAGCCCTTCTTCCAAGGCTGCATTGGCACGATGCCCCAGATCATCGTCACGAAAAGCGATATGCAGCGATTTATAGGCCAGCGGACGTGGCGAGGCGCGTAACCGCGGGGCCAGACTACGCCCCTCTGGACTGTCGATCAGATACTGAAAGACGGCTGCATCGATGATCGCGGCATCAATGCGGCGGGCAGCGAGTTTGCGCAGATTGGATATATCGTCGGGCACCTCTTCAGTCCGGAGGGCGCGCTGAGCGGCCATCGCATCAAATTCCGGTTCATTTTTATAACCGGCCACCGTGCCGATCAGATAGGGCCGCAGATCCGTCAAGTTGGTCCAATCAACCGGCTTGTCCTGATGGCTGACCACCAGCAACGGGCTCTCCAGCAGTGGTTTCGATAGAAAATAGCCCTTGAGCCGATTGGAAAGGTTATCCTCGTAAATCGGTAAAATCCCAATAACCGCCGGGTCGACATTGGCCCGATCCAATGCCCGCTTCCACGGCATGAAGTCTACCTCCAGCCGAAATGACGTCGACGATAGGGCCCTTTCCACCAGCTCAATTGCCACACCGCCCGACGGCAGGGTCTGACTGGCGAAGGGCGGCCATTCCAGGGTTACCAGACGCACAGTCTCGCGGGCTGCGGCCCCGTGCAGATGGGGCGCGCTCAAGGGGGCCACGGCCAAGCCGATGGCGACAGCCATGCCATGAATCAAAGCATATCGCCGCATCCGTCCCGATCGCATTCTATCCCCCATCACGCGAAGATATTGCGCCAGATCGTCGCCATTGACCCATGTACCAGAGAGGGAAACACTATGGCGCATGTACAATTTTAGTTCAATTAGGAGAAAAACAAGAAGAGTATTGCGCGAAATACGATTGTATTCGGCACCATTACCGGCGCGCATGCGCCATAGATTGGGCTGGAAACCCGGCCCCGGCCCGGATAACAACGCACCATACCGTAGCTTGGGATAGGAAACAGGCCATGTCCGGTGCCCCCCCTGACCAGGATTCGCCAAACCAGGACTCGCCCGATCAGAACCCGCCTGCAACCAATCCGCGTTCCGCGGCGGCGTCCGACCTGCGACACGATATGCTGGCAATCGTGCCCGCCTGGATGCGCCCCTATGCCCTGCTGGCCCGGCTGGACCGGCCGATCGGCACCTGGCTGCTGCTGTTTCCCTGCTGGTGGGGGCTGGCGCTGGCGGGATCGACCGACCTTGCCGCCTATGCCCTGTTCGCGCTGGGGGCGGTGGCGATGCGCGGGGCGGGCTGCACCATCAACGATATGGCTGACCGGCGCTTCGACCGTCTGGTGGCGCGCACGGCGCAACGGCCGCTTGCCTCTGGCGCCCTGTCGATGCGGCAGGCGGCGCTGTTCCTGGCAGTGCAACTGGGCATCGGCGCGGCCGTGCTGACCGCCTTCGATCTGCGGTCAGCGCTATTGGCGCTGGCGGTGATGCCGATCGTGGTCGCCTACCCCTTCATGAAGCGGATCACCTGGTGGCCGCAACTGTTCCTGGGCCTGTGCTTCAACTGGGGGGTGCTGGTTGGGGCCAGTGTGGGTGCCAGTGTGGGGGCGAGTGTGGGAGGGGGGGCTGCGCCACCTGCCGATCTCGCCACCGATCTGGCCTGGTCGGCGCTGGCCCTGTATCTGGCCGGGCTGTTCTGGACCCTGGGCTATGACACGATCTATGCCCATCAGGATGCCGAGGATGATGCGCTGATCGGCGTGCGCTCCACCGCCCGGCTGTTCGGGGCGGCCTCGCCGCGCTGGATTGCCGGTTTCTATGCCGCTGCGCTGCTGTTGATGATGCTGGCCGCCCACCGGCTGGGCTGGCTGCCGATGGCCCTGATCCTGCTGGGTGCCGGCGGGCATTTTCTATGGCAGGTGGCACGATTGCGGATTGACGATCCGCAGCGCTGTCTGGCCTTGTTCCGGTCCAATCGCTGGGTTGGCTGGGCCGTTCTGGCGGCATTGCTGCTGCCCCCTGTTTTCCGTTTCTGAAAGCCGCCCTATGACCAACCCCGTTGCCTTCATCAAACGCCAGACCCGCCTACTGGCCCCATCGCTGGTGCCAGAGGTTCGGCTGTACCTGGCCGACGAGGCCGTGCCGCTGTGGCAGGCGACCGAAGATTTGTTACGGGAACAGAACGTTCCGCCGCCCTATTGGGCTTTCGCCTGGCCGGGCGGGCAGGCGCTGGCGCGGCTGCTGCTGGACCGCCCGGATCTGGCGCGCGGGCGGCGGGTGGTCGATTTCGGCGCCGGCTGCGGCGTGGCCGCGATTGCTGCGGTGAAAAGCGGCGCGGCGGCGGTTGTGGCGGCGGAGATTGACCCGGTGGCCCAGGCGGCCCTGCGGCTCAATGCCCTGGCCAATCAGGTCGATTTTGCCATTGCAGAGGGCGATATCACCGCCGCCCCGGTGGCGGCTGATCTGCTGCTGATCGGCGACATGTGCTATGAAAAGCCGCTGGCGGAACGGGTGACGCGCTGGGCGTGCGCTGCGGTGGCTGCCGGGGTGACGGTTCTACTGGCCGATCCGGGCCGCGCCTATCGCCCGGTCGATGGGCTGGTGGAACTTGCCCGCTATACGGTGCCCACCTCGCTCGATCTGGAGGACCGGACCGAGCGAGAGACCATCATCTGGCAGATGGTGCCTTAAACCACCGTTTCCTCGACGATCCGATACCGTTTGGCGCAGCTGTCCACGGTTTCCCAGGCGCGCTTCTGCCAGGCGGCGTGGGCATCCTGATAATTGTCGAACGGGCCGATCCGGTCTTCCTGCGTGCCGGGGGCCAACTGGCGGAACCCGGTATCGACATATTCGCCGCCCAGCACCCAATAGCGCTTCGGTTTGACCGGGCCCGGTTCCTCGATGATCCGATACCGCTTGGTGCAGCTGTCAACCGTGGCCCAAGCCTTCGCCTGCCAGGCGGCATGGGCATCCTGATAGGTTTCGAACGGCCCCAGATGATCCTCGGTCGTGCCGGGAACCACTGTGGTGAACGCGGTATCGGTATATTCCCCGCCGACCACCCAATAGCGGCTTGGCATGGCTTCTTCCCCCTTCAAAGGCGCACCGCTGCGCGCGGCAGCGGCCACTATAATCACGATGCGCCGCTTGGCAACTGTGCTAGGGTCGAAGAATCTTAAGCATGATTGAGAGTTGCGGATGGATGCCATGATACCCGTTGCCATTGCCCTGGTGATTTTCGTTATTGTCTTTATCGGTCTGGCCGTGCGGGTGGTGCCCCAGGGCTATGAATTCACAGTCGAGCGGTTCGGCCGCTACACCACGACGCTGCGCCCCGGCCTGCATGTGATCGTGCCGCTGATCGACAAGGTCGGCGCGCGGATCGATGTGCGCGAAAGCGTGCTGGATGTGCCCAGCCAGGAAGTCATTACCCGCGACAACGCCATGGTACGCGCCGATGGCGTGGTGTTCTTCCAGGTGATCGACGCCGCCCGCGCCGCCTATGAGGTGGGCAATCTGAAACTGGCAGTGCTGAACCTGACCATGACCAACCTGCGCACGGTCATGGGGTCGCTCGACCTGGACGAGCTGCTGTCCCAGCGCGACCAGATCAACGAACGGCTGCTGAAAGTGGTGGATGCGGCGACCGAACCCTGGGGCATCAAGGTCACCCGTATCGAGATCAAGGACATTCAGCCGCCCGCCGATCTGGTGGAAAGCATGGCCCGGCAGATGAAGGCCGAACGCGACCGCCGCGCCGCCATTCTGGAGGCCGAAGGGGTGCGGCAGGCGGAAATCCTGCGTGCCGAAGGGGAAAAGCAGGCCGCCATCCTGGG
Organism: uncultured Comamonadaceae bacterium; assembly: GCA_964428065.1. Classification (GTDB taxonomy): domain Bacteria; phylum Pseudomonadota; class Alphaproteobacteria; order Elsterales; family Elsteraceae; genus CAYRWZ01. The sequence continues at coordinate 11,317 of CAYRWZ010000047.1, read as the reverse complement.
CGCGGAGGGGGAGAAACAGGCCGCCATCCTGCAAGCCGAAGGCCGCCGCGAAGCCGCCTTCCGCGATGCCGAGGCGCGGGAGCGCGAGGCGGAGGCCGAAGCCAAGGCCGCCGCCATGGTGGCAGAGGCGATTCGCACCGGCGGCACCGAATCGGTGACCTATTTCCTGGGCGTTCGCTATGTCGAAGCCCTGGGCAAATTCGCCGAATCGCCCAACCAGAAGGTCCTGTTCCTGCCGATGGATGCCACCGGCGTGATGGGCGCCATCGGCGGCATTGCCGAACTGGTCAAGGATGGCGTCACCAAATCCAGTGGTACATCAGGGGGCGCATTGGGGGGCACACCCGGCCGCCAGAAGGGCCAAGGGGCAGGCGGGGCCAGCGTTCCCGCGTCCGGTCCGCCCACCCCGTCCATGCCCTGGTCGTAAGAAGGGGATGCGGCGATGATCGAGGCATGGCATTGGCTGATCCTGGGGGTGGCGCTGGGCACCCTGGAACTGCTGCTTCCGGGCTTCTTTCTGATGTGGCTGGGGCTGGCCGCGCTGCCGATTGCGGCGCTGGTCGGGCTGTTCCCCAGCCTGTCGCCAGCCTGGCAGCTTGGCCTTTATGCCGCCATGGCCCTGGCCGTGATCGCCCTGGTGCGGCGGTTCGAACTGTCGCGCCGGGGGGAACGGGTGACCAGCGATACCGGCTCGCTCAATCGGCGGGCCGAAACGCTGATCGGCCAGATTCACCCCCTGGTCACGGCAATCGAAAACGGCAGCGGGCAGATCAAGATCGGCGACACGGTGTGGCGCGTCCACGGCCCGGACCTGCCAGCCGGCCATCCGGTCCGCATCACCCGCTACGACAGTGGCAAACTGACAGTCGATCCGGCATAGCAACAGGCAGGCCTGGGCAAGAGAGACTCTTGTTCCCATATTGGGAAAGGTATGAGAAACATCTAAATGCAGGTTATCAGCAAGCGGACCTTACGGCTTTTCTGGGGGCTGCACCCTCAGGCTGAAGAACCGCTGCGTGCCTGGCATTCGCGCGTAGAGGCGGCGGCATGGAGCAGGCCGCAAGACATAAAGGATCAGTTTGGGTCAACGGTGGATTTCATCGGCGACAACAGGGTGATATTCGATATTTCCGGCAATAAGTATCGCGTTATCGTTCATATTTCTTATACCTATAAAAGGGTGTTGATTAAGTTTGTTGGTACCCACGCAGAGTATGATCGAATCAACCCGGAGACTGTTTGATGGATGCTGTCAAACCACTACGAACAGAGGCCGATTACGAGGCGGCGCTGGCTCGTATTGAACAGTATTTTCTTCAGGAACCATCGCCGGGCAGTCCCGAGGCCGATGATTTCGATCTCCTGGCCCTGGTGATCAAAGACTATGAGGAAAAACACTGGCCTGTAGAGCCAATCGACCCACCGGAAATGCTGCGGATGTATATGGAGCTTCATGGCAGGACGCAGAGTGATCTGGCGCAGGTACTGGGATCAAAATCCCGGGCCTCCGATGTTCTGAACCGGCGGCGCAGCCTGACTATGGAACAAGCCCGGCGGCTGCATCAGGAATGGCAGATTCCATCCGATGTTCTATTGCGTCCCTATGCGCTTCAGCCGCCAAACCGGCGTCACGCCGGCGCTTCCGCCAATCGAACCGAGTCGTAGGTCAGCCGGACGACGCCTTCGGTGCCGGGGGCGGTAAAGCGGTGCGATTCGACCAGGGTCCAGCGCGCGGGCCGCGGGACAGTTTGGGACTGACTGGGGCGGGGCGGGAACAGGCGGATCCCGTCGCCCAGCAGAACCGGCAGGATAAAGACATCCATCCGGTCGATTGCGTTAAGGTCGAGCAATCCGGCAATCAGGCGTCCGCCGCCATCGACCCAGATATCGCCAACGGTCGATCCGCGCAGATGATCGACCAGGCCGGGCAGATCTCCCGCCCAGCGCCGCACCTGCGGCCACTCTGGATGGACCGGATCGCCCGCACCCAGATCAGGCCACAGCGGCGTCGATGACACAATCAGCCCCGGCCGCTGACCGTAAGGCCAGCCGATTCCGAATCCCTTGACTATTTCGAAGGTGGAACGACCCATGACAATGGTCCCCACCCCCTCCAGGAAGGCAGATGATCCCAGGGCATCGGCATCGAAACCGGTGAGCCAGTCCAGCCCGCCGGCCCGATCCGCGATATAGCCATCCAGGCTGGTGGCAATGAAAACACGCAGACGGCCCATACCGCCCCCCTAAGCGCGCAGCAGGCGCAACAGATCCACCGCCACCCGCGCGGAACCCCGGCGTAGATCGTCGGCCACGCACCAGAAGGCCAGGCCGTGCGGCACGGTCTTGTCCTCGCGGACGCGGGACAGGAACACCAGATCGTCCCCCGCCGCCTCGACCGGGGTGACATAGCCTTCATTGGCGCGGTGGTCGATTACCGACAGCCCCTCGGTCTTGCGCCAGGCGGCGCGGGCGGCATCCACCGTCACCGGTGCGCCCAGTTCCACCGTCACCGCCAGGGCAGTGCCGACGAAAACCGGCACCCGGACGCAGGTGGCGATAACCGCCAGATCGGGGTCCAGCACCTTGCGCAATTCGGTCGCCAGCTGCTGTTCCTCTGCCGTGGCGCCGTTGGCTTCGAACGCGCCGATATGGGGAATGACATTGAAGGCGATCTGTTTGGTGAACTGTTCGGGCTTCGGCACCTCGTTGACATAGATGCTGCGGGTTTGCTGGAACAGCTCGTCCATCGCCGGGCGGCCCGCCCCCGATGTGCCCTGATAACTGGCCACCACGGCCCGCCGCACGGGGGCAAGGGCAAGCAGCGGCTTCAGCACAACCGCCAGTTGGATGGTCAACGGGTTGGGGCAGGCGAACAGGCGGCGACCGGCCTGTTTCGCGGCGGCCAGCGCCGCATCGTTCACCCCCGGCACGATGACCGGAACATCGGGTTCCAGGCGAAACTCGGCACTGGTGTCGATCACCAGCGCCCCGGCTGCGGCGGCCTTGCGCGCATATTTGGCGGCAACCGACGGTTCGACCGCAAAAAGCACCACCTGAAAGGCCGAGAAATCGGCGCGATCCAGCGCCTCGATCGTCAGCTCCTCCTCCTCGCCATAGGAAACCGGCTGGCCGACCGAACGATCCGCAGCCAGGGCAGTCACCTGGGCGACGGGGATATCCTCCTCGGCCAGCAGGGACAGGATTTCGCGGCCCACGGCGCCATGCGCGCCGACAACGGCAATGCGCGACGATGCCACCATCGTCAAAGAGGTCTTGCTGCTCATCGGGGAACCCCTCACAGTCAACGGATAAACGCAATCCGCATCGATTAACCGCGTAGGTATAGGGCGTGCCGGGCAGATGCAAGCCTCCTGATGGCTGCAGCAATGACCCGGCGATATAGGAATGGCCATGAATAACGAGACGATTTCAACCTATCGCCAGTTCTGGCTGGTCTATCTGCAGGCGCATCGCGCACCGGTCAGTCGCCTGCTGCACTATATCGGCAGCCTGCTGGCGCTGGGCTGCATCGGGCTGGCACTGCTGGTCGATTGGCGCTGGGCCCTGGCCGCGCCCGTGATCGGCTATGCCTTCGCCTGGACCGGGCATTTCTTCATCGAAGGCAACCGGCCCGCCACCTTCGGCCATCCGGTCTGGTCGCTGATCAGCGATTACCGGATGCTTGGGCTGGCCCTGACCGGGCGTCTGCAGCCGCACCTGGACGCGGCCAATGCCGCAGAAACCAAGGCCCGGCAGCCCGTATCGACCTGATCCAAAATCCGTAACACAATTCGGCCGCGTTTCGGTCTATGCTGCCGCGACGGCGATCCTTCAGCGGGGTATCTGCATGCGCGGTTCGGCAAGCGAAGTTCTGGTCTTCCTGCGCTCCATCCTGGACGATCCGCGCCGGGTGGGCGCGGTTGTGCCATCATCCTCGGCCCTGGCACGCCAGATGGCGAAGCATGTCCGGCTGCGGCCCGGCCAGGTGGTAGTCGAGTTAGGGGCCGGAACGGGCGTTGTCACCAAGGCCCTGCTGGAAGCGGGCGTGCCGCGTGACCGGCTGTTCGTGGTCGAACTGGATGGCAGATTGGCCGACTATATCGCCCAACGCTTTCCCGGCATTTCGGTTATCCACGGCGATGCCGCCCGTATTGGCGAGCTGCTGCCGCCGCATCTGGTCGGCCAGGTCAGCACGGTGATTTCCTCTCTGCCGCTCCGGGCCATGCCGCAGGATGTGCAGCGCCGGATTGTCGAGGCCGCCTTCGCCGTGATGCCGGACGATGGCTCCCTGATCCAGTACACCTATCCCACCGGCAGCCCCTTGCCGGCCGAAAGCTTCGGCCTGACGGCGGAAAAGCTGGGCCGCATCTGGTTCAATGTGCCGCCCGCCGCCGTCTGGCGCTTCACCCGCCGCAAAGCCGCTTAAGATCCTGAAACCGGGCGCCCGAAGCCGGGGCCATAGACCGTCAGCTTCAGGTTCAGCACGGTCGGCGTGCGCAGATCCATCCGGTCTTCCTGGCTGTCCAGAACAGCGGTATCGTCGGTGATCTCGATCATATAGCCGATGCCGCGCGCATCGCGGGCCACGGCGCTGCTGCTGCCATCGCGCACCATCCGCGACACCAGCGCCGGCAACAAGCGCGGTTCGAACGGTTCGGCGCTGCGGATTGGGTTGCGGCCGCGCTGAACCGGCGGGCTGCGCTCCACCCGGCCACGCAGATCGACCGCCACCCCCCGGTTGGTCAGGGCGAAACTTTCCCCCGGCTGCAACAGGCTGATGGTCAGGGTGCTGCTGTCGCCCGTTGTGGTGCCGCCCTGGCGATCCAGCACCACCACCTCTCCCAGTCCCAGGGTCAGCCATACGCCCTTGAGCGGGTTGTAGGCCACCGCAGTATTCTCCTCCAGCCCGACGCCGAAGGGCTGATCGAAGCGCGACAGGGCCAGGGCGAACCGCCCCACCAGCCCGCGTTCCAGAAAATGCGCATCGACCAGCGCACCATCGATGAAGCCCAGGCCCTTGGCGGTTTTCAGTGCCCCGAGTGCAAGGGCCGCCTGGCTGCTGACCGGCCCGCATTCGCACAGCATCCAGGGGCCGACCATCATGGCGCCCGCACTGGCCCCAGCGACCGCCACCCCTTCACGATGCCGCCGCTTGATCGCGGTCAAAAGCGGCGTATCCCGGCCCTGATCCAGCAAACTTTCCGACAGTTTCTGCGGATCGCCGCCAGAGAAATAAAACGCCGTGCATTCCGCCGTCACGGCCAGCACCTGGGGATTGCGCACAGCATCGGGCGTCTCCCGGCTGCCGACGCCCAGGCTGATCAGACGCATGCCATTGGCTTCCTCCACCGCGAAGCCCGGCGGCTGATCGGCAGCGGCATCGACGGTGCAGATGGTCGGCTGTCCAGAACGGCCCGGCCTGGCAGCCTCGGTCGCGGCTAGGGCAACCAGCGTCGGCCAGAAGCGCTCCCGCCGGTTCAGGGCATCGTCCACCCGGCTGGCCCCGCCATGCAGCAGCAGCGGGCCGGGTTCGACCGTCACCCCCGCAGTCGACGCCTCCACCGATGGGCCGCCGCCGGGTGCCCCCACACCCCCCGATGCCGTGGCAGCAGGCCCGGTCGTTTGGCCGGTCGTCTGGCCGGTCGTCTGGCATGCCGTCATGCCCAACAGGGCGACCAGCGCCACCACGGGCGACAAAGCCTGCATCAAACGCGGCATGCGGTTACTCCTCGACCGAATGACAGACAAATTCGATCCGGTTGCCGCAGGGATCGAACAGGAATGCAGCGTAATATGCGGCATGATAGTGCGGCCTCAACCCCGGCGCACCATTGTCACGACCCCCTTGCAACAGCCCGGCGGCATAGGCCGCGCGCACCATGGCCCGCGACTGGGCGCGAAACGCCCAATGGCAGGACGGGTCGCCGGTTGGGTCAGCAGTCGGATCAGCCGGTATGCTGCTATCCGGTGCGGAGCGGATCGACAGATAACAGGCGGTCGGCTGCCCCGGCGCGGCGCGGATGCCATAGCCCAGCCAGCACTCCGATTCGCCGACCTTGGGATGGCCCAGCACCGCCATGACCGCATCGTAGAAAGGCGCCACAGCAGGCAGGGAGCGGACCGGTATCGAAACATGGTCGAGCATTGTGTCCGGCGCCTTGCGGTTCTTATTGAAACAGGTGAGATTACAGTGCCAGCCAGATCGGCCCTGGTCATCGAAATTCAGAAAGGCAGATTATGATCGTTTTCGGCACGCCGCTGTCCACTTATACCCGCAAAGTGTTATTCGCCCTGCGCGAAAAAGGCCTGGCTTATGAATCGCGCCCGGTTATGCCCCAGGGTGACGATGCGGACTTCCGCAAGGCCAGCCCGGTCGGCAAGGTTCCGGCCATTCAGGATGGCGACTATCGCCTGGCCGATAGCAGCGCGATCCTGGCCTATCTGGACCGCAAGCACCCCGAAACACCGCTGTACCCGACCGACGCCAAGGCCTTCGGCACGGCGGTCTGGTACGATGAATATGCCGATACCGTGCTGGCCCCGGCGGTCGGAAAGTACATGATGCATGCGGTGTTCAAGCCAAAATTCTTCGGCCAGGAAGGGGACAAGGCGCTGATCGAAGAAGCGCTGACCAAGGATATCCCCAACTGCTTCACCTATCTGGAAAGCGTGGTTCCGGCGGCCGGGTTCCTGATGGGCGATCGCTTTGGGGTGGCCGATATCGCGGTCATGGCGCATCTGACCAATTTCCTGATGATCGGCGGCCAATTGGTCGATGCGGCGCGCTTCCCGAAATTCGCCGCCTATGCCGCCCGCCTGCAGGCGCATCCGTCGATCGCGGCCGAACTGCAATCGGTCGGCGCAACGCTGAAGGCCATGGCGAAGTAACCGCGCCTGGCATCGTCGGGGTGAATCCCTATGGCGGGCGGGGCGCGGGGGCGATAGGCTGGCGCTATTATGATCCGCGCCTTTATCGCCCTGCCTCTGCCCGCCGATCTGCGCCGCCGTCTGCACGGGTTCAGCGGTGGTATTCCGGGGGCGGCGTGGCACCCGGCCGATGCCTATCACATCACTTTGCGCTTTCTGGGTGATATTCCCGAACCCGCCTTTGCCGAGCTGGCTGAAGCGCTGCAACAGGTCCACGCCTATCGCTTCGATCTGGGAATTGGTGGCTTCGGCACCTTCGGTACCGGCGATGCCTTGCGCATCCTGTGGGCCGGGGTCGATGCCGAACCCGCCTTGCTGGATTTGAAACGCCGGGTCGATAGCGCGGTGCAACGCCATGGCTTTCCGGCCGAAGAACGCCGTTTCACCCCGCATATCACCCTGGCGCGGCTGCACCAATCGCCGATCCCCCGGGTCATGGACTGGATCGCCCAGCGCGAACCGTTCCGCTGGGGCGACATCACGGTTGGCGGTTTCAGCCTGTATTCCAGCTGGTCGGGCAGCGAAGGGCCGATTTATCGGGAAGAAGCGCAGTTCGATCTGGACGGGGTTTTTGACGAATGGGATGCGCCGGACGAGGATGGATGACAGACGCCCGCCCCCCTGAACCGGCCAAGATCGAGCAGCTGAAGGCCGAGATTGCGGCGTGCCGCCTGTGTGCGGCCCATCTGCCGCACGGCCCCCGCCCGGTGGTGCGGTTTTCGGCAACCGCGCGGCTGCTGATCGTCGGTCAGGCACCGGGCACGAAGGTCCATGCCAGCGGCACGCCGTTCGACGATGCGTCAGGCGAAACCTTGCGGCGCTGGCTGAACCTGACCCCCGCACAGTTTTACGATACAGCGCAGATTGCGCTGGTGCCGACCGGCCTGTGCTATCCCGGCCAACAGGTCGACAAGCGGGGCCGCAGGGGCGATCTGCCGCCCCGGCCCGAATGTGCGCCCACCTGGCACCCGCGCATCCGCGCCCTGCTGCCGGGGATCCGCTTGACCCTGCTGGTCGGCGCCTATGCCCAGGCATACTACCTGGGAGACCGGCGCGGACGCACGCTGGCCGAAACCGTGCAGCGCGCCGCCGACTATCTGCCCGCCATCCTGCCGATCCCCCATCCCAGCCCGCGCAACCGGCTGTGGCTGCGGCGCAACCCCTGGTTCGAGGCGGAAACCGTGCCAATGCTGCAGGCGGCGGTCGCCGATTGCTTGCGGCCGGCATCGGCGCTTGGCTAGGGTGGCGCAAACGACCGGGTTCAAAGGGAAGGGACAGCCATGAAGATCGGGATTGTCGGCGGCAGCGGCCGCATGGGGCAAATGTTGGTGCGCCAGGTGCGCCAAACCGACGGGGCGATCCTGGTCGGCGCGGTTGACCGGCCGGACAGCCCCGCCCTGGGCCGCGATGCAGGGGAAGTGGCCGGGATCGGCCCAATCGGCACGCCGATCACAGGCGATACCGAGGCGCTGTTCGCCGCCGCCGACGCCGTGATCGATTTCACCGCCCCGGCCGCCACCCGCGCCCATGCCGGGCTGGCGGCGCGGAACGGAACGGCGCTGATCGTCGGCACCACCGGGCTGTCGGACGCCGATCAGGCCGTGCTGGACGAAGCGGCCCGCCGCATCCCGTTGGTTCAGGCCCCCAACATGGCGATTGGTGTGGTGCTGCTGACGGCGGTGATCGAACAGGTGGCGCGGGCGCTGGACCCGTCCTGGGATATCGAGATTGTGGAGATGCACCATCGGCACAAGGTCGATGCCCCCTCTGGCACGGCGCTTGGCTTCGGTGCCGCCGCCGCTGCCGGACGCGGCACCACGTTGAAGGAAGCCGGGATCCTGTCGCGCGAAGGGCATACCGGCCCGCGCCCGGCCGGCAAGATCGGCTTTGCCGCCCTACGCGGCGGCGATGTGATCGGCGATCATACGGTCATGTTCGCCGGACAGGGGGAGCGGATCGAGCTGACCCACAAGGCCGCCAGCCGCGATATCTATGCCGTGGGGGCAGTGCGCGCCGCCTTCTGGACCAGGGGCCGCCCGGCCGGCCGCTATTCCATGCGGGATGTCCTGGGCCTCTGATCGGGCGCGGGGCCGAGGGCGGGGGGCGCAGAGGACGGGGGCGCAGAGGACGGAGGGCGTGCACCGGGCGTCTTGCCGCAGGTCGGTTTTGGGGTGGCGGTTTTTCATCCCGGCTCTATATCATATAAGTTGAATAGCCACCGACCGAAGACAAAAGCCGGGTAGAAGCAGACAATGCGCAACAAGAGCTATGCAAACCTGCCGATTTTGCTGATCGACGATCAGCACACGATTCGGGTGTTGATCCGGTCTGTCTTGCAGCAGCTTGGCTATACCAATGTCCACGTCGCCAAGGATGGCGCCGAGGGGTTGTCGATGGCGCGCCAGGTCCGCCCGGCGGTTCTGTTGTGTGATATCAACATGCCCGACATGAACGGCCTGGAACTGGCCCGGCGCATCCGGACCGGCGGATTGACCGGCGTAGACCGGGCGACCCGGATCGTCATGCTGACCGGCCATGTGGATGCGGCGGTGCTTGCCGCCGCGCTGGCGCTGGATATCAACGGCTTCGTCACCAAGCCGGTCGCCCCGCGCAATCTGGCCGATCGGCTGAACCGGATTTTCGCCATGCGCTCAACCGTCGGCCCGGCAGACAGCTATCAGGCGATCCGGGTGCCCAAGGTGACGGCCTTCGGGCAGGTCGGCGGCAGTTCCTTCTCGCTCGACTGGATTCACGAGGTAGAGGAAGATCAGGCAACCGAGACTGAGTATCGCCTGATGCCGGTGGAAACCATCGCCCCAGGGCGGCAGCTGGGCGGTTATCTGCGCGGGCGGGACGGCGGCCCGATCCTGCCGCCCGGCACCTTGTTAACGGAAAATCTGCTGATCCGGCTGCGCGACCTGAAAGATGTCGGCCTGCTGAACGGGGATGTGCCGGTCGCCATTTAGTCCCACCCAACCGCCCACCCGACCTCAAGAAAACCGGGGATTGCGCAGGGCGTGCAGCGCCGCCTCCAAATGCTCTGCCAGCCGGGCGCGTTCGGCCAGCACCAGAAACCGCCCGACCGTCAGTACCGTCCCGCGCGATGCCAGGCGCACCTGGCTGGACGGGCGCAAGGGGCGATCCAGGCTGACCCGCGCCCAATAGGCTTCCAGATGGGTTTCGCGCCGCCGTCCCTTCGGGTCTTCGGCCGCCACGGTCAGGGTGGTCGGGGTCAGGCGGATTGTCTCCCGCCGCCGGGCATCGCGGAAATTCAACCGGAAAGCCAGATAGAGCAGCCCGAAATCGAGGCCCAGGAACCCGACCACCGGCCACGCCCCGATCAGATAGAACAACAGCCCGGTTGCGCTGGTCACGGCCCCCATCGCCGCCAGCACAATCGCCGTCTGCTGCCGGGTGAGGGAGCGATGCGGGCGCAGCACTGCCTCAAACAGGACTGATTCGGTCTGGACTTCAGCGCCGGGTGCCGTCATCGCCGATTGCTCTTGCCTTCCGTGGTGCCGAACCATGATATGGGGCACTGGCAAACAAGGTAAAGCCGCCCACCAGTCGCCGCGCACCAGTCAGGGAACAGACGCACCGTGCCAGCCAAGCCGAAACTGATGGACAAGGATGCCATCGAAGCGTTTTTCGCCACTTTGGCCGCTGCCAATCCGGATCCCAAGACGGAACTGGAATACACCAATCCCTTCACGCTGCTGGTTGCCGTGGTGTTGTCGGCCCAGGCAACCGATGCCGGGGTGAACCGCGCCACCCGCGCCCTGTTCGCCCGTGCCGACACCCCCGCCGCCATGGCCGCCCTGGGGGAGGAGGCGATCCGCGAGCATGTGAAAAGCATCGGCCTTTACAAAACCAAGGCCAAGAACGTGTTTCTACTGTCGCAGATCCTGCGCGACCAGTATGGCGGTGCGGTGCCCCGGGAGCGGGACGCGCTGGAAGCCCTGCCCGGCGTTGGCCGCAAAACCGCGAACGTGGTGCTGAATGTCGCTTTCGGCGAGCCGACTATGGCGGTCGATACCCACATCTTCCGCCTGGGCAACCGCACCGGCCTTGCCCCCGGCAAGACCCCGCTGGAGGTGGAACTGAAGCTGGAAAAGCGCATCCCGCGCCACTGGTTCCAGCACGCCCATCACTGGCTGATCCTGCATGGCCGCTATATCTGCAAGGCCCGGCAGCCGGAATGCTGGCGTTGCCCGGTGATCGCCCAGTGCCGATTCCCGGATCGGGAAAAAATCGCTTCGTCGCGCGCCTGAGACGCGCCACCCCGGGCGATATTACGAGGGTGTTATGGGCGCGTGCCGCCCCCAGCACCCTGACCGGCAGTCTGGGCAATCGTCTCGAAGCAGCGATTGGCCGCAATCGGCCGATTGGT
>CAYRWZ010000046.1:0-19227 GCA_964428065.1 uncultured Comamonadaceae bacterium | reverse complement strand
CTATCTGCTGCAGGATGCCGACGGGCAGATCCTGGACGCCCATTCGATTTCCGCCGGGCTGGACTATCCCGGCATCGGCCCGGAACATGCCTGGCTGCATGATACCGGCCGCGTCACCTATACCAGCATCACCGATACCGAGGCGCTGGAGGCATTCCAGCTGCTGTCGCGGCTGGAAGGCATCATCCCGGCGCTGGAGCCGTCGCACGCCCTGGCCCAGGTGATGAAGCTGGCGCCGACCCTGCCGGCGGATCACCTGATGGTGATGAATTTGTGCGGCCGGGGCGATAAGGATATCTTCACCGTCGCCCGCGCCCTGGGGGTGGAGCTGTAGGGGGCGGTTTGCCGCCCCCTTCGCCGCCCCCTTTCGCTGCCAGCACATGCACATTGAACCCGAACAGATTGATCCGATGACCAGCCAGACCACCCGTATCGACCGCCGCTTTGCCGCCCTGAAAGCCGAAGGCCGCGCCGGTCTTGTCACCTTCATCACGGCGGGCGACCCGGATTACGAGACCTCGCTGGCGCTGCTGAAGGGGCTGCCCAAGGCGGGCGCCGATGTGATCGAGCTGGGCATGCCCTTCACCGATCCGATGGCCGATGGTATCGCCATTCAGGCCGCCAATCTGCGTGCGCTGGCCGGCGGGATGACCCTGCGCAAGACGCTGGCGATGGTGGCGGAATTCCGCAAGACCGACAGCGACACGCCGATTGTGTTGATGGGCTATTACAACCCGATTTTCAGCATGGGGGTGCCGGCCTTCCTGGAGGCTGCCAAGGCCGCCGGGGTGGATGGGTTGATCGTGGTCGATCTGCCGCCGGAAGAGGACCGGGAACTGTGCGTGCCCGCGCAGGCCGCCGGTTTGAACTTCGTGCGCCTGACCACGCCGACCACCGATGAAAAGCGCCTGCCGACCGTGATGCGGAACAGCAGTGGCTTCGTCTATTACGTCTCGATCACCGGGATCACGGGCGCGGCCTCCTTCTCGGCAGACCGGATCACGGCGGCGGTGGCGCGGCTGCGTGCGGCCACCCGCTTGCCGATTGCCGTCGGCTTCGGCATTCGTACCCCGGATCAGGCCGCAGATGTGGCGGCGGTGGCCGATGCTGCTGTGGTTGGCTCCGCGATTGTGCAGACCCTGGCCGATGGGCTGGATGAAACCGGCAAGGCCAGGCCGGGCACGCTGGACAAAGTGTTTGCAGTGGTCGCCGATCTGGCCGCTGCGGTGCGCCGGGCGCGCAAGGCGGCCTGACCGCCATGCGGCCGGAAGATTTCATGGGCCATGCGGTCGATCTGTCGATCACCAAGATGCGCGATGGGGCAGGCGGCCCGTTCGGCGCGGTGATCGTCAAGGACGGCAAGATCATCGCCGAGGGCTGGAATCAGGTGACCTCCAGCAACGATCCGACTGCCCATGCCGAAGTGGTGGCGATCCGCCGCGCCTGTCAGGCGCTGGGCAGTTTCGATCTGCGCGGCTGCGAGATCTATACCTCGTGCGAGCCGTGCCCCATGTGCCTCGCCGCGATCTACTGGGCGCGGCTGGATCGGATCTATTACGGCAACACCCGCGAGGATGCGGCGGCCATCGGCTTCGACGACGATTTCCTCTATCGGGAACTGCCGAAGCCGATTGCCGAACGGTCGATCCCGACCCAGCAGTTGATGGGACCCGCAGCAATCCGCGCATTTGACGAATGGCGCGCAAAGACGGACAAAATTCCGTACTGACCGTGCGGCTTGGGGTTGCCCGGCGGGGCAAGACCTGTCAGAACCAATCGGGAACCCAGTACCGCTGACCCATCCAAGTTACCAAACGCCGGGGAATTGTGCCGTTTTCTGCGCGCGCCGCTGCTACCACTGCCTTGAAGCTGCTGGCCCTGCCGGTGGCGATGCTGGCCTTTGGTCTGTCGGTGGAGCGGGGCATCGAAACCGAATGGCACCAGCTGTTCGCCGGCGGCGTCTGGGCGGCCAGCCTGTCGGCCACTGCGCTGGCCCTGCGGTTTCGGCAATCCAATGTTGCCCTGCTGGCGCTGGGCACGCTGGCGATCCATTTGCTGCTGGAGCCGATCGGCATCAGCCCGACCACCAATCCCGCGACCCTGGCCCAGGGGGCGGCCTGGATCTGGCCGCTGATCGTGCTGGCGCTGGTCCTTCTGCCGGAGCGCGGGCTGCTGAACCGGCCCGGCCTTGGGCGCATCGTGCTGGTGCTGTTTCCGGTGCTGTCGGTGGCGGCGCTGGCGGCGTCTGGCCGTCCGACCCCGCTGTGGCTGGGGTTCGGGCTGGTGCCGCGCGGCCTGGTCGAATTTTTCGCCCTGCCGGGCGTGGCGATTGCGCTGACCCTGGCGGCGATGGTGGCGATCGGTGCGGTGCATCGCCAGCGGCATACCCCCCTGGAAAGCGCGCAGCTGGCCATCCTGCTGGCTGGGATGGCGGCAATCGCCGTGGCCGACCAGCGCGCGGTGCGGTCCTTCTGGCTGATCATCGGCAATCTGGCGCTGATCGTCGCCCTGGTGCAGAACAGCTATCGGGTGGCGTTCCACGATGAACTGACCGGCCTGCCGGGCCGCCGCGCGCTGAAGGCGCTGCTGGCCACGCTGGGCGACCGTTATGTCATCGCCATGCTGGATGTCGATCACTTCAAGAAATTCAACGATACCTACGGCCATGATGTCGGCGATCAGGTGCTGTGCCGGGTGGCCAAGACCATCGACCGGGTGACCGGGGGCGGGCAGGCGTTCCGCTATGGCGGAGAGGAATTCACCATCGTCTTCCCCGGCAAGGCGATCACCGATGCGCTGCCGCATCTGGATCAGGTCCGGCAGGCCATGTGCGCCACGCCCTTCATGGTGCGCAAATCCGATGCCAAGGATGGCGACGCGCCACAGCCTGTGACCATTTCCATCAGCATCGGCGCGGCGGAGCGGACCAACCTGTTCCCCGATTGGGAAGCGGTGATGAAGGCAGCGGACGAGGCGCTGTACCGCGCCAAGCAGCAGGGCAGAAACCGGGTGTGCGTCTGATCGGGGCGGCGCTGCGGAGTCTGCTTGCGCCCCCCTGGCAAAGCTGCCATGCTTCCCCTACATAGATTGTGACGGATGGGGCGGCGGCAGTTGCCCCGGACGAGCGCAAAAGATGGAGGCCACAATGACCTTGACCGTTCTCGCCTTGGCAACGCTGGTTGGCGCTGCTGTCGTTGCGGCCCTTGCCACCCTTCGTCCGCAGCCGAAACTGGTGCCGGTGCGCATCCGCACGCGGAACCACCGGCGCTGATCGCGCCGGTAAGGTCTGGTTTCGTCTCGTTCGATCCCGTGATTTTCAAACCTGTGCGGGCTGCACGGCTCGCCCTTCCCCTATTTCTCGCCCTTGGCCTGGCCGGGTGTGTGACACCGGACGGAACCCCTGTGTTTGTAGGGCTTAGTGGCGCTCCCGCCAAACCGGCCACGCCGACCGCCCAGCCTGCCATAGCCAATCAGGCCGCTGTGCCGGTCGATCTGCCACCGCCGCCCGAGGCGGAGCTGGAGCAAGCGCTGCTGCCCGGTGCGGCGATCACTCAGGAAATCCGCGCCGCCGCCCTGCCCGTGTTTCAGGCGGGGGAGGCCAGTTGGTACACCAACCGCACCCGCAAGCTCAATCGTCGCATGGCCGACGGGACCCTGTTCAATGCCAAGGAACTGGTGGCCGCCCACCGGATCATTCCGTTCGGCACCCGTGTGCTGGTGACCAATGTTGAAAATGGCGAAAGCGTCGAAGTGGTGATCCGCGACCGCGGCCCGCATCGCCGGGGTCGCATCATCGATGTTTCGGAGGCAGCGGCGGTTGCCCTGGGCTTCAAGCACCTGGGTACGGCCAAGGTGGAACTACGCGTTCTGCCTTAGATAGCGGGTGATATCGACCGAATCGATCTGATCCGGGTGCAGGAACCGTTCCGCATAGCGCAGATACACCCCGCTGGTCAGGAACAGATCGAACAGATCCGGGTCGATATGATGATCGTCCCGCATCTTCGCCATGATGGCGACCGATTCCGACAGGGATTTCGGCTTTTTGTACGGCCGGTCGGCGGCGGTCAGCGCCTCGAAAATATCGGCGATGCCCATCATGCGGGCGGGCAGCGACATTTCCTCCCGCTTCAATCCCTTGGGATAGCCGGTGCCGTCCATCTTCTCGTGATGGCCGCCGGCGATTTCCGGCACGTTGCGCAGATGCTTGGGGAAGGGCAGGGCTTCCAGCATCTGGATGGTCAGCACAATGTGATCGTTGATGATCTTGCGGTCGTCATCGTTCAGCGTGCCGCGCCGGATGCACAGGTTGGTCACCTCGTCCTCGGTCAGCAGCGGGCGGGCAATGCCATCCTGAACAAAGGTCTGCTGCGCGATGCGTTTGACCCGGGCAATCTTGTCGTCGGGCATGAATTCCCCGCCGATATTGCAGGTCTCCAGAAAAGCCAGATCGTCGGCCAGCGCGGCCAGCCGCTCGCTGCGGGTCTGCTCCAGCAGCCGAAGATCGATCCCCGCCACCTGACCACGCAGAAACTCTATCTCCACCTCCCGCCGCAGCACTTCGAAGCGGGTGCGGACTTCCTCGATCCGGTCATGGATTTTCTCCAGCTTGGTGGATTTATCCATGATGTGAACCGGCGTGGTGACCTTACCGACATCGTGCAGCCCGCCGGCCACTTTCAGTTCGTACCACTGCTCTTCCGACAGCTCGAACTCGGCAAACGGCCCGTCGGCGGCGGCGCAGGCGGCTTCGGCCAGCATCTCGGTCAGGGCGGGAACCCGTTGGCAGTGCCCGCCGGTATAGGGGCTCTTGGCGTCGATCGCGCCCGCCATCAGGTTGATGAAGGCATCGAACAGGTTGCGCTGTTCGTCCACCAGCTTCTGGTTTTCCAGCGCCACGGCCGCCTGGCTGGCCAGCGCTTCGATCAGCGGCACGATTTCCGGCGCGAACGGGATGACCGTGCTGTTATCGGGCAGCCGCGAATTGATCAGCTGCAGAACCGCCGTCACTTCGCCCTTGTGGTTGCGCAGCGGCACGGTCAGGAAGGATTTGGAGCGATAGTTGGTGGTCTGGTCGAATTTCTTGGTGCCGGAAAAATCGAACTCCCCGGCGTTATAGGCGTCGGCGATGTTAATGGTCTGCCCATTCAGGGCGACATAGGTGGCGACGTTGTTGTGGTTCGGCTCGGTCCGTGCGGCATCGCGGTACAGGGGCAGTTCGGGGAAGGGGATCGCCTTGCCCGTGGTGCCGCCCATGGCGACGTTCAACGTGTCGTTGCGGATGATGACGAAGCGCAGCGTTTCGGCTTCGGTGCGCAGGTACAGGGTGCCGCCATCGGCGTTGGTCAGTTCCTTCGCACCCAGCACGATGCGTTCCAGCAGGCGATTGCTGTTGCGTTCCGCCGACAGGGCAATGCCCAAATCGATCAGGTGGCGCAGGCCCTTGGCTTCCGCCGTCGCCGTCGACCCGGCATCTAATGACTGGGCCTCAAGCAAGGCGCCCCCGCATGGCTGGATCCACCCCAATCAGGGTTTGCTGATGTTTGATATAACGCAACTGCATCACCAGACTAGCAGAGAAATTGCCTGATATTCGATCAAAATGCGTCCCGCACCCGCATCGCCAGCATGCCGAGCACCAGCGCCGCCCGCCGGAACGGCCCGCCGGGGAAATCGGGTTGTTTCAGGCGGTCGAACGCCGCGAAATCCGCTGTATCCGGGCTGTTCGCGCCGCCCAATTCGGCACCGATTTCCCTGGCAATCTTCCCGGCGATCACCCGCCCGGCCAGGGTGGCGAGTGCGACACCATGTCCCGAAAAGCCGAAGGCCTGGAATACGCCCGGCGCCAGACGGCCGATCAGCGGTTCGCGCCGCAGGGTGATATCGATCAGCCCGCCCCAGGCATAGTCGATCCGGCAATCGGCCAGCTGGGGGAAGACCCGCGCCAGCTTGGGCCGCAGCGCGCCGGCAATATCGCCCGGCATGACGCCGGAATAATTCGCCAGCCCGCCGAACAGCATCCGCCCGTCGACCGTGGGGCGGAAATAATCCAGCACGATATTGGCGTCAGAGATTGCAAGGCGCCGGGGCATCAGGGCATGCAGCAGATCGGCCGGCAGCGGTTCGGTTGCGATGATGCAGCTGGGCACCGGCATGATCTTGCGCTCGATCTCCGGCACCAGCCCGCGCATATAGGCGTTGCCGGCCAGGACCAGCGTGTTGGCGGTGATTCGCCCGCGCGGGGTGTGCAGCCAGCCCGCCTGGCCCCCCCGATCTGATTTTCCAGGCTGCGGTGCCTGCCAGGCGGTCACCGGGCTGTGGTCGAACAGGCGCGCCCCCGCCGCCTGCGCCGCACGGGCCAGCCCGCGCAGAAAGGCCAGCGGGTTGATCTGGCAGGCACCCTGATCCAGCAGCCCGCCGATATAGCGGTCGCTGTTGACATGGGCGCGACATTGATCCCGGTCCCACAGGGTCAGCTTGTCATATCCGAAGTCGCGCGCCAGCATCGCCGCCTCGGCCGCCAGCGCATCCATCTGGCGCGGTTTCAGGGCGACCATGGCGGCGCCTTCGACCAGATCGCAGTCGATGGCATGGCGATGGGCAAGGCCACGCACCAGATCCACCGCATCGACCGACAGGGCGAACAGCGCCCGCGCCGCATCCAGCCCGTGGCGCGCGGCCAGGCCGGCGGTATCGGCGGTATAGGCGGGCAGAACCTGCCCGCCGTTGCGGCCCGAGGCGCCGATGCCGATTTCCCCCTGTTCCACCAGGGCGACCGATATCCCGGCCTGTGCCAGATGCAGCGCGGTCGACACGCCCGCCAGCCCGCCCCCCAAAATCGCCACATCGGCGTGATAGTCCCCAGCGACCGGCTGCATCCCGGACAAGGGCGGGGTGATGGCGTGATAATAGCTGTCGGGCTGGGGCAGGCGCATCGGGTATCGGTTTCGGCAGTTTGGTCCGCAATCCTGGCCCAGCTTGCCCGATCAGGGGGCAAGCGGCTATATCTTTAGTGGATGTCCGGGCTGCCTGTGGCCCGATTGGGGGAGATATGGACCGGTTTGCCGAGTGGATTAAGACCAACGCGATTACCGAGGTCGAGTGCCTGGTTCCCGATATGTCGGGCGTGCCGCGCGGGAAGATCCTGCCCGCCGGAAAGTTTCTGCAAACCTTTGGCGAGCGCGGCCTGCGCATTCCCGAGGCGATCTTCGTGCAGACGGTCAATGGCGATTATCCGCCCGACGAGGATGTGACCAACCCGGCCAATTCGGATGTGTTCCTGCGGCCCGATCCCAACACCATCCGCTTTGTGCCCTGGTATGTGGAGCCGACCGCCCAGGTGATCGCCGATTGCGTCTATGCCGATGGCACGCCGGTCGATATTTCCCCGCGCGAAGTGCTGCGCCGGGTGCTGCGGCTGTATGAGGAGCGGGGCTGGAAGCCGATCGTGGCGCCGGAATTGGAATTCTATCTGGTCAAGGTCAATACCGATCCCGATTATCCGCTGGAGCCGCCGATCGGCCGCTCCGGCCGGCCGGAAACCGCCCGTCAGGCCTATGGCATCGACGCGGTCAACGAGTTCGACCCGCTGTTCGAGGATATGTACGATTTCTGCGAGAAGCAGGAGATCGAGATCGATACCCTGTCGCACGAGGCCGGGGCGGCGCAGATGGAAATCAACTTCCTGCACGGGGAGGCGGTGGATATCTGCGATCAGGTGTTTCTGTTCAAGCGCACCGTGCGGCAGACGGCGCTGCGCCACAATGTCTATGCCACCTTCATGGCCAAGCCGATGGCGAACGAGCCGGGATCGTCGATGCATATCCACCAGTCGCTGGTGGACCTCAAGACCGGGCGCAACCTGTTCGCCGACGATGCGGGCGAAAACACGCCGCTGTTTTTGAACTTCATCGCCGGATTGCAGAAATATCTGCCCGCGCTGATGCCGATGCTGGCGCCGAACGTCAATTCCTATCGCCGCCTGCAGCGCTATTCCGATGCGCCGATCAATGTGCAATGGGGGATGGATAACCGCACCACCGGGCTGCGGGTGCCGCTGTCGGGCCAAAGCGCGCGCCGGGTGGAAAACCGGGTGGCGGGGGCCGATTCCAACCCCTATCTGGCGATTGCCGCCTCGCTCGCCGCCGGTTATCTCGGCATGGTGGAGGAGCTGGAGCCGTCCGATCCCGTCACCGGCAGCGCCTATGATCTGGCCCACACCCTGCCGCGCCACCTGGGCGATGCGTTGCAGAAATTCAACCGCTCCCGCCCGATCAAGCAGGTGCTGGGCGAACGGTTCGTCCGCGCCTTGTCGGCGGTGAAGGAGCATGAATACGATGCCTATCAGCGCGTGATTTCATCCTGGGAACGGGAATATCTGCTGCTGAATGTCTAGGCATCGGTCACGCGGCAAACCGTGATCCAAATCATGGGATTGACTCAGCCCCCTAAGCATGGAAAGTAGCCATGCCGGTGGGGGCGGTGCCGCACTGCAACGCAGCATGGCAACCACGGTCCGCAGGCTTTTGTCGCCTTTTTCGTTTCATGGCATACGGCCCGATGGCCGGGCCGTTTTCGGTGGGGGTTCAGTCCGATGATGCAGGTCACCAAGGGGGCGCTCGGCCTCGGCCTTGTGGCGGCGTTGCTGGCAGGGGGCGCCAGTGTCGGCGCGGTCGCGCAGCAAAAGACCGTCAATGTCTATAACTGGTCGGACTATATCGACCCCGAAGCGCTGAAAACCTTTAGCAAGGATACCGGCGTCAAGGTCAATTACGACGTGTTCGACAGCCAGGAAGTGCTGGAAGCCAAACTGTCGGCCGGCAAGTCCGGTTATGACGTGGTGGTACCGACCGCTTCGCCCTACATGGCGCGCCAGATCCCGGCCGGCTTCTATCAGAAGCTGGATAAGACCAAGCTGAAGAATTACGCCAATGTCGATCCGGAAATCATGAAGGCGCTGGAAGCCTATGATCCCGGCAATCAGTACGGCGTTCCCTGGATGTGGGGCACCACCGGCATCGGCTATAACGTCGACAAGGTGAAGGGCATCATGGCCGATGCCCCGGTCTATAGTTACAAGCTGATCTTCGATCCGGAAGTGGCCTCGAAGTTCAAGGCCTGCGGTATCATGCTGCTGGACAGCCCGACCGACGTGTTCCCCGCCGCGCTGAAATATCTGGGCCTGAACCCGGACAGCAAGAACACCGCCGATATCGACAAGGCGGTCGAACTGCTGCAGAAAGTGCGCCCGTTCATCCGCAAGTTCCACTCCTCGGAATATATCAACGGCCTGGCCAATGGCGATATCTGCATCGCCTTCGGTTTCTCTGGCGATGTGATCCAGGCGGCGACCCGGGCAGAGGAAGCCAAGCGCAAGTTCAAGGTGCAGTATGCGATCCCGACCGAGGGCGCGCAGCTGTGGGTTGACGTGCTGACCATTCCGGCTTCGTCCACCAATGTCGATGCCGCCCACCAGTTCATCGACTTCATGCTGAACCCGGACGTGGCCGCCGCCAGCTCCGACTTTGTCGGCTATGCCAACGGCAACAAGGCCGCCTTCCCGAAGGTGTCGGAAGCGGTGCGCACCAATCCGGGCATCTATCCGCCCGCCGAAGTGCGCCAGCGTCTTTACACCCTGACCGCCGGGGATGCGCAGTTCACGCGCTACATGACCCGCGCCTGGACCCGGGTGAAGACCGGCCGCTAGTCGGCGGCACGCATCCGGCAGTCGGGATAACCCGGCCCGGATACAACCCATCGGGGTGCGCAAGACCGTTCGGCCTTGCGCGCCCCGCCGTCTTTCTGGGGACAGTGTTACGGTTCGATGACGGTTTTCGACGATGCTGTATTGACGACACTGGCCCCTCCCGCCGCCCTTAAGACTGTGAAAAGACCCGTTCATGGCCGACCCGATCCGCAGCAAACCGAACAAACGCCGCCCCTGGACCGACGATACCGTCGAACCGATGATCCGCCTGCAAGGCGTGCGCAAGACCTTTGGCGATTTCGTCGCCGTGGACCGGGTCGATCTGGATATCTATCCGGGGGAGTTTTTCTCGCTTCTGGGCGGGTCCGGCTGCGGCAAGACCACCTTGCTGCGCATGCTGGCCGGGTTTGAAATCCCGACCGAAGGCCGCATCCTGATCGGCGGCGCCGATATGTCGGCCGTGCCGCCCTATGAGCGGCCGGTCAACATGATGTTCCAGTCCTATGCGCTGTTCCCGCATATGACGGTGGAACAGAATATCGCCTTCGGCCTGAAGCAGGACCGTCTGCCCAAGGCGGAAATCGCCCGCCGGGTCGAGGAAGGGCTGGATCTGGTGCAGATGTCCGCCTTTGCTCGGCGCAAGCCGCATCAGCTGTCAGGCGGGCAGCGCCAGCGTGGCGCCCTGGCGCGCAGCCTGGTCAAGCGGCCCAAGGTGCTGCTGCTGGACGAACCGCTGGGCGCGCTGGACAAGAAACTGCGGGAGCAGACCCAGATCGAGCTGGTCAATATCCAGCAGAAGGTCGGCATCACCTTCGTCACGGTCACCCATGACCAGGAAGAAGCGATGAGCATTTCCGACCGCATCGGCGTGATGCACGCGGGCAACATCGTGCAGGTGGGCGAACCGGCGGAAATCTATGAATTCCCCAAGACCAAGTTCGTGGCGGAGTTCATCGGTTCGGTCAATCTGTTCGAAGGGCGGATGGTGGTGGACGAACCCGATCATGCGGTAATCGCCTGTCCCGATGCCGGGGCCGATCTGCGCATCGCCCACGGGGTGCCGGGCACCATCGGCATGACCTATTGGGTGGCCGTGCGGCCCGAGAAAATTCGCATCAGCCGGAACCCGCTGCCGGATATGGCCAACCGCCTGGCCGGG
Organism: uncultured Comamonadaceae bacterium; assembly: GCA_964428065.1. Taxonomy (GTDB): domain Bacteria; phylum Pseudomonadota; class Alphaproteobacteria; order Elsterales; family Elsteraceae; genus CAYRWZ01. Next base: position 8,362 of record CAYRWZ010000046.1, on the reverse strand, counting down.
GTGATCGAGGATTTCGTCTATCTGGGCGATATGACCATCTATCTGGTCCGTACCGACAGCGGCAAGCAGGTGCGGGTGACGGCGACCAATCTGGACCGCTGGTCCAGCACCGAGGATGCGCTGAACTGCGACGACCGGGTCTATCTCGGCTGGTCGGCCGATGCCGGTGTGGTGCTGGCGCAATGACGGGGCCCAATAGCGCAAGCGGTGCGGATACCGCAGCAGGCAATCTGGTGGGCGCCGCCCTGCCCGGCGACGACCAGAATAGCGGCCAGACCAACAGCCAGCAGGGGCCGGTCCATCCGGTTGCCGTGCGCCGGGCCGGGCGGCTGGGCCGCGCCGCTGTGATCGGCGTGCCGTATCTGTGGTTGGGCCTGTTCTTCCTGGTGCCGTTCCTGATCGTACTGGCGATCAGCTTTTCCCAGGCCGACAGTTTGCAGACACCGCCCTTCACCCCGCTGGTGGAATGGATCGACGGAGCCGCCTCCCTCCGGCTGCAACTGTTGAACTATGCCTTCCTGCTGACCGACGATCTCTACATCGTCGCCTATCTCAACTCGCTCAAGACGGCGGCGATATCGACCCTGCTGTGCCTGCTGGTTGGGTATCCGATGGCCTATGCCATGGCGCGGTCCAACCCGTCGCTGCGCCCGGCGCTGCTGATGCTGGTGATCCTGCCGTTCTGGACCTCGTTCCTGATCCGCATCTATGCCTGGATGGGCATTCTGAACAATAACGGCCTGATCAATAACCTTTTGATCGGGCTGGGGCTGATCGACGAGCCGCTGCCGCTGATGAACACCCAGTTCGCGGTGCAGATCGGCATCGTCTATACCTATCTGCCGTTCATGATCCTGCCACTCTATTCGACGCTGGAGAAAATGGATCTATCCCTGCTGGAAGCGGCGGCCGATCTGGGCTGCCGCCCGTGGAAGGCGTTCTGGGCGATCACCGTGCCCCTGTCCATGCCGGGGATTGTGGCGGGATCGATGCTGGTGTTCATTCCGGTCGTGGGCGAATTCGTCATTCCGGAACTGCTGGGCGGGCCGGAAACCCTGATGATCGGCAATGTGCTGTGGAATGAATTCTTCAACAACCGGGATTGGCCGCTGGCATCGGCGGTGGCGGTTGCCATGCTGGTGGTGCTGGTCGGCCCGATCATGCTGTTTCAGCGTCAGCAGGGCCGCCAGTCGGCCCATGGCCTGCACTAAGCACGGGGGATAAAGACGATGACCGGACGCAAACCCCTGCTGCTGTTCCTGATCCTGGCCTTTGGCTATGCCTTCCTATACGGCCCGATTCTGTCGGTGATCGTTTATTCCTTCAATGAATCGCGCCTGGTCACCGTGTGGGCCGGGTTTTCCACCAAGTGGTACGGCGAATTGCTGGAAAACGAAAAGCTGCTGGATGCGGCCTGGCTGTCGCTGCGGATCGCGGCGATTTCTGCCACCGGCGCGGTGGTGCTGGGCACCCTGGCGGGCATGGTGCTGGCCCGTTATCCCCGGTTCCTGGGGCGCACCCTGTTCGCCGGGCTGATTTCCGCCCCGCTGGTGATGCCGGAAGTAATTACCGGCCTTGCCTCGTTGCTGCTGTTCGTCGGGATGGAGCAGGCGTTCGGCTGGCCGGATGGGCGCGGCGCCGACACCATCGCCATTGCCCATATCACCTTCACCATGGCCTTTGTCGCGGTGATCGTGCAGGCGCGCCTCAGCGATATGGACCGGTCGGTGGAAGAAGCGGCAATGGACCTGGGCGCGCGGCCGTGGAAGGTGTTTTTCGTCATCACCCTGCCGATCATCGCCCCGGCGCTGGTGTCTGGCTGGCTGCTGGCCTTCACCCTCAGCCTTGACGATCTGGTGATCACCAGTTTCGTCTCCGGCCCCGGCTCCTCAACCTTGCCGATGGTCATTTTTTCCAGCGTCCGTATGGGCGTTAGCCCGCAGATCAATGCGCTGGCAACGATCATCGTCGGCATTGTCACAGTGGGGATTTTGATTACCGGAATACTTCTGTATCGTCAGGACGCCCGGCGTCGGCAAGATGCCCAGAAAGCGGTGGGGGCAGCCGGGTAAGATGGGGCAGGGGTTCGAGTAACGCGATGCGGTGTGGCAGGCAAGGCGGCAGGCAAATGGGGCGGATGACGGGCGCTGTGCTGGCGCTGCTGGCCATTCTGCTGCCTGCATTGCCCGCTTGGGCCGCCGGTCCCGACCCGGTGCTGAAAGGGCCGGTCGATGTGGCGGCGCGGCGCGCGCTGATCGGCAAGCCCGCCGGCCTGTTCGCCTGCGAACAACCGCCCGACCCGGTGCGGGAGGTCGAGGCGGTCCCCTATCTGACCGACCGCAACGAATCGATCGCCGATCCCGACCTGCTGGCCCAGCACCGCGCCGCGGTCAAGCCGGTGGAAGATTACGCCCGCAATATCCAGCAGATTGCCGAAGCCTATCTGCGCAGCCAGCCCGCCGATGGGTCGATTGCCGATTGCGCGATGGACTGGCTGCTGCGTTGGGCGGGGGAGGATGCGATGCTGGCCCCGGTCGCCAACAGCACGGCCGCCCGCCAGCGCGAATTCATGGTGGCAGCCATTGCCGTGCCGTACCTGTCGGTGCGGGAGGACAGCACCCAGTTCACCGCCAAGCGCGAACAGGCCGGGCAGTGGTTCGCCGCGCTGGGCCGCGCGATCATGGCCGATTGGGAGGCATCGCCCCAGCGCCCGCGCCCCTCTACCCGCATCTGGGGCGGGGCGGCGGTCATGCTGGCCGGGGCGGCGGCGGAAGATCGCGGCCTCTATGAGGCCGGGCTGCGCCGGGTGCGCGCCGTTCTGCCGCTGATCCGCGCCGATGGTGCGATCCAGGGGGAAACGGACCGCCTGTCGCGCATGCGGCACACCCATATGGTGGCGCTGAACGGGCTGGTGCTGGCGGCAGAAACCGCCGCCCGCAACGGTGCCGATCTCTATGCCGAACAGAATGGCGCCATCCGCCGCCTGGCTGATCTGGCCCTGCGCGGCATGGTGGATGAGGCCGTGTTCGACGGTCTGGCGGGCGCACGCCAGCAATGGCCGGGCCGCCTGTCCGGCAGCATGTTCGCCTGGGCCGAGGCCTATTACGCCCGCTTCGCCGACGCGCGGGCGGTGCCGTTGCTGAAACAGTATCGCCCGGCGCGCAGTGTGGCCTTCGGCGGTGATGCAACGCTTGCCTATGGCAGCAAAGGATTGTCTAAGAAGGCGCCGTGACGAAGGGACGGTCGCGCTGCGATCCTCCCCCCGTTTCTAGTCAGTCCCAGTCAGTCAGTTCCAGTTAGTCAGTGGATTCCGTGATGATCGATGTGACCCGCCCCCCTGCCGCTTCCGGCTTTGCCATGCCTGCGGAATGGACCCGTCATGCCGGTTGCTGGATGGCCTGGCCGTGCCGGGCGGAATTGTGGGGCGATGGGCTGTTCGCCGCCCGTGCCGCCTATGCCGACGTGGCCCGCGCCATTGCCCGGTTCGAGCCGGTGACCATGCTGGTCCAGCCGGAGCATGAGGCAGAGGCGCGCCAGATGCTGGGCGGTAACCCGGATGGCCGGATTTCTGCTTTGCCGATTTCCACCTTCGCCGTGCCGCTGGACGATAGCTGGGCGCGCGATTTTTGCCCCAGTTTCGTGACCAACGGGCAGGGGGAGCTGGCCGGGGTGCATTGGCGCTTCAACTGCTGGGGCGAAAATTTCCCCGATTACGCCAATGATGCGGAGATCGGCCGCCGGGTGCTGGAGCATCTGGGCGTGCCGCGCTTTGCCGCCCCCTTCGTGCTGGAGGGCGGGGCCTTCCATGTCGATGGCGAGGGCACGGTGCTGACGACGGAGCAATGCCTGCTCAACCCCAACCGCAATCCGGGCCTGTCGAAAGCGGAGATCGAGGAGAACCTGAAGCAATGGCTGGGCGCGCGGCAGGTGATCTGGCTGGGCGAGGGGTATGAGGGCGACGATACCGACGGCCATATCGACGAAATCGCCTGTTTCGCTGCGCCCGGCGTGGTGCTGGCGCTGGATTGCGACGATCCCGCCGATGCCAATTACGCCGTGTTCAAGGATAATCTGCGGCGGCTGGAGCTGGCGCGCGATGCCAAGGGCCGCCCGCTTCAGGTGCTGAAACTGCCGCAACCGGGGCGGCGCGACCATAACGGGCTGCGCCTCACCCTGTCCTACACCAATTTCTATCTGCCGAATGGCGGGGTGGTGATGTCGGGCTTCGACGATCCGATGGATCAGCGCGCGCGGGAGGTGATGGCCAGGGCCTTCCCCGACCGCACCATCGTGCAACTGCCCGCGCTGGATATCACCCGCGGCGGCGGCGGTATTCACTGCATCACCCAGCAACAGCCCGAAGGAAAGGCCGCACGATGACACTCGTCAAACTCGCAGCCATTCAGATGCCCTGCGCCGGATCGCGGGCGGAGAATGTGGATCGCGCCGAAGCCCATGTCCGGGCCGCCGCTGCGGCGGGGGCGCAGGTGATTCTGCTGCCCGAACTGTTCGAAGGGCCGTATTTCTGCAAGGATCAGGACCCGGCCTATTTCGATTGGTCACGGCCGTTCCTGGGCCATGACACCATTGCCCGGTTCAGCCGGATCGCCGCCGAACTCGGCGTTGTGCTGCCGATCAGCTTTTTCGAGGAAGCGGGCAAGGCCTATTTCAACAGCCTGGCGATGATCGATGCCGATGGGGAGGTGCTAGGCGTCTATCGCAAGTCCCACATCCCCGACGGTCCCGGCTATCAGGAAAAATTCTATTTCAGTCCGGGCGATACCGGCTTCCAGGTGTGGCAGACCCGGTTCGGCGCCATCGGCGTTGGCATCTGCTGGGATCAATGGTTCCCGGAATGCGCGCGCGCCATGGCCCTGCTGGGGGCGGAACTCCTGCTCTATCCGACCGCGATCGGCAGCGAGCCGCCGCCCGCGCCGCCCCATGACAGCAGCGCCCACTGGCAGCGGGTCATGCAGGGCCATGCCGGGGCCAATCTGATGCCGCTGGTGGCCAGCAACCGCATCGGCCGTGAGATTGGGCAGGCGGCAGAGATCACCTTCTACGGCTCCTCCTTCATTGCCGACGAAACCGGCGCCAAGGTGGCCGAAGCCGGGCGGGACGAGGAGACGATCCTTTACGCCAGCTTCGATCTGGCCGCAGTGCGCCGCCGCCGTCTGGGCTGGGGCGTGTTCCGCGACCGTCGGCCGGATCTGTATTTCCCGCTGACCAGCTATGATGGCGGCGATGCCATTTGATCTACCGGCGCGAAGCCGATGAGCTGGGCTTACCTGTGGATCGGCCTCGGCGGCGGGCTGGGGGCGATGGCGCGCTTCTGGTTCGGCGGCGCGGTGCTGCGCATCATGGGCAGTGGCGGTTTTCCCTGGGGGACCCTGGCGGTCAATCTGCTGGGCTGCTTCGTCATGGGGCTGGTGGCGGCGCTGCTGGCCGCCTGGCCGCGCCTGCCGCAAGAACTGCGGCTGTTCCTGACGACCGGGATTCTGGGCGGCTTCACCACCTTTTCCGCCTTCGCGCTGGAGGCGGTGGGGTTGATGGATCGCGGCGCGTGGTTCCAGGCGGCGGCCTATGTGCTAGGGTCGGTTGCGCTGTCGATCGTCGGCCTGGGGCTGGGCCGCAGCCTGATGAAACTGATAGTCTGAAACGGGTGGGATGATGGCGGTACAACAGATCACGGTCGGCGCGGACGAGGCCGACCAGCGGCTTGACCGCTGGTTCAAACGGCATTTCCCGGCGCTGACCCATGGCCGCCTGTCCAAGCTGCTGCGCACCGGGCAGGTGCGGGTGGATGGCACGCGCGCCGAAGCCTCTACCCGGCTGGACGCAGGGCAGGTGGTCCGCGTGCCGCCGCTGACCGAAGCCGATACCGCACCCGCCCCGGCCCCCCGCAAGCAAAGCGCGGTCAAGTTCGACGACCGCGATATCGCCGCCCTGAAGCGCGCGATCCTGCATCAGGATGCCGATGTGATCGTGCTCAACAAGCCGCCGGGATTGGCGGTGCAGGGCGGCACCAAGACGGAAAAGCATCTGGACGGCATGCTGGATGCGCTGCGCTTCGATGCGCCGGAACGCCCGCGCCTGGTCCACCGGCTGGACCGCGATACCTCTGGCGTGCTGGTGCTGGCGCGCAATGCCCGCGCCGCTGCCCTGCTGGGCAAGGCGTTCCAGGCCAAGGAAACCGAAAAGGTCTATTGGGCCGTGGTGGTGGGGGAGCCGCCGAAGGAAGAAGGCCGCATCGACGCCCCCCTGGCCAAGCGGCCGGGCAAGGCCGGGGAACGGGTGGCGGTGGACGAGGAAGGGCTGCGCGCGATCACCGAATTTCGGGTGATGGACCGCGCCCCACCGCGTGCCGCGCTGCTGGAACTGTGGCCGATCACCGGGCGCACCCATCAGTTGCGCGTCCATTGCGCCGCCATGGGCTGCCCGATTCTGGGCGATTTCAAATATGGCGGGCCAGCGGCGCAGATCACCGGGGCCGAAGTGGCGCGGGTGCTGCACCTGCACGCCCGGCGCATCCGGGTGCCGCATCCGCGCGGCGGCTGGCTGGAGGTCAAGGCCCCGCCGCCGCCCCATATGAAAGCCACCTTCGCCTATTTCGGCCTGACGCCAGAAGGATAAGCGCCCATGGTTGCGCCGTTTATCGTGTTCGATGTCGATGGCACGCTGATCGACAGCCAGCATACGATCGTCGGGTCGATGCAGGGGGCTTTCACCGCCTTCGGTCTGCCGGTGCCCGATCATCTGACCATCCGCCGCACGGTCGGCCTGCCGGTCGAGGATGCGGTGCATCGGCTTGCAGAGGCCGCCGCGCTGGGCCTTGCCACCGATACGGTCCATCAGGTGGCGGAGGAGTATAAGCGCCGTGCCCGCAGCCTGCGGGAGCGGCCGGATTATCACGAACCGATGTTCGACGGCACCCGCCCGTTGCTGGACGGTCTGCTGGCCGCCGGGCAGATGATGGGCATCGCCACCGGCAAAAGCCGCCGGGGCCTGGATACCTGGATCGCCAAAACCGGCCTGGCCGGGCATTTCGTCACCCTGCAAACCGGCGATATCCCGCCGGGCAAACCGCATCCGGCCATGCTGCACCGGGCGATGGACGAAGCCGGGGCGCGGGCCGCCGATACGCTGATGATCGGCGATACCGTGTTCGATGTGCAGATGGCGGTTGCCGCTGGGGCGCGCGCCATTGGCGTCGCCTGGGGCTATCATGCGCCGGAAGAATTGCTGGAGGCGGGGGCAGAGCGGATTCTGACCCGGTGGGAGGATCTGCTGGCCGGGGCGTGAATTTCCCCGGCCAGATCGTTTCCTGAGCGCCCCCTAGATCGCGGCGGTTTAGATCGCGGCGGTATCGAAGGCCAGCAGGCTGCGCCCGCCATCGATCACGCTGCGCGCCAGCCCTTCGGCGCGGGTCAGATCCTGTTCGGCGAAAATCCGCGCCGACAACAGCTTGGCTTCCAGGAAGGCGGGATTGCCGACCCGGTCGAACAGCGCCTTCTGCGCCGCCAGCGCCGCGCGCGCCATCATCCAGCCGCCGCACACAGTGCCCGCCAGGGTCAGCAGCGCGTTTGATCCGGCCAGCGGCAGGCGCGGATCGTCCTTCGCGGCGGTCAGCACCCAGTCCGTTGCCTCGGTCAGTGCGCGGATGCCGCGCTCCAGCGGGCGGGCAATCGCCGCCAGATCGTCGCCCGGCTGTTCGGACAGCGCCGCCGCCGTGCGCGCCATCTCGGCCAGCAGGGCGCGCATCGCCGCGCCGCCATCGCGCAGAATCTTGCGCCCGACCAGATCCTGCGCCTGGATGCCGTTGGTGCCTTCATAGATCGGCAGAATCCGGGCATCGCGGTAATGCTGGGCAGCGCCGGTTTCCTCGATAAAGCCCATGCCGCCATGGACCTGAACGCCGGTCGAGGCGATTTCCACCCCCAGATCGGTGCACCAGCCCTTGCAGATCGGGATCAGCAGATCGCCGCGCGCCTGGGCGCCGTCAACCCCATGTTCGGCCCGGTCCAGCGTTGCGGCCGCCTCATAGCACAGGGCGCGCATCGCCTCGATCCGGGCGCGGCTGACCAGCAGCATCCGTTTGACATCCGGGTGATGGATGATCGGCAGGGCGGCACCATCGCCGGCCGCCCCAACCGGTTTGCCCTGCACGCGGGTGCGGGCATAGTCCCGCGCGTGCTGATAGGCCCGTTCGGCAATCGCCACGCCCTGCACGCCCACATTCAGCCGGGCGTTGTTCATCATGGTGAACATATATTCCAGACCGCGATTGGCCTCGCCCACCAGCTCGCCCCACGCGCCGCCTGTATCGCCATAGGCCATGACCGCGGTCGGGCTGGCCTTGATG
>CAYRWZ010000045.1:0-19729 GCA_964428065.1 uncultured Comamonadaceae bacterium | reverse complement strand
GGTGTGCAGCACGCCCTTCGGCCTGCCGGTGGAGCCGGACGTATAGAGGATGAATAGCGGGTCTTCCGCGCTCATTTCCTCCACCGGGCAGTCGGCGGGCACGGTGGCGGCGGCCTCGTGGTACCAGACATCGCGGCCCGGCTGCATGGCGACGGCGCCGCCGGTCCGCTTGACCACCACCATGGACGTGACACTGGGGCAGGATTTCAGCGCCTCGTCGGCATTGGCCTTCAGCGGCACCCGCTTGCCGCCGCGCAGCCCTTCGTCGGCAGTGATAATCACGCTGCTGTCGCAATCCTGCACCCGGTTGGCCAGGCTGTCGGGCGAAAAGCCGCCGAACACAACGGAATGGATCGCGCCGATCCGCGCGCAGGCCAGCATGGCATAGGCGGCCTCCGGGATCATCGGCAGATAGATGGTGACCCGGTCGCCTTTCTTGACGCCCCGTGCCTTCAGCACATTAGCCATGCGGCAGGTTTCGGCATGCAGTTCACGATAGGTGATCGCGCGGCTTTCGGCGGGATCGTCGCCTTCCCACAGGATCGCGGTCTGATCGCCGCGCTTTTCCAGATGCCGGTCGATGCAGTTATAGCTGGCGTTCAGCCTGCCGTCGTGGAACCAGCGGATGCGCACATCGCCGGTGAAATCCACATCCTTGACCTGGGTATAGGGCTTGATCCACGAGAGGCGCCGGCCATGTTCGCCCCAGAAGCCGACCGGATCGGCAATCGAGCGGGCGTACATCTCGTCATAGGCCGCCCGGTTGATCCAGGCTGAAGCGGCCACCGAGGCCGGAACCGGAATCTTCATCTCGCTCATGATCGGCGTCCTCTCCCAAAACGAACTGGCCGGTTGGCCCGGTTTTGCGCATCAGTCTAGCCAATCGCGTCGGTCGGACAAGCGCAGAAGGATGGTGCCCCCCCGGCGCGAATTGACGCGCCTAACTGAAAATCACGCGAATTGACGCGCCTAACTGAAAATCACGCGAATTGACCTGCGCCGCGTTTCGCCCGATTGTCGCGCCCTATTGGTTTCAACTCTGCAATCGACAGGATGTGGCCCCCCATGCGCTTCCTTACCCTTGTGCCGCTGCGCTGGTGTCGGAAACTGACGGTCGGCCTGATGCTGGCCGTCCTTGCCCTGGGGGCCTTCGGGCCGCAGGCGCTGGCGCAGGGGAAAGAGGCGCCGGAGCCGCCCAACCGGGCGGAAATCCAGAAGCTGATCGACGCGCTGGAAAATGACAAAAGCCGCGCCGAATTGGTTGCCCAGCTGAAGGCGCTGCAATCGGCCCAGAAGCCGGAGCCGGAAACCTTCGGCCCGGCGGCGGCGGTGGCCGGGTTCCTGGATCGGGTGTCGGACGGGATCGCCGCCTTCGGGAACGAGCTGGCGCAGGCGGCGGGCGTGGTGCAGGATCTGCCCGCCCTGTGGCGCAGCATCAGCGACGGGGCCGCCGCCGCGCTGGCCGACCGTGGGGTTCTGCAGCGCTGGGGCGATCTGGCCTGGCGCATCGGCCTGGTGCTGGGTGCAGCCTTCCTGGCCGAATGGGCGGTGGCCCGCCTGCTGCGCGGCCCGGTCGCCCGCCTGATGCAGCGGAGCGCTGCAGCAACCGTTGGAGGTGCCGAAACGGCGCTGGCCTTCTGGTGGCGTTTGGGCAGCCGCATCGCGCTGACCCTGCTGCCCGTTCTGGCCTTTGCTGCTGCGGCCTTTGCCGCCTTGACCCTGATCGATCCGAACCGGGTGACGCGGCTGGTGCTGCTGGCGCTGATCAACGCCAACATGATCGTCCGGATGGTTCTGGTAGCGGCGCGGATCTTGCTGGCCCCTGACGATGGCACGGCCCGCCCGATCCGTCTGGCCGATGAAACTGCTGCCTATCTTTATATCTGGATCCGCCGGTTCACCGGGCTGGCCGCCTATGGCTTCATCGGCCTGGATGTCGCGCGGTTGCTCGGTCTGCCGGCGGCGCTGGGCCTGACCTTGAGCCGGATCGTCGGCGGGATTCTGGCCGCCATGGGCATCGTGCTGGTGCTGCAGAACCGCGAGCCGGTGGCGCGCGTGATCCGCAAGGGTCGCGTGATCCGGGCCTTCCGCCGCCCGTCGGGTGATCCCGCCGCCCAGCCTGACCAATCGCACCAGCCTGACCAATCGCACCAGCCAGACCAGCCGAACCCCATGCTTGCCGGGCTGCGCCATCGCCTGGGCGATGCCTGGCATATCCTGGCCATTCTTTACATTTTGGCCGTGTTCGGCCTGTGGGCCTTGAGCGTTCCCGGCGGCTTCGCCTTCCTGCTGCGGGCAACCGCCCTGTCGGTGCTGGTGATTGTCGGCGCGCGGATCGGGTTGCAGGGCGTGACGCGCCTGATCGACCTTGGCTTCCGCGTCGGTGGGGAATTCGGGTCGCGCTTCCCCGCCTTGCAGGACCGCGCCAACCGCTATCTGTCGGTGGTGACGGTGGTGCTGCGCGTGGCGGTCTATGCGCTGATGGCCCTGGTGCTGCTGCAGGTCTGGGGTCTGGACAGTTTCGACTGGATCACCTCCGCCACTGGGCGCCGCCTGACCGGCAGTCTGGTGTCCATCCTGGTCGTGCTGGCGCTGGCCATCATTTTCTGGGAACTGCTGTCGGCCGCAATCGAACGCTATCTGAACGAAACCGATGCCGATGGCGCGCCGCTGCCGCGGTCTTCCCGTGTGCGGACCTTGCTGCCGCTGCTGCGCAATGCGGTGATGGTGTTCTTGATCGTCATGGTCACGCTGATCGTCCTCAGCGAGCTTGGCCTCAACATCGCGCCGCTGCTGGCGGGCGCCGGGGTGGCCGGTCTTGCCATTGGCTTCGGTGCGCAGACGTTGGTCAAGGACGTCATTACCGGCCTGTTCATCCTGTTCGAGGATACGATCAATGTCGGCGATGTGATCGAAGTGGACGGCAAATCCGGCGTGGTGGAGGCGATCACCATCCGCACCCTGCGCCTGCGCGATGTGCGCGGGGCGGTGCATACCGTGCCGTTCAGCGCAGTCACGACGGTCACCAACATGACCAAGACCTTTGCCTTCGCCGTCTATGACATCGGCATCGACTATGCGACCGATATCGACGCGGCGATTGCGGCGATGCGGGCGGTGGATGAAGCGCTGCGTGCCGATCCGGCGCTGGCATCCGTGCTGCTGGAGCCGCTGGAGGTGATGGGGGTCGAACGGTTCGAGGAATCCTCGGTCATCATCCGCGCCCGCAGCAAGACCCAGCCGGGCAAGCAATGGGCCGTGACGCGGGAATTCAACCGCCGCCTGAAGGAAGAATTCGACCGGCGCGGGATCGTCATCCCCTTCCCGCAGCGCACGGTGCACCATGTGGTCAGCACCAAGGGCGAAGCGCCGCCGGCGGTTCCGCGGGCGGAATAATCGACCGAATAACAGATCGCCCCGACTCCCCGCCTGTGATACGAAAAGAATCAAGACTCTAGCGTCCAATCGGGGGTGGGCATGGCTGAGATGGGCAACGGCGCTCAGGCAGGCAAAAGCGCTCAGGCAGGCAAAAGCGCTCAGGCCGGCAAAAGCGCTCAGGCAGGCAAAAGCGCTCAGGCAGGCGAAGGTTGGCGTCAGCGGTTTGCCGCCACCTATCTGGACCGGCGGATAGCGATGGTGGCCCTGCTGGGCTTTGCCAGCGGCCTGCCCCTGGCCCTGTCCTTCGCCACCCTGTCGGCCTGGCTGGAGGAATCGGCGGTCAAGCGGGCCGATATCGCCCTGTTCAGCCTGGCGGGGACGGCCTATGCGCTGAAATTCCTGTGGGCGCCGCTGATGGACCGGCTGCGCCTGCCCGGCCTGACCGGCCGCCTGGGCCTGCGCCGGGCGCAGTTGACCCTGCTGACCCTTCTGCTGTGCGGGGCGATTTTCTACACCGGCACGGTCGATCCGCGCAGTGCGCCGGGCCTGCTGGCCCTGGGCGCGGTTGCGATTGCCTTCTGTTCGGCCACCCTGGACATCGTGATCGACGCCTTCCGTATCGAATTGCTGGAGGATCGCCAGCAAAGCGCCGGGTCGGCGGTGGTCGTCTATGGTTATCGCGTCGCCATGCTGGTATCGGGGGGCGGGGCGCTGTTCATCGCCGATCAGGCCGGGTGGTTTGCCGCCTATGCCACCATGGCGGCGATCGAGGGGCTGGCGCTGATCCTGATTCTGCTACTGGTACCGGAACCGAAGCACCGCCCGCGCGCCGCACTTGCCGGGCTGGGTGCCGAATCGGGCAGCGGACCTGGGGCTGATAGCGCATCGCTGGGACGCAAGGGCCTTTACGCCTTTGCCGGGGCGTTGTTCCTGGTCGCCGGGCTGGTGTGGCTCAACAATCACCCCGGCCCGGCGCAGGGACTGGCCCTGGCGGGGGCGGTGGTGCTGGGCGTCACGCTGCTGTGTGGGGCCGTGCCGGCCATCGAAGCTGCGCTGGTGCGGCTGATTCCGATCGGGGCGCGCCGGCATATCGAGGGCGCGGTGATCGCCCCCTTCGCCGATTTCACCCAGCGGCGCGACTGGGCTGTAATTCTGGCTTTTGTCGTGCTGTACAAGTTGGGCGATGCGCTGGCGGGGGTGATGAGCAACCCCTTCTATATCTCGGTCGGGTTCGATAAGTCGCAGATCGCCGCCATCGCCAAGGGCTGGGGGCTGGCGGCCACCTTGCTGGGCGTCGGCCTGGGCGGCTGGCTGGTTGGCCAGATCGGCCAGTGGCGGGCGCTGCTGGTGGCCGGTCTGCTGCAGATGGCCTCCAACTTGGTGTTTTCGCTGCAGGCGCTGGCGGGGGCCGATCCGCTGCTGCTGACGGCGACAATCTTTGTCGAAAATGCCACCGGCGGTATCGGGACGGCGGTGTTCGTCGGCTATCTGTCCGGGCTGTGCAATCGGGATTTCACCGCCACCCATTATGCTCTGCTGTCGGCCCTGTCTGCGGTGGGCCGGGCGGTCCTGGGGTCCGCTTCCGGGCGTCTTGCCACCGATTTCGACTGGGCCAGCTTCTTTGCCTTGACCAGCCTGGGGGCGATTCCCGGTCTGCTGCTGCTGGTTTGGCTGATGCGCCGTGCGCCGGCCGGCGCGGATGGCGTCAGCGCGACGGTGCCAGCAGCTCGTTAAGTGCGTGGAGCACGTCGACCGAAGGGATGCGGGCCATATCGGCCCCACCCCAGCGTTGGGCCTGAAGCACGGTCAGGCGCGGCGTCAGCGGGGCGAATTTCGCCGGATCGGTCGGGCCGAACAGCGACACCATGGGCAGGCTGGCGGCCGCCAGCAGATGCCCGCCGCCGCTGTCATTCGCCAGCCCGACCCGGCAGCGCCCGGCAATCGCGATGGTGACATCGGCGCGCGGGCCGAACTGTTCGACCGCCGGATGCTGCAGCGGGAACATCGCCTCCGGCACGGCGGAGGCCAGGTCGCGCCGCATTGATACCTCGTCCGGCCCCAGAAGATAGACCGGCACATGGCCGTTGCTGGCCAGGGCCTGCCCGACCTCGATGAAATTCTTCAGCGGCCAGATCTTGTGCTTCCCGCCCGCGCCGGGGGCCATGGCGATATAGCTATAGCCCTGGGGCAGGATGCTGCTGGCCAGGGCCAGCACCGTCCGCTCCAGCGGCAGCGGGGCCTGGGGATTGGCCGCCTCCCCCGTCGCCAGTTCCAGAAGATCAAGCAACTGACGCACCATGGAGGCGGATTTTGCCTGCCGGTCGGCCGGCTTCACGGTGGAAAAGAAATATCCGGCGGCGGGCGAAATGCGGAACCGGGTGCGAATCAGGCTGACAATGGCAGCGGTCTTGAAGCGCCGCTGGGTATCGAACACCAGATCGAAACTGTCCTGCGGCAAGGGGCGGCTGAGCAGTTCGAACCAGCTGGACCCGATATTGGCTTCATCCACTACGCGGGTCAGCAGCCCTTTGACCAGCGGGGCCAGGCTGGTGCGATAGGCGCTTGGCCCCTTGCCCGCCAGCCAGGTGATATCCGCCGTGGGAAAGGCATGACGCAGCGCCCGCACGAAGGGCAGCTTCATCAGGCCGTCGCCGATCAGGTCCAGCCCGACATAGACCAGAATCCGGGGCGGCTGACCGGCGGGGGTGGCGCTCGGTCCGGTTTTTGGGGTGGATGCTTGATGCATATCAGGTCGCGTCATGGGTTTCGGACATATACCATGGGCCGCCGTCGCTTTGTAAAGGAACAGTCCCGGTGACCATCCGCAATCTCGATGCCCTGTTCCGTCCGCGCTCGATTGCGCTGATCGGCGCGTCGCGGCGGGACCATTCGGTCGGCTCCGTGCTGGCGCGCAATCTGTTTCGCGGCGGGTTCCAGGGGCCGATCATGCCTGTGCATCCGCGCGAAGCGGCGATTGAAGGGGTACTGGCTTATCCCAGCGTTGCCGCCCTGCCGCAGGTGCCGGACCTTGCGATCATCGCCACGCCGCGCGATTCGGTGGTGCCGCTGGTGGCCGATCTGGCGGCGCGCGGATGCCGGGCCGCCGTCGTCATCACCGCCGGGTTCGGCGAAGGGGGCGATGCGGCAGGGGCCGCGCTGTCGCAGCAGATGCTGGCCGCAGCCAAGCCCAAGGACCACCCGACCAAGGGAATGCGGATTCTGGGGCCGAATTGCCTGGGCCTGCTGGTGCCGGGGATCGGGCTCAATGCCTCTTTCGCCCATATTCCGGCCAAGGCCGGGGATATCGCCTGCATCAGCCAGAGCGGCGCGCTGGCGACCTCTCTCCTCGATTGGGCGGCGGGGCGGGGAATCGGCTTCAGCCACATGGTCACGCTGGGCAATATGGCCGATATCGATTTCGGCGATATGCTCAATTATCTGGCTGCCGATGGCGGCACCAGCGCCGTCATGCTGTATGTCGAAGGGCTGACCGAGGCGCGGAAATTCATGTCGGCCGCCCGGTCGCTGGCGCGCATGAAGCCGGTGATCGTGATCAAGTCGGGCCGTCATGCGGCCTCCGCCACGGCGGCGAAATCCCATACCGGCGCCCTGGCCGGGTCCGACGCGGTTTACGATGCCGCCTTCCGCCGTGCCGGGATGCTGCGCGTTGACGATCTGGAGGAAGTGTTCGCCGCGCTGGAGGCGGTGGCGCGGATGCCGCGCCTCGACGGGGACCGGCTGGCGATTCTGACCAATGGTGGCGGGGTCGGGGTGCTGGCGGCGGATTCGGTGCTGGATGCAGGCGGGCGGCTGGCGACCCTTGCGCCGGAAACAGTGGCGGCGCTGGACCGGGTTCTGCCCGCATCCTGGAGCCGCGCCAACCCGGTCGATATCATCGGCGATGCACCAGGCGACCGTTATATCGCTGCCCTGGGCCCGGTGCTGCACGATCCGGGAGTGGATGCCCTGCTGGTGCTCAACGCGCCGACGGCGGTGGCTTCCTCGCTGGAGGCGGCGCAGGCAGTGACCGGCTGGCTGAAGGATCATCCGCCGCCGCAGGGCAAGGCACTGCTGACCAGCTGGGTGGGCGGCGAGGCAGCGGCAGAGGCGCGCACCCTGTTCGCCGATGCCGGGATCGCCAGCTATTCCACCCCGTCCCAGGCGGTGCGCGGGTTCCAGTACATGGCACGCTATCGCAAAGTGCAGGACGAGCTGATGGAAGCGCCGCGCGCCACCGCCCCCTGCGCCAGCGATCCGGCAGCGGCGCGTGCGATTGTCCGCACTGCACTGGCGGCGGGGCGCGAATGGCTGGACGAGGCCGATGCCAAGGCCGTTCTGGCGGCCTATGGCATTCCGGTGGTGCGCACCTTTGCCGCCGCCGATCCGCAGGATGCCGCCCGTCTGGCCGCCGGGTTGACGCCGCCGTTGGCCGTGAAGATCCGCAGCCGGGACATTACCCACAAGTCGGATGTCGGCGGGGTGATCCTGAACCTGCCCGATGCCGCCGCCGTTGCAACCGCAGCCGGCCAGATGCTGGATCGGGTCCGCACCGCCCGGCCCGATGCCGTGGTGGATGGCTTCACGGTGCAGGAAATGATCCGCCGCCCCGGCGCCTATGAGCTGATCCTGGGCCTGTCGCACGATCCGACCTTCGGCCCGGTTATTCTGTTCGGCCATGGCGGGGTGGGGGTGGAGGTGATCGGCGACAAGGCGCTGGCGCTGCCGCCGCTCAACCATTCCTTGGCGCGGGATCTGATCGGGCGCACCCGGATCGCCCGCCTGCTGGGCGGGTTCCGCAGCCGCCCCCCGGCGGATCTGGAGGCGATCTGCGCCGCCCTGATGGGCCTGTCGCACCTGGCGGTCGATCTGCCCGAGGTGGCGGAACTGGATATTAACCCCCTGTTGGCCGATGAGGCCGGGGTGGTGGCGCTGGATGCCCGCATCCGGTTGCAGTCGGCAGACCGGGCGCGGCCCCTGGCGGTGCCGCCCTATCCCGATGCGCTGGAGCGGGATCTGATCCTGCTGGATGGTCAGCGGCTGCATCTGCGCCCGGTCCGGCCCGAGGATGCCGACGCCTTCCACGCCCTGTTCGCCCGGTTGGACCCGAACGATATCCGCATGCGCTTTTTCGCGCCGATCCGCACCCTGTCGCGCCCGATGATGGCCCGCCTGACCCAGATCGACTATGACCGGGCCATGGCCTGCGTCGCGACGCCGCCCGACGCGCTGGGCGATATCTGGGGTGTGGTGCGCCTGACCGCCGATCCCGATTTGCAGCGGGCGGAATTCGGCGTGCTGGTGCGCAGCGATATCAAGGGGCGCGGTCTGGGGTATCGCCTGATGCAGGAGATTGTCGCCTATGGCCGCAGCCGGGGCATCGGACAGCTGTACGGCACGATCCTGCGCGAAAACGACCGGATGCTGGAGATTGCGCGCGACCTGGGGTTCAGCATCGCCGCCGACCCGGATGACCCGTCTGTCGTGATTGCGCGGCTGGCGCTTTAGACCCGCTCTCGCGCCTTCGCCGTACCCGGCCTATCGGCAGAAGGCGCGCAGAACGGTGCCGAAATCGTCGATCACCAGCGTCAGCCGTTCGGGGACGCTCTCAAAATTCACAATGGTCTGCGGGTGTAGGATGCGCACCTGCATCAGATCCATTTGCCGCACCTTGGCCAGGGCCGGTTCGCGCTGCATACCCACCAGCAGCCGGGCGCTGGTGTCGATGCAGGGGCGGAACAGATAGGCGTGGGGGCGCAAATTGTCGCTAAAATTGGGCGGCAGATAGCCGGTGCCACGGCGCACCTTGCGTTCCGGTGGGGTGATCGGGCGGATTGGCGACAGGCGGTTGCCGATCCCCACCTGGCGTTCGATCGGCGTGACGGGACGGACCTGCTGCGGCCACGGTGGTTGCCCCGAATCCCGCCCCCAGCCCGGAATGTCCCGCCCCTGGGCCTGTACAGCGCCGCTCTGCCCC
Organism: uncultured Comamonadaceae bacterium; assembly: GCA_964428065.1. Classification (GTDB taxonomy): domain Bacteria; phylum Pseudomonadota; class Alphaproteobacteria; order Elsterales; family Elsteraceae; genus CAYRWZ01. Next base: position 10,377 of record CAYRWZ010000045.1, on the reverse strand, counting down.
CCGGCCAACGCCAGAAAAGCCAGACCCGCCATGGTCCAGGCTGCCGCCAAAAAGGTGCGATTGCGTTTCATGCCCCAGGGTCCCGCTCTGTCATGGTGCAGTCAAGTAACAAAAAAGTCATTTTGTCGATACGATCCGGCGGAAGATCGCCAAAGAAAAACCCCGGCTATCCGAAGATAACCGGGGCCTTTTTCTGGAGCAGCGCGACCGCTATTCCGAATTCTTGTTGCCCAGCAGCTGGAGCATCATCACGAACAGGTTGATGAAGTTCATGTACAGCGACAGGGCGCCCATGACCGCCAGCTTGCCGGTGGCTTCATGGCCATAGCCTTCGGAATAGGTTTCCTTCAGGTTCTGGGTGTCCCAGGCGGTCAGGCCGGTGAACACGATCACGCCGACGCAGGAGATGATGAACTGCAGCATGGACGAACCGACGAACAGGTTCACCAGCCCGGCGATCACGATGCCGATCAGGCCCATGAACAGGAAGGTGCCCATCCGGGTCAGGTCGGACTTGGTGGTGTAGCCCCACAGCGCGGCGGCCAGGAAGACCGAGGAGGTGATGAAAAACACCTGCGCAATCGAGCCAAGCTGATAGACCACGAAAATGGTCGACAGCGACAGGCCGGTCAGCGCCGCATACACCCAGAACACAAGCTGGGCGGTGGCGGTGGACATGCGATGGATCATGCCCGCCAGCAGGAACACCATGCCCAGCGGGGCAAGAATCACCACCCACTTCAGCGGGCTGCCCCAGATGGTGGCCATCAGGGCCGGCGACGTGCCGACGAAATAGGCGACCGCCCCGGTCAAGGCCAGACCGGCGGCCATCATGGTGAAAACGCGCTGCATGAATGCGCGCAGGCCCGCGTCATAGGCTGCCTGATCGAACCCGCGTGCGGTGGCTTGATACTGGGTCTGCCAACCGTTGGACATGGAAGTCTCCTTTAGTCTCCCTGGTTATGGGCCACCAGATTGGGACGCATGGTCCCTACGTCAAGAGGCCGATTGGTCTAAAGAAACGCGATTCCGTGCTGATATTCAAAGAAAAAAGACCCCGCCGGGCGGGGCCTTTTCTTCAGCTGTAACTGAAATGAGTGAATGGCGGGGTTAATGCTCCGTTTTTGCATCCGAGCGGATGCCGGTAGCGGCCGGAATTTCAGGGAAGCGCAGCCCGTTCTTTATCTCCGAAATCCGCCCCGGATTAACATCGTAATCGGCGGCGATCCGATTCAAAAACTCACCATTGTTGATGCGCCGTTTGATCTCGGGCACCCATTCCGGCCGAAGGGAAGGGCTGGGGCGACGTACGCGTACAAAGTTGGTCATACCTGGTTTTCCTTCTAAAGGAACGAAACCGTTTGACCCGCTCATTGCAAACCGATAGATTCGGCGCACTGTGAATGAAAGGGGGCTGCGCGGGTTTCAGAAAGCGCAGGCCTTGTAACTTGAAGCGGGATAGAGTGACAGCTCTTTGCCGCTTTTTTTATTACAATCTCTGCTACAATAGTAATACATCCCGATCAAGTCGAGTCGAAAATGCATTCGCGCACATCCCCTTGTGGCGACCGCGCGTATTTATTGGTGGGATGCCTATATATTGGTTGGGCTACGCCCAAACAAAGATATTGTCAGGGCGCAAAATCCTGAATACTTCCGGGAGCTTCAGCCTGGATTCAGCCAAGACTCACAGCGGGTTATCTGTGAGTCTTGGCGTAGAATCTTGTTACCCGTTCATGCGCTGGCGGAAATAGGCGATCGTCTGGGCCACGCCCTCCTCCAGCGCCACTTTCGGCTCCCATTTCAGGACTTCCTTGGCGCGGGTAATGTCTGGGCAGCGGCGGGTCGGATCGTCCTGCGGCAGCGGGCGATAGACGATCTTGGACTTGGAGCCGGTCTGGCGCAGAACTTCTTCCGCCAGTTGCTTGACCGTCATTTCGCGCGGATTGCCGATATTGATCGGGCCGGTCACGCTGTCATCGCTGTTCATCAGGCGCACGAACCCGTCGATCAGGTCCGAATAGAAGCAGAAGGACCGGGTCTGGCTGCCGTCGCCATAAAGGGTGATATCCTCGCCCCGCAGCGCCTGGATGATGAAGTTGGACACCACGCGCCCGTCATTCGGGTGCATCCGGGGGCCATAGGTGTTGAAAATCCGCGCTACCTTGATGCGCAGGTTGTGCTGACGGTGATAATCGAAATACAGGGTTTCGGCGGCGCGCTTGCCTTCGTCATAGCAGGCGCGCGGCCCGATCGGGTTGACGTTGCCGCGATAGGTTTCCTTCTGCGGATGTTCCGTCGGGTCGCCATAGACTTCGGAGGTGGAGGCCAGGAAGATCTTTGCCCCCACGCGCTTGGCCAGCCCCAGCTGGTTGATCGCGCCATGGACCGAGGTCTTGGTCGTCTGCACCGGATCGTGCTGATAGTGCACGGGCGAGGCCGGGCAGGCGAGGTTGTAGATCTCGTCCACTTCGATGAACAGCGGGAAGGTCACATCGTGGCGGATCGCCTCGAAGCGCGGGTTGCTGAACAGGTGTTCGATATTCGCCTTGCTGCCGGTGAAATAATTATCGACACAGATCACTTCATGGCCTTCGGCCAGCAGCCGGTCGCACAGATGGGAGCCGAGGAACCCGGCGCCGCCGGTCACCAGAATACGCTTGCGAGAGAACATGCCTTCGATTTCCTGCTCAGGCGGCCACAATCGGCCGGATCGCGCCGATTAGATACCTGACTGCGCGCCCGATGCTACTGAAAATTCAGTAAGATCGCGGCAAAGATGGGGCACGGGATGCCGGATCCGGTCAGCGGTCGGTCACCTGGAAGCCGTGGGCATAGGGATCGCGGTCGTCCACGAAGATCGTGTTATAGCCGGTCATGCGCGCCCAGCCTTCGATTGACGGGATGATCGCCGGATAGTCGCCGACGCTGGTCTCCCCCTCGATCCGGCCGATGAGGGTGGAGCCGATGATGCTTTCATGCACGAACCGATCGCCAGCGGCCAGACGCCCCTTGGCCCACAGATGCGCCATCCGGGCCGAGGTGCCGGTGCCGCAGGGCGACCGGTCAATCGCCTTGTCGCCATAGAACACTGCGTTGCGCGCCGTGCCCTCGGCGGTTTTCGGCTGTCCGGCCCACAGAACATGGGTGCAGCGGTTGATGCTGGGGTTCAGCGGATGTTCGAAGCTGGTCGCCTGATTGACCGCCACCCGCACCAGCGGGCTGAGGCGCAGGATATCGGACGGTTGCAGATCGTCCAGATCGCGATAGCCGGGCTGGGTATCGACAATCGCATAGAAATTGCCGCCATAGGCGACATCGACCACCAGCCGGCCGAAGCCGGGAACCTCAAGCGCGATATCGGTCTTGTACAGGAAGGAAGGGACGTTGACGATACGCACCCGTTCCACATGCGCGCCCGCCTGCTCGTAATGCGCGACCACCACCCCTGCCGGGGTGTCGAGCCGCAGCACACCCGGCGTTTTCGGTGTCACCAGCCCGCGCTCCAGCGCCATGGTCACTGTGCCGATGGTGCCATGGCCGCACATGGGCAGGCAGCCCGATGTTTCGATGAACAGGATCGCCACGTCGCAATCGGGCCGGGTGGGCGGATACAGGATCGACCCGGACATCATGTCATGGCCGCGCGGCTCGAACATCAGGGCGGTGCGGATCCAGTCATGGCGGGCAAGGAAATCCAGCCGCTTTTCGCTCATGGTCGCGCCGTTCAGGGTGGGGCCGCCGCCGGCGACCAGACGCACCGGATTGCCGCAGGTATGGCCGTCAACGCAGAAGAAAGTATGGGTTGCCATGGTCAGAAGCGGTCCACGCGATAGGGGGTGGGATCGAGGATTGGCGGGCGGCGCAGAATCAGGTCGGCCAGCAGCCGCCCGGTAATGGCGGCCTGGGTCAGCCCGTAATGGCCGTGGCCGAAGGCATGAAGGATGTGCGGGCTGGCGCGGGAGGGGCCGATCACCGGCAGGCTATCGGGCAGGGATGGGCGGAAGCCCATCCACTGCGATCCGCCCTCCGCAGGCAGGTCGGGCAGGAACTGGCGCGCCCGGGCCAGCATGGCTGCACCGCGCCGGTGATTGGGTGCTGCCGTCAGCCCGCCGAATTCCACCGCGCCGCCGATGCGCAGCCCGCTGTCGAGCGGGGAGGCGACAAAGCCGTGCCCCTCGAACGCAACCGGCCGGGTCAGCAGAGGCAGGCCCGGAAAGCTGCGGTTATAGCCGCGTTCGGTATCCAGCGGCACCCGGTCGCCCAAGCTGGCGGCCAGCGGCCTGGACCAGGCCCCGCCAGCCAGAATGACATGGGCGAACGACAGGGCCTCCCCCCCGGCCAGGGTCACGCGCGCGCCGTCTGGGCTGGGGGCGATCTCCACCGCCTGACCGGCAACGAAGGATATGCCTGCTGGCCCCATCGCTTCGGCCAAGCGGCGGACAATCCGCGCCGGATCGCTGACATGCTGGCCGGTCGGATAATGCAGCGCGCCGACCACCCGGTTTGACAGGGACGGCTCCAACGCCCGGACGGCGGGGGCGTCCAGCACCTCCACCGCGATGCCCAGTCGCTGTTGCAGGGCAACCGGGCCTGCCACCGCGCGCGCCAGCCCGGCAGCATCGTCGAACAGCGACAGGGTGCCGCGCGGGCGGAACTCCTCTGCCAATCCCAGGCGCTGGGCCAGGGTTTGCCAGGCGGGCAGGGCGGCCTGCTGCAAGGCGATCAATCCAGCCTGCGACCGGGCGAATGCAGCCGGACGGCCCGCCAGGGTGAACCGCAGCAGCCAGGGCAGCAGGTGCGGCAGATAGGCCGGGCGGATCGCCAGCGGCCCCAGCGGATCGACCAGCCAGCGCGGGATCTGGCGCCAGATTTTCGGGCTAGACAGCGGCAGGATATCGGTATGGGCAATCCATCCGGCATTGCCCATGGACGCGGCGGGGGAGGCGGGCGATCCCGGTTCCACCTGGTCGATCAGGGTGACGCGCAGCCCATCCGCCGCCAGCCAGTGGGCGGCGGCCAGCCCGATGATGCCGCCGCCGACAATGCCGACACTGCCTGGTTCAGCCTTGGCCGGTTCAGCCTTGGCCGGTTCAGCCCCACCCCCCATGGTCCCGCCTGCCATGACCCCGCCTGGCATGACCGGTCAGGCCGCTGGAAGCGGGGACGGCAGGGTTGGACGGCGGCGCAGGGCGTCGGCGACGATCTGTTCCACCCGGTCGCGGTCGGCCCCGGCCAGCGGCAGGCGCGGCGCGCGCACTCGGTCGTTCGATTGGATCACCAGCGCCTCCACCAGTTTGATGTTCTGGACCAGCTTGGTCGAGACATCGAGGTCAAGCAAGGGGATGAACCAGCGATAGATTTCCAGCGCCTCCGCCATGCGGCCCGCGCGCGCCAGCCGCCAGATCGCCACGGTTTCGCGCGGGAAGGCGCAGACCAGGCCGGCAACCCAGCCATCGCCGCCCATCGCCAGGGCCTCCAGCGCCAGATTGTCCACCCCGCAGAACAGGGCATAGCGATCGGCCACCGCGTTGCGGATCAGCGTGATGCGGCGCACATCGTCCGAACTTTCCTTGACGGCGACGAACAGCGGCTCATCGGCCAGCTCCCCCAGCAGGGCCGGGGTGATATCGACGCCGTAGGAGACCGGGTTGTTGTAGATCATGGTCGGCAGACCGGCGGCGCGGGCGACGGTGCGGTAATGGGCGGCAGTTTCCCGCGCGTCCGAGCGATAGGGGATCCCCGGCAGCACCATCAAGCCCTGCGCGCCCAGCTTGGCCCCGGCTTCGGCCAGCGCCGCCGCCTTGCGGGTGGCGCCATCGCAGATGGTCAACAGCACCGGAATTCGGCCGCCCGCCACCCGCAGCGCGGCTTTCAGGATTTCCAGCTTTTCGTCCGGGTCGAGGGTGGAGGCCTCTCCCAGCGAGCCGCAGACGATCAGCCCATCCACCCCGGCATCGCATTGCAGGGCGAAGCAGCGCTCCATTTCCGCAATGTCCAGGCGATCCTGGGCATCGAACTTGGTGGTAACGGCAGGGAAAACCCCCTGCCACCGCTTGGGAGAGGATGCGGCACCGGTCATGGGCGGCCTTCTTTCTGGTTTGCGGGTATGGCTGGTGTGCGGGTGATGGGTTTGTCTGTGGATGGATCATAGGCATATCTGTGATATATCACAAGATGGATTATGATCCCGGCATGAGCAAACCCGCACCCCGAGTCATTCAGCCCCGAGTCATTCAGCCCCGAGTCCCTGAGGCCCGAGTTATTCAATCCCGCCCTGTCGGCCCGCATCCTGCCGGCGAGCCGGACGCAGTGCAGGCGGGCCCGGCCCGGCAGGAAACCCTGTCGGAGCAGGCCTATCGCCAATTGGAGGAACTGATCGTCACCCTGCGGGTGGCGCCGGGGGCGATGGTGACGGAGGGCGATCTGGGCCAACATCTCAATCTGGGCCGCACACCGGTGCGCGAGGCGATCCAGCGTCTGACGGCCGATGGCCTGATCGATATTTTTCCGCGCAAGGGGATGCGGATCGCGCCGATCGATGCCACCGCCATCCTGCAGGCGCTGGATGTGCGGACCGCGCTGGAGCGCCTGCTGGCCGAAAGCGCCGCCCGCAAGGCGACCCAGGAGGAACGGGCCGCCATCGTCCAGCATGGCCGCTGCATGGTCGAGCGGGCGGAGGCCGAAGATCTGCAAGGCTATATGGATGCCGATACCGATTTCGACCGCGTTCTGGACGGTGCGGCGCGTAACCCCTATGCCACCAAGGCGTTGCAACCGCTGCGCGCCATGTCGCGCCGGGCCTGGTTCTATTTCAGCGGCGCGGGCCAGCTGGAAGCGACGGCGCAGCGGCATTTTGCCATGGCCGAGGCCATCCTGAACGGCAAGCCGGAGGCGGCTGCGGCCGCCGCAGAGGCGCTGGTCCGGGACGTCCGCATCGGGGTGCTGCAATCGTTGGGCCTGACCGATCCGGCGGGGAACTGATTTGGTGGGGAACTGATTGGGGGCATGGCGCACCAGCATACAGAACGAGGGCTTTTCACGCCCGCCGCTTCGCCCTACTTATGAGGGTGCTAAATTGTGGGGCGCGGCCCCATCACCCGGACAAGAGGATAAGACCATGGCAGTGAACGTTGGCGGCAAGGTGCCGTCGGTGACCCTGAAGCACATGACCGCCGAAGGCCCGAAGGACATCACGACCGACGAAATCTTTACCGGTAAGAAAGTGATCATCTTCGGCCTGCCGGGCGCCTTCACCCCGACCTGCTCGGCCAAGCATGTTCCCGGTTTCGTCGAACATTACGACGCGCTGAAGGCCAAGGGCGTGGACGGCATCTATTGCGTGTCGGTCAACGATGCGTTCGTCATGGGCGCCTGGGGCAAGCAGCAGAATGCCGAAGGCAAGGTGACCATGCTGGCCGACGGCAATGCCGATTTCGCCAAGGCGATGGGCCTGGATGCCGATTTCTCGCCCTACGGCATGGGCACCCGCTGCAAGCGCTTCGCCGCTGTGGTGGAAAACGGGACCGTGAAGGTTCTGAATGTAGAAGCGCCGGGCGCATTCGAAGTGTCGAGCGCCGAATATGTGATGAAGCAGCTGTAAGATCGGTCGATCGGACGGAAAAGGGCGGTCGGGCTTTCACCCGGCCGCCCTTTTTCTGTGCGCCGTATCAGCCTTCCCGCAGCAGCGGGGCGGCCTTCTGCCCCAGGGCGCGCCAGGTGCCGGCCAGCCCGATCACCAGCGTGATCGCCAGACAGACCAGGGTGGTCTGGGCCAGAACGCCGGGCAGCAGCACCCATTCGGCCCGCATCAGGAAGGTGACCACCGCCCAGGAAGCAATGCTGCCGACCACGACGGCAATCGCTGCGGTCGCCAGGCCCAGCAGCCCATATTCCAGCAGGAAGGCGCCCAGCACATCGCGCCGGGTGGCGCCCAGCACCTTCAGCACAACGGCGTCATAGACCCGCCGGTGATGCCCGGCGATCACCGCGCCCGACAGGACCAGAGTGCCGATCACCAGGGTCAGCACAGTCACGGCCTGGGCGGCCGCCCCGATCGACCCCAGCACCTGGGCGACAGTATCGAGGGCATCCTTGACCCGCACGGCGGTGACATTGGGCAGACCGTCGCCGACCGCCTTCAACACCCGTTCCTCAACCTCGGTGCTGTTCAGGGCCTTGGGCAGCTGGACGGTGGCGATATGGGTGTGCGGTGCCGCTTCGATGATCCCCGGCGACAGCACGATGACGAAATTGATGCCGAGCGTGCCCCAGTCGATTTCGCGCAGGTTGGCGATGGTTGCCTCCAGATCGCGGCCCAGCACGTTGATGGTGATTTTTGACCCGACGCCGATGCCCATGCCGTCGGCCGCGCGCTTGTCGAAGGATACCAGCAGCGGCCCGCGGTAATCGGACGGCCACCATTTGCCGGCAACGATCTTGGAATTATCCGGCGGGGTGCGGGCATAGGTCAGGCCGCGGTCGCTGTCCAGAACCCAGGCGACATCGGACGCGATCTTCACTTGAGAGGCCGGCACACCCTCCACTTTCATGATCCGCCCGCGCAGCGACGGCACACGCTGGATCACCGCGCCGGGGGCGGCGGTCTGGATGATGCGGTCGAAACTGTCAACCTGCGTGTTCTGGATGTCGATGAAGAAGAAGTTGGGCGCTTGTTCCGGCATCCGCTCTGTCACCTGACGGCTCAGATTGCCTTCGATCAGGGCCACTGTGACCAGCACTGTTATGCCGAGACCGAGCGACAGCACCATGCTGCCGGTGGGCGCGCCGGGCCGGTACAGGCTGGTCAGCGCCATGCGCAGGCGGGCATCGCGCGGGCGACCGCTTTTCTTGGCCAGCGCCATCAATCCGCTGGCCGACAGGCGGAACAGCAGGAAGCTGGCGGCCGCCCCGCCGACGAACCACATGGCCAGCGGCCGCTGCGGGGCGGTTGTGACCGCCAGCACAGCCAGCGCCGCCACCAGAATGGCAATTGCCGCAATGAAACGCGGCGCCGGGCGGCCGATCGCGGTCGCAACGCGGTCGCGGAACAGGGAGGCGGCTGGAATGTCCCGTGCCCGCCCCAGGGCCCACAGGCTGAAGGCAATCGCAGTCAGAAAGCCGAACAGGGCAGCGACGGCCAGTGCGATGGGATAGAGGCCGAGTGCCAGCGGCACCGGCAGGATCGCCGCCAAGGTGGCAGACGCTGCATAGGGCGCCAACGCCCCCAGCCCCAGCCCGACAACAATCCCAAGGCCGGCCAGCAGGACGATCAGCAGGAAATAGACCTTGAAAATGAAGCCGCCGGTTGCCCCCAGCGATTTCAGCGTCGCAATCGTCGTCGTCTTGCCTTGCAGATAGGCGGCCACCGCATTGCTGACGCCCACGCCGCCGACCAGCAGCGCGGTCAGGCCGACCAGGGTCAGGAACAGCCCCATGCGTTCGATGAACCGTTCGATCTGCGGCGATGCCTGCCGCGGGTCGCGCACCCGCCACGGGGCCTCGGGGAAGGCAGCGCCCAACGCCTGCCGCCACTCGGCGGTATCCGGCACCGCGCCCGGCAATTCCAGCTTGATGTGATATTCGGTCAGGCTGCCCGGCTGGATCAGCTGGGTTGCCTCCAGCGCCCCTTCCAGGATCAGTGTGCGCAGGCCGAAATCGACGGCGGAAACCGTCCGGTCCGGTTCCTTGGCGACGAACGCGCGGATCTCGAACTCCGCTTCGCCCAGGCGCAGCCGGTCGCCGATCGTAACGTTCAGGCGGGTTCCCAGCGCCTGATCGATGGCGACGCCCCACAGAGCATCGCCGTTGGAGGCCCCGTTTGCGGTGGGGCGGCGGGCCAGAAGATCGTTCAGGACCGGGCCGTTGGCCTCGATAGGGGTGGCCGATGGTCCGGTCAGGGTGATGGTGCCGAACAGCGGATAGGTGCGGTCGACCGCCTTCAACTGGGTCAGTGTGCGCCGTTCGCCATCGGCGCGCACTGCCATTGCGCGCATTTCGACAAAATCGGTGCGGCGCTGGCTGTTGTTGGTCAGCCAGTCGGATTGTTCTGGCGAAACCGGTCGGTGGATCTGGCGGATGGCAATATCGCCGCCCAGTAGCACGCGGGCATCCCGTTCCAGCCCGGCAACGATCGATTCGGTCAAAGACCCGACGGCCGCGATCACCGCCACCCCCAGGGTCAGACACATCAGGAAAATGCGGAACCCCTTGACCCCGCCGCGCAGTTCGCGCCGCGCAAAGCGCAGCGCCGTCCCCCAACCTTGCATTCTGGCCTCCCCCCGGTTACGCGGCAATCTGGCCATCGATCACGCGCACGGTCCGGTCGCAGCGCGCGGCCAGCGCCGGCTCGTGGGTGATCAGCGGCAGGGTCGGATT
>CAYRWZ010000044.1:3454-19758 GCA_964428065.1 uncultured Comamonadaceae bacterium | reverse complement strand
CGGGCGCGACTGCGCCGCAACCTGCTGCGGCCCCTTCGCCGGCAGCGTCCGTCGGCACTGCCGCGCGCGCCGGTGCCGCCCGTGTTCAGCTGGGGGCGGTTGCCTCGGAAGATGCGGCCAAAACTGCTTTCGCCGGGTTACAGCGCAAATATCCGGAACTGGCCGGATTGCAGCTGGTCACTCAGCGGGTCGAAAATGGCGGCAAGGTGCTGTACCGCATGCAGGCCGGGCCGGTTGCCGACGCGGCCAAGCTGTGCGACGGCCTGAAAGCCAAGGGGCAGGCCTGCTTCGTCGTCCGCTAAGGACCGGGCAGGCTGGCCGGGCGCGATGGCGGAAATCTTCTATCTGATCTCGGTCTGGGCGCTGCCCGCGTTGCTGGCGATCACGCTGCACGAGGCCGCCCATGGCTGGGTTGCCTCCAAGCTGGGCGACGATACGGCCCTGCGCCTTGGCCGCGTCAGTTTCAATCCGTTTCGGCATATCGATCCCTTTGGCACCATTCTGTTGCCGGGGTTGATGCTGCTGATGGGCGCGCCCTTCGTGTTCGGCTGGGCCAAGCCGGTGCCGGTGGATTTCTGGCGGCTGCGCAATCCGCGCCGGGACATGGTTCTGGTGGCGGCGGCCGGGCCGGGGATCAACTTGCTGATGGCGCTCGTGGCTGCCCTCGGTTTCCACCTGCTGCCGATGATCCCCGATACGGTTGGCGAGTGGCTGGGCGATAATCTTCAGCGCGCCCTGCTGCTGAATGTCGTGCTGGCGCTGTTCAATCTGATTCCCTTGCCGCCGCTGGATGGTGGGCGGATTGCCGTCGGCCTGCTCCCCGATGTTCTGGCCGTGCCGCTGGCCCGGCTGGAGCGGTATGGCATGTTCATCCTGATCGGTGTGCTGTTTCTGTTGCCGCTGGTGCTCTCGCAACTGGGCATCCGGTTCAGCCCGTTCCAGTGGCTGCTGGCAACGCCGGTCGAGGCGACCATCCACGCCATCCTGTCACTGGCCGGCCTGACGGATTAGGCGTCCGATGGCGATCGACAGCGAAGGCGCCGCCCTCCTTTCGCCCTCCGCCGGGCCGTTCGACAGCGATATCGGGTTCGAGGATGCGCCCGCGCGCCCGCAGTTGATTGTCGATCTGGATGGATTCGAAGGGCCGATCGACCTGCTGCTGGCGCTGGCGCGTGATAATAAGATTGACCTGACGCGGATCAAGATCCTGGATCTGGTCGAACAATATCTTGCCTTCATCCGCGCCGCCCTGCGCGAGGAACTGGAACTGGCGGCCGATTATCTGGTGATGGCGGCCTGGCTGGCCTATCTGAAATCGCGGCTTCTGCTGCCCGACCCGCCCCAGGAAGATAGTCTCACAGCGGCGGAAATGGCGGAAAACCTGGCGTTCCAGTTGCGTCGCCTGGAAGCGATGCAGGAAAAGGGGCGGCTGCTGTTGGCGCGCCCGCGCCTGGGGGTGGATGTGTTTTCCCGTGGTGGCGCCGTTGCGCTGGATACCGAAGACCGCACCCTGTGGGATGCCAGCCTGTACGATCTGCTGCGCGCCTATGCCGATCAGAAGCGCAAGGAAGAAACGCCGTTTCTGCGCATCGCCGCGACCGAACTTTATTCCATGGACGATGCGATCCGCCGCCTGTCGGCCCGTCTGGGGCAGATGCCGCTGTGGGAAACCCTGGCCGCCTTTCTGCCCGGCGATATCCGCGACCGGCTGGTCTATCGCTCCGCCGTCGCCGCCACCTTTCTGGCCGCGCTGGAACTGGCCAAGGAAGGGCGGCTGGAGCTGCGCCAGCTGGATGCGTTCGGCGATATTCACCTGCGCAGTGCGGGCACCGCATGAGTGTGAAGTTTCCCGAACGGCTGGTTGAGGCGCTGCTGTTCGCCTCCGCCGCCCCGCTGACCGAGGCCGATCTGGCTGCCCGCCTTGGCCCCGATACCGATGTGCGGGCCATTCTGGCGCGGCTGGCCGAACGCTATGACGGGCGCGGGGTCCAGCTGGTGGCGGTTGGCGGCGGCTGGGCCTTCCGCACGGCAGAGGATCTTGGCCCCCACCTGCGCCTGACGCGGGAGACGCACCGCAAACTGTCGCGCGCGGCGATCGAGGCGCTGGCGATCATTGCCTATCACCAGCCGGTCACGCGCGGGGAGATCGAGGAAATCCGGGGCGTGCAGCTCAGCAAGGGCACCATGGATGCCCTGCTGGAAGCCGGGTGGATCAAGCCGAAAGGCCGCCGCAATTCGCCCGGTCGGCCGGTTACCTGGGTAACAACGCCCGGCTTTCTGGATCATTTCGGCCTGACCAGCCTGGATGATCTGCCGGGAGTGGAGGAATTGAAGGCCGCCGGTCTGCTCGACCGCCGTCCCGGCATTACCACCCTGGCCATGCGCGGGGAGGAGGCAGAGCCATCGGCCACGGAGGATGCGCCTGATCCGGATTCGTCCTCCGATCTGGACCCCGACGATCCATAGAAAAATCCCCGCTGGCGGCACCAGCGGGGATCACGCTGTTCGGGCTGGCCGACAGACTTAACCAACGGCACCGCCGCCCTTTTTGGTGATGGCGATCACCGACGGACGCGGCGGCATCCCGGCCCGGAAGTCAGGCCAGCGGGTCGACGGCGCATCGAAGCTGGACCCATCGTCTTCGCCCGGATGCTGAACCGCGATGAACAGGGTGCTGTCATCGGGGGTGAACCACGGGCCGCACACTTCCGCGCCGGTCGGGGCCTGGAAGAACAGGCGGGTCAACGCCTTGCCGGGGCCGGAGACTTCGGTCGCATAAAGGCCGTCGGCAATCCCGGCGGCGCTGGTCGCGCCATCGGTGGCCAGCCAGGCGCGGCCCTTGCTGTCGAACGCCACGTTATCCGGGCAGGACAGCCAGCCGTTTTCCGTGGTTGCCCGGTGATAGAAGGCACCGGCATCCTGGCCCGGCTTACCCGCCATCAGGAAGATCGACCATTTTGCCTCGGTCGCGGCATGGTCGTAATCCTTCATATCCTTGCCGGGCGGGGTGATTTCGACCACATGGCCCTGGGTATTGTTGGCGCGCGGATTGGCCTTGTTGACCTGATCGGCCTTGCGGCGGCTGTTGTTGGTCAACAGCACATAGACCTTCCCGTTGACCAGGTTCGGCTCCACGTCCTCTGGGCGGTCCATCGGGGTCGCCTTGACCACATCGCCGGCCTTGCGGCAGTTGACCAGCACATCGGCCTGGCTGTTGAAGCCGTTTTCGGCAGTCAGGCCGTTTTCGCCATGGACCAGGGCGATCCACTTGACATTGCCGTCATCGGCGAACTGGGCGACGTACAGGGTGCCTTCGTCCAGCAGCTTCAGATTGGCGTCGCGGTTGGCCGGGTCGAACTTGTTCTTGGAGACGAACTTATAGACGTAATCGAACCGCTCATCATCGCCCATATAGACGACCGCGCGGCCGTCCTTGTTCAGGATGACATTGGCACCCTCATGCTTGAAGCGGCCGAGGGCAGTGCGCTTCACCGCAGGGGCGGACGGGTTATAGGGGTCGATTTCCACAATCCAGCCGAAGCGGTGCGGCTCGTTCGGTTCCTTTTCGACATTGAAGCGGTCGAAATGGGTCGGCCAGGCGTACCAACCCTTTGCGGTCAGGCCATAGCGCTTGTATTCGTCGGCATAGGGGGTCTTGGCGATATCGCCACCGAAATAGCCGTTGAAGTTTTCCTCACCCGACAGGACGGTGCCCCAGGGGGTTACGCCACCGGCACAGTTGTTCAGGGTGCCCAGAACGCGGGTGCCGGTTGGATCGGCCTTGGTCTTCAGCAGATCATGACCCGCCGCCGGGCCGCTCACCACGGTTTCGGTCGTGCCGGTGATGCGGCGGTTATACTTGCTGCCATCGACCACGGCCCATTTGCCGTTGGTGCGCTTGATTTCGATCACGGTCATGCCGTGGGCTTCCAGCTCGATCTCCGCCTGGGCCTTGCTGACCTTGTAATTGGCATCGTCGCCGCTGCCCAGACCGGCGTGCATCAGCCCGGCAATCGTGTATTCATGATTGACCACCAGCAGCCCGTGATCGGATTTGGTGGTCCCGAGCGGCAAGGGCAGGAAGCCGACGAAATCGTTATTGTAGCCGAACTGCTTGGCCTGGGCGGCGGCGCTTTGCTTGGCCGGATCGAAGGCGGGGGCATCCTTGGCCACCTTGTCGCCCCAGCGGATCAGGGTCTGGATTTCATACCCGTCCGGCACATGGGCCTTTTCGTCCAGGGTCTTGGCGATTTCCTTGAAGGTGAAGGAATGCAGGCGGGCGGCTTCGGCATCGCCCGCGCCGGGCAGCACCGATCCGGCGGCCCCCAGCGCCGTCGTGACGGCCAGGCCCTTGAGCAGGCCGCGCCGCGACAGGCGGCGTTCGATCAATTCGCCGATCGACGGCTCCAGCGACGGGTTGACGCCGATATTTTCCGAGGCGTCGATCTCGTAAGTCCCGGCGGTCAGATCCTGGCGCGCAGACGTGGTGACACTGGTATCCATTGTGAACCCCTTCCATTGAACTGGTGCGCCTGACATACGCCAGGACTGTTACAACCGGGGTGCGGCTTTGTTACCATAGCGTTACACACATCACTTCAGACCGCGCTTAACCTATTACGTCTCCTGTCCCAGATACTCGGCCAGCGCGGGCAGATCGGTACGGGAGAGCAGCGCATCGGTCCGGTCGATTGCGGCGATGCGCCCATCGTGAATGAAGGCGCAGCGGTCGGCAACGCCGCGCACATCCTCTGGCTGGTGATTGACCAGCAGTACGGTCATGCCGGTCTGGCGGCGCAGATCATCCACCAGCGCCAGCATATCGCGGCGCATGGCCGGGCCGAGGGCGGCGAACGGTTCGTCCAGCAGCAGGATCGGCCGCTGGCGGACCAGGCTGCGCGCCAGTGCCACCCGTTGCCGCTGCCCGCCAGAAAGCTGGGTCGGCAATCGGTCCTCCAGCCCGCTCAATCCAACACGCGCCAGGGCGGCCAGCAACTGCACCCGTTCCGCCGCCGACAAGCGCAGCGACGGGCGCAGGCCCAGCGTCAGGTTCTGCAACACGGTCAGATGATCGAACAGCGAATGATCCTGAAACAGGATGGTCAGCGGGCGGTCGGCCGGGGCAAGCGCGCCGATGTCCCGCCCATCGACCAGAATGTGCCCGGACACCGGGGTCAGAAACCCGGCGATCAGGTTCAACAGCGTGGTCTTCCCGGCACCGGACGGGCCGATCAACGCCAGAATTTCGCCGGGGTGCACGGCCAGATCGAAAATCATCGGCGCGCCCTGATAGTCGAACTGCACCCGGTCAAGCGTCAGACTGGCCATGCCGATCTCACTCCTTCTGTCCCAAGCCATTTCGGCCAAGGCCCCGTTCCAGCAGGCCAAACACGGCAACCGCCAGTGCCAGCAAGACCAGCGCCAGCGCCTCGCCCTCGGTGACGCGATAGCTGCCCATGCGGTCATAGACCAGCAGCGGCAGGGTTGGCACCGTACCGCCGCCAAACAGCGCCACCGCGCCCAGATCGCCAATCGCCAACGCGGCGGCCAGCCCGGCGGCAAGGCCAACCGGCTGGCGCAGCCAGGGCCAGTCGACAATCCGGAAGCGCGCCCAGCCGGTCAGGCCCAGGCTGGCGCATAAACGGTCATGCCGCTGGGCGGCCGCCAGAACCGCCGGCGCAATCGCCCGCACAGCATAGGGCAGGGCCATAATCACAATCATCGCGATCACCAGCGGCCGGACCAGTTGGTCGATCAGTCCAAAATCCAGCGCCAGAATGAACCAGCCGGTGCCGACCGCCAGCGGCGGCAGCAGCAGGCTGGTCAGCCCGGCGGCTTCCAGCAGCGGGGCAAGCTGCGGTCGGGCGCGCATCGCCAAGGCCAGGGACAGCGCCAGCCCAACCGTGACCGGCGTTGCCAGCATCGCCAGCGTCAGACTGCCCAGGATCGCTTCATGCAGCACCGGATCGGCCAGCAACCGGCCCCAGGGGGCCGTCAACCCGTTCAGAAACAGCGCCAGCAGGGGCAGCACAACCAGCCCCAGAACGATCAGGGCGGACAGGCCATCCAGCAGCCAGGCGGTCGCTTGGTGTCGATCCGGGCGGATGGCATCGGCAGACAGGACAAAGGTGCCGCCACCAGCGTCCGTTTGCTGTGCTCCTAAAGCACGTACCGCCCGCATCACCAGCGCCCACAGCAGCAGGCAACCGATGCTCTGCCCCAAGGCAAAGCGGGCGGCCTGGGCCGGATCGAAATCCAGCCGCAGGCTTTCGTAAATCGCCACCTCCAGGGTGGTTGCCGCCGGCCCGCCGCCCAGGGCCAACACGATGGTGAAGCTGGCAAAGCATAACAGGAACACGATGGCCGCCACCCCCGGCAGGCGCGTGCGCAGGCGCGGCCATTCGACAAACCGCCAGCAGGCCCAATCGCCAAACCCCAGATGCGCCGCCAGCCGCCATTGATCGGCCGGGGTTTCGGCCCAGGCAGGCAACAGCATCCGTACCGCCAGCGGCAGATTGAACAGCAGATGGGCCAGCAGAATCCCGCCAAGGCCATAGAGCGGCGGCATCGCCACCCCCAACCCGGCACTCCAGTTGGCCACAAGCCCGGTCTTGCCGAAAGCGCCGATCACCGCCAGCACCCCAACCAGGGGCGGCATGACCAGGGGCAGGCCGAACAGCAGCAGGCACAGGCGGCGGATCCACCCCGTCCGGGCCGATGCCAGACGCCGGGCCATCATCCGCGCCACCGGCACGGCCAATCCGACCGACAGCAGGGTGGAAAGCCCGGCCTGCCACAGCGTAAACCCCGCTATCCGGCCAAGGCGCCGCCAGTTGACGGCAGAGAGGCCGCTCTCGCCCGCCCCCCCGGCCAGAAGCAGGGCGGCCAAACCGGCGCTGACGGCCATAACGATCGCCATTCCCGCTGCCACGCCAGCCCATACCGCCACGCCGTTCCGCCGGTGCATGGCGCGTGCCTATTGCCCCATCGCCTTCAGCCATTCATCGGTCCAGGCGCGGCGCTGATCGGCGATCTGGTCGAAGGGCAGGGTCAGCATGCTTGCCGGTTTCGGCAGGGTGCGGAACGCTTCGGGCAGACTGTCCAGCGCCACGGCGGGATACATCCAGTTGGTGGTCGGGATGACCGTCTGGAACCCGTCGCTCAAGGCAAAGTCCAGGAACTGTCTGGCCAGGGCCGCATTGGCCGAGGATTTCAGCCGGGCCACCAGTTCGATCTGCGGATAATGGCCCTCGGCAAAAATCGCGGCCTTATAGCGGTCCGACTTTTCTTCCATCAGGTGATAGGCGGGGGAGGTGGTATAGCTCAACACCATCGGCGCCTCGCCCTTGGTGAACAGGCCATAGGCCTCCGACCAGCCCTTGGTGACGGTCAGCACCCGGCGGCGCAGCTGCGCCCACTGTTCCGGGGCGGCATCGCCATAGACCGCCCGCATCCACAGCAACATCCCAAGCCCGGGGGTCGATGTGCGCGGATCTTGCAGGATGATCTTCTGGCTGGGGTCGCCTTCCACCAATTCTTTCAACGATTTCGGCGGGTTCGGCAGCTTTTGCGAATCATAGATGACCGCGAAGGCGCCATGGTCATAGGGGACGAAAGTATCGTCCGCCCAGGCAACCGGCAGGGCCAGGCGGTTCAGCGAGATATCGTGCGGGGCGAACAGGCCGGTCCGTTTCGCTTCCGTAACCAGATTCTGGTCGAGGCCCAGAATGATGTCGGCCTTGCTGCGTGCGCCTTCCAGCTTCAAGCGCGACAGCAGCGCAACCCCGTCTTCCAGGGCGACATACTCAACCGTGCAGGCGCAGACCGCCTCGAAATTGGCCTTCACCTTGGGGCCGGGGCCCCATTTGCTGGTCCAGCTGTTATAGGTATAGACGGTCAGGGTCGGCTTTTGCTGGGCCACGGTCGATCCGGCAAAGCCGAACAGGCCCAGGGTAACTGCCAAAATCCCTGCGATAACAGGATGATATGTGGATTGTGCCTTCATCTTGGTCCTCCAACCATGAAGGCGGAGGGGGCGTGTCACAGGGGCAGACCAAGGCCGAAGGGTGCGCCGCCCGTTTCCCAATTCCTCCGCCGGTGCTAACCGGATCAGGTTCCCGGGTTGGTGCGGCTGCACCTCTCAGCCCCAGTCATGGAGCACCCCGTTGAGATCGCGGGAACCCTATCGGTCGGCCCGGCGCTTGGCAAGCGGCATTTCAACCCGCAAGATAGCGGGTGCGGATATGGGCCAGGAAGGCATCGGCGGAAACCGGCGCGCCGGTCGCCATGCAGACAATCTCCTCGGTTGAATAGCGGGAGCCGAGCCCATGCACATGCTGGCGCAGCCAGGCGACCAGCGGGGCGAAGTTGCCATGCGCCAGGGCGGGAAGGATACCCGGATCGTCGCGGGTTGCGGCGGCGAACAGTTGGGCGGCGGTAACGGCACCCAGGCTGTAGGTCGGGAAATAGCCGAAATAGCCCATCGCCCAGTGAATATCCTGCAGGCAGCCCAGCCGGTCATCCGGCACCTCGGCGCCGACCAGGGCGCGGAAGCCTTCGCGCCAGGCATCCGGCAGGTCAGCCACCGCCAAATCGCCCGCCAGCATCGCTTTTTCCAGCCGATAGCGCAGGACGACATGCAGCGGATAGGTCGCTTCATCCGCTTCCACCCGGATGAAGCTGCGCTGCACCCGGCGGTACAGCCGGCGCAAGGCATCGGGCGCAAACCCGGCATGATCGCCGAAATACTGGCGCAGCAAATGGGGCAGGAAGCCAAGGAATTCATCGCTGCGGGCGGCCTGCATTTCCACGATCAGCGATTGGCTTTCATGCAGGGCGGACCCGCGCGCGCGGCCAACCGGCTGATACCGCCAGCGTCCGCGCGGGCGGCCCGATTCATACAGCGCATGGCCGGTTTCATGGATCGTCGCCATCAGGGCCAGGGTGAAATCGCTGTCGCGGAAGCGCGTGGTGATGCGCTGATCGTCCGGCGCGCCGCTGCAGAAGGGGTGAACCGTCGGGTCCAGACGGCCATGGGCAAAATCGAAGCCGATCCGCCGCATCACGTCTTCCGACAGGGCAGTCTGGGCGGCAATCGGGAACGGGCCGGCCAGGTCCGGCGCGGCAGGCTGGCGGGACTGGTGGTCGATGATGGCATCGATCAGGCCCGGCAGCTCTGCCGCCAATTGGTCGAACAGCGGATCGATCAGGCTTTGCCGCCCGCCCGGCTCCCATGCATCGTGCAGCGCATCATAGGGCGACAGGCCCAGCGCCCCTGCCTTGGCATCGGCAATCTGCCGCGTAATGGCGATCTGTGCCTCAAGATGCGGGCGGAAGGCATTGAAATTATTGTCTTGCCTGGCCGTAACCCAGGCAGCCTCACTGACCGAGATGACGCGCTGCTGTTCGGCGGCCAGGCTGGCGGGGATGGCGGTTTCGTGCCGCCACCAATGGCGCATCTCCCGCAGATTTGCGGCTTCCCACGGGTCCAGCTCGTCGCTGTCCGCCTCTGCTGCATCCAGCAGGTCCGCAACCTCGGATCCGTTCAGCGTTTCCTGGCGCAGGGTGGCGATCAGGGCCAGCTGTTCCCCGCGGGTGACTGATCCGCCCGATGGCATCATGGTCCGCTTGTCCCAATCGAGCTGCCGCTGCATCTCGCGCAGCAGTTCGATCCGCTTGAAGGTTTCCTCCAGGCGCAGATAGGCGGAATTGGGTGGAACCGGGATAGGGGGGGACAGGGCAGCAGTCACCAGACCGAACTCACTTTTTGCCAAATGTCACTTTGCCTTTGGGATCAAAGGCTTCTTGCAGGCCGTCGCCGAAGAAATTGACCGCGATCACGGTCACGAAAATCAGCATGCCGGGATAGATTGCCAGCAACGGGGCGGTGGTGATCAGTTCCTGGGCATTGTTCAGCATGTTGCCCCAGCTTGGCGTGGGCGGAACGATGCCAAAACCAAGGAAGCTCAGCACCGATTCGTACAGGATCACCCGGCCGACGATCTGGCTGCACGCCACGATCAGCGGCGTTACGATGTTCGGCAGGATATGCCGGCGCATGATGTGCAGCGGCGCTGCGCCCGCCACCCGCGCGGCCAGGACGAATTCCCGCTCGCGGATGGCAAGGGTGGCCGCCCGCACCAGCCGGGCAATCGGCGTCCAGTTGACGAAGCCCAGAATGATGACGATGCGCCAGAAGCCCGCTGCCGGGGAGCGGGCGAATTCCTCGCTAAAGCCGATCTTGGTCAGGTCAATCGCCGCCACCACCACCAGCAGCGGCAGCAGGGGCAGGCTGATCACGCCATCGGTGATGCGCATCAGGATCGAATCGACCCGGCCGCCGAAATAGCCGGCGGACAGGCCGGTCACCGTGCCGATCAGGGCGGCCAGCCCGGTGGCCACCAGGGCGACGCTGAGAGAGATCTGGCCGCCATACATCAGCCGCGCCAGCACGTCGCGCCCGGCCTCGTCACTGCCTAGCCAGTTGATGTCCGACGGCGGATCGAACCGGGCCAGCAGATCGGCCTTGTTTGCGTCAATCCCCAGGGCCAGTTCCAACAGCGGGGCAGACAGGCTGAACGCCGCCAGCAGCACCAGCACGATCAGGGCAAAGACGGCAGGGCGGTGGCTGCGGAAGCGCCGCCAGCGCACCGCCCAGATCGACCGGGCGTCGTCAATCGCCGATGGAAGCGCCGAGGTCTGAGTTGAGGTCTGCGTCTGAGTCGGGGCGGGGGTCATGACAGGGTGATCCTCGGGTCGATCCAGGCATAGGCGATATCGGCCAGCAGATTGCCGATCAGCGTCATCGCAGTGGCAAACATCAGCCCGACCATGGCGAGGTTGAAGTCATTGCCCTGGATGGCGTTGTAAATCATCTTCCCCAGGCCAGGCTGGGCGAACATGGTTTCCGTGATCAGCGCGCCGGAGAACAGCTGGCCGAACGACAGGGCCACCACCGTCACCACCGGGATCAGGCTGTTGCGCAGGGCATGGCGCATCACCACCCGCCGTTCCGATGCCCCCTTGGCGCGCGCGGTGCGGATGAAATCCTGCCGCATCACCTCGATCGTCGCGGCGCGGGCATAGCGGGCAAACACGCCGGTATTGGCAATCACCAGGGTTGCCACCGGCAGGATCATGTATTTGGCCTGATCCCAGACATCGCTATCGCCGCGCGGCGACCGGATGCCCGATGCCGGAAGCCAATTCAGGGTGACGGCGAAGACCAGGATCAGGATCAGCGCCAGCCAGAAGGTCGGCAGGGAGATGCCGGCGAACGACACGAAACTGACCGAGGTATCGAATGCCCCGCCCGGCTTCAGCCCCGCGCGCACGCCCAGAACCAGCGCCAGCCCGACGGCGAAGACGAAGACCAGGCCGATCAGCTTCAGGGTTTGCCCCAGGGCGGGCAGCATGACGGTCAGAACCGGCCGCATATGTTCGCGGCTATAGCCCAGATCGCCGGACAGCGCCGCGGTCAGCCAGTTCCAATAGCGGACGACCAGCGGCTGATCCAGACCGTACAGGGCGCGCAGCCGTTCCACATCGGCGGGGGTCATCGCCGGGTTGGACATGATCATGATATCGATCGGATCGCCTGGCATCAGGCCCATCAACCCGTACAGGATGAAGGACATGACCAGCAGAACGACCAGCGATTCGAACAGGCGGGACAGCAGAAAACGGCCCATCCCGGTCACTCCTTGAAATGGCACGCCGCCAGGTGGGGCGTCGCGTCGGAGGATGCGTCGGCCGCGGCAACCGGCTCTGGCAGCGGTGCCTGAACCCGGCAGATATCCTTGGCCTTGGGGCAGCGCGGATGGAACACGCAACCCGGCGGCGGCGCCAGCGGCGAGGGCAGATCGCCCGGCAACAGTTTGCCGCGCCTGCGTTTTCCCTGGCCGATGCGCGGAATGGCATCCAGCAGTGCCTGGGTATAGGGGTGGCTCGGGCGGCTGAAAATCGCATCCCGGCTGCCGATTTCGACGATCCGGCCCAGATACATGACGGCCACCCGGTCGGACAGATGATCCACCACCGCCAGATCGTGGCTGATGAACAAGTAGCTGAGGCCGCGGTCGCGCCGCAATTCGGCCATCAGGTTCAAAACCTGGCTTTGAATCGAAACGTCCAGCGCCGACAGCGGCTCGTCCGCAATGATCAGCTCCGGTGTCGGGGCAAGCGCGCGGGCAATGGCGATCCGCTGGCGCTGACCGCCGGAAAATTCATGGGGATAGCGGTTCAGCGCATCGATCGGCAGGCCGACGGTGGCAATCAATTCCGCTGCCTTTTCAAGGCGTTCGGCCCGGGTGCCGATCTTGTGGATGTCTAATGGCTCGGTCAGGATTTCCGACACCAGCATGCGCGGGCTGAGGGATGAGAAGGGATCCTGAAACACCATCTGGATGCGGCGGCGCATCGCCTTGGTTTCCGCCCCCGACAGGCCGGTCAGGTCCGCGCCGTCGAAGCGCACGGTGCCGGCATTGGGCCGATACAGGCCGGCAACGGCGCGGCCCAGCGTGGTCTTGCCACACCCACTTTCGCCTACGATTGCCAGGGTTTCCCCGCGCTTCAGGGCAAAGGACACACCCTCCACCGCGCGCACGGTGCCGGCCGATTTGCCGAACAGGCCCTTTTTCGGCAGACGAAAATGCACCACCAGCTGATCGACATCCAGCAGCGCTGCCGGTTTGGTCATCGCGTTCATGCGGCCACCTTGAAGCAAGCCGCGCTGTGGCCGCCGCCCAGATCGGTCAGGGACGGTTCCGCCGTGCGGCATTCCGGGCCGGCCAGCGGGCATCGGTCAGCGAACCGGCAGCCGGGCGGCAGATTGGCCAGATCGGGCACAGTGCCCTTGATCACCGGCAGGGTTTCCCGCCGCACGCCGATTTCCGGCAGGGTGGCGATTAGGCCGCGCGTATAGGGGTGCGCGGGCCGGGCGAACAGGTCCGCCGCCGGGGCGCGTTCGACGATGCGGCCGGCGTACATGACAATAATATCGTCCGCCAACTCACTGATAACACCCAGATTATGGCTGATGAACTGGATAGCCATGCCGATTTCGTCCTGCAGCTGAAGCATCAGGTCCAGGATCTGCGCCTGGATGGTGACATCCAGCGCCGTCGTCGGCTCGTCCGCGATCAACAGCTGCGGGCGGCAGGCCAGCGCCATGGCGATCATCGCGCGTTGCCGCATCCCGCCCGAAAGCTGATGCGGATAGGCCAGCGCGCGGTCGCGCGGTGATGGAATGCCCACCTGTTCCAGCAAGCCAACGGCGCGCTCGCGCGCCTCTTTGACCGATAAACCTTCATGCAGAACCAGCGATTCGCCGATCTGGTCGCCGATGCGCACCACCGGGTTCAGCGATGTCATCGGTTCCTGAAAGATCATGGCGATCCGATTGCCGCGCAGCGCCTGCCAGTCCCGCTCGCTTTGTCCCAGAAGATCGCGGCCCTGGAAGGTCAGGCGGCCTTCAACCCGGCCGGGGCTTGGCACCAGGCCCATAAGTGACAAGGCCGTCATGGATTTGCCGCAGCCGCTTTCCCCCACAACGCCAAGGGTCTTACCCGGACGAATTGTGTAGGAGATATCGTCCACCACCGCCTTGTCGCCCCGGTCGGACGGGAACACCACGCGCAGGCCCGCCACGTCGATCAAGGTTTCATCGTTACTCATGGCAAGGTTTACTCACGGCAAGCCCATTTCGGCAGTCGGTACCAGGAAATCCATCTCTACGCCCAAAATCCATGGGCCGGTGCCGAAAGCGCACCGGCCCATGGCTTGTTGTGCCAGCGGTTAGTTGCTGGCGGTCCAGGTTTCGACCCAGTTGGTCGAATAGTCTTCATGCCCGGTCGGCTTCACGCCCTTCAGCCAGGCCGGGAAGGCATAGGCATCGGCACGGAAGAACAGCGGGATCACCGGCAGGTTATCGACATAGACCTTCTGCATGGTGGCCCACAGCTGCATGCGCTTGCCGGCATCCAGCTCGGTCAGGGTCGCGTCGATGGCGGCGTCCATATCCGGGTTGCTGAAGGCGACGAAGTTGGACCCGGCGAAGTTGTTGGCTTCGGTCGGGATCGCGCGGGTGTGCAGAATGCGGCCCGGCGGCTCCGTCACCGCATTGGCCCAGGCATACATCATCATGCCGGTATAGGTGCGCTTGCGGGCGGTCTCCCCGAACAGGCTACGCGCCGGCTCGTTCTTGATCACCACTTCAATGCCGGCATCCTTCCACTGGGTCTGGAACACCTGCTGCACCAGTTCGCGCTGGCTGTTGCCTGACGTGGTGGCATATTCCAGCGACAGCTTTTCGCCCTTGGCATTGCGGCGGATGCCATCCGGGCCTGGCTTCCACCCGGCCTGATCCAGCAGCGCCTTGGCGCGGGCGGGATCATAATCATACTTCTTCACATCATCCGTGTAGAAGGGGCTGAGCGGCCCGACAAAGCTGTTGGCGACCGGCGATTTGCCCTGGAACAGCCGTTCCGAAATCTGCTTGCGGTTGATCGCATAGATCAGCGCCTCGCGCACCCGCTTGTCCTGCAGGATCGGGTTGTTCGGCTGCAGGTCGATATGCTCGTGGGTCAGGCCCGGCTTATAGACATAGGTGAATTTCGGGTTTTTCGCCTTTTCCAGTTCGGCGACCTGATCGAAGGAAATGCCGATGCCTTCACCCGGCGAATAATCGATATCGCCCGACAGCAGGTTCTGCAGCAAGGCGGCAGAGTTCTGAATCGTGCGGACCGTGACCCGCTTGAAATGCGGCTTCTGGCCGAACCAGTGCGGGTTCGGTTCGAAGGTGATGGAGGAACCGGACTGATAATCGCTGATCCGATAGGGGCCGTTATAAAGCCCCGGATTGGTCGGGGTCTGGTTATAGGCTGAATTCTTCATGTACTCGGCCGCGCCCACCTTCTCGACGATCGGGCCTTCGATATGGGCCGGCATCGCGCGCAGCTGGGCCATCTCGGCGAAATCGCTGCGGATGGTCGGGTAATGCAGCACGGCGGTCTTGTCGTCGATCACATCGATCTTCTCGATGCGGTCATAGGCTTCGAAGGCCGCAAACCCGGCCTCGCGCTTGCGGGCGAGGTTCCAGGTGAACACCAGGTCCTTCGTGGTCATCGGGGTGCCGTCGCCCCAGGTCACCTTCGGGTGCAGCTTCACGGTGACCTGCATGCCCTTCTTGCCATCCGGGCGGTCAACCACCTTGGCCAGGCCGTTTTCCAGGCTGGGCAGGGTTTCGCAGACCAGGCAGGTATTCTTCCAGGTATCGTCGAACGCGGTCAGGTTGCGATACGCCATGTTCAGCGCATAGGTCCGCGAGGTGACCGGCTCGGAATTCGGGTTCATGTTGGACGGAAACTGGATGATCCCGATCACCAGCTCGTCCTTGGCGGCATGGGCCGGAATGGCCGCCACGCTGGCAAGGGCGGTCGCCGTCAGGGCCGCTGCGAATAGACGCTTGTTCATGAACCAACCTCTTGAAATGAGATGTGACGCCAAAAACCGTAACGAGGTTTTCCGGCAGGCGTCAACGCCGATTAGCTTCGTTTATTGCATATATACGATTTGTTTGAGTCAAATTTGCGCGCTTTTAGCCGTCAGGTAGAAGATTGGCAACTTCAAAAACCAAAAGGCGATTTCCGCGACAGTCGAAGATGCTTAATATTGAGGCAACGGCCGGAAGGGAACAAAGGCCGTATACACCATTATCATGTTCACATCCTTGCCGTTTTCGGAAAGGGGCAGGAAAATCACGCCCAATTCTTTCAGTCTTGCTTCATCCGACTGCAGGAATTCTTCCTCATAGACCAGCGTCTTGTGGATGGCCACTGTCCGGTAATTCCACAAGGCGCCCTGCGCGGTTGGGCCGAAATAGCTGGTTTCAACCGATTTTCCGGTCGGATCATAGCCGCGCGCCGCCACTTCCATGGTGCCGACCAGCCGATAGGTGAAGTGCAGTGGCGACCAGCCGACATCGACCAGCATCATGGCGGCCAGCCAGGGTTTCATGTCCACCGGGTCGATATCCTTGCGCGACGGCATGGGCCGCCCGGCCCGCTTGCCATCCCAATAGGCATAAAGATCGCCGATCGCTGGCGGGCACCAATCCAGAAAATCCAGACATGTCCAGCGCGGATGGGGCGGGGTTTCATCCACCCAGATCGCATTGCGATACTTCGGATCGTGCCGATCCACCATGCCCCCGCCACCCTGAAAACCCAACCGGCAAACTCTGACCACCCTACGGGCGAGACGTCAAAGGAAATTGAAGCTGGGGATACGCGACAGGCGTGGCGGAT
>CAYRWZ010000044.1:0-3426 GCA_964428065.1 uncultured Comamonadaceae bacterium | reverse complement strand
AGGCGCGAACCTACGGCGGTTTTCAAGACCGCTGCCTTAAACCACTCGGCCACCCATCCGGCATTGCATGGGATAGGGCGGAAGGGGGTGGCGGTCAAGCGGCTTGTGCCGGGATGCGGGCGGCGGATTTTCCTTTGCGATTGCCTTCGGGGGGCGTCCGGGGTAGGGCATAGGGCATGGGATTCATCGCATCGAAACTGATCTGGTGGTTGTTCGCGCCGGGGAATTTGATTGTCCTGGCGTTGGGCCTTGGCGCGATCTGCCTGACGATCGGCCGGGTCACCGAGCGGGCGGGTGGCTGGCTGCGGCGGCTTGGCCGGGTGTCGCTGACGCTCGGCATTGGCCTGGCCCTGGCGATAACCGTGCTGCCGCTGCGCGATTGGGTCTTGCTGCCGCTGGAAAACCGCTTCGCGGCGCCCGAACCGCTGCCGGCGCGGGTGGATGGGATCATCGTGCTGGGCGGCGCCGTCGATACCGGGTTGACCGATGACCGCGGCCAGCCTGTGGTGACCGACAGCGCCGACCGGCTGTTCGCCCTGCTGACGCTGGCCCGGCGCTATCCCGATGCCAAACTGCTGTTCACCGGGGGCACGGCGGCGCTGGACGGCAAGGGCGCGCGCGAGGCCGATGTGGTGGCCGCCCTGTTCCAAACCGCCGGGATCGAACCGCTGTTGCTGCCGCCGGGGCGGCTGGTGATGGAACGCAACAGCCGCAACACCTATGAGAATGTCGTCCAGTCGAAGGCCCTGATGCAACCGCAGCCGGGGGAGGTGTGGCTGCTGGTCACCTCTGCCTTTCATATGCCCCGCGCGGTCGGCATTTTCCGGCAGCAGGGCTGGCCGGTGGTGCCGTTTCCGGTGGATTACGGCCTGCGCAAGGGTGGGGAGGGGGTGCCGTTCTCCTTCCTCGACGGTTTGGACGGGGTGCATTGGGGCATCCGCGAATGGGTCGGGCTTGCCTATTACCGGGCGCGTGGGTGGACCGATACTCTCTTTCCGGGGCCGGAACGATAAAAAGACGTTAACGAGTTATTGCGATCAGCCCCGGCCTGTGCCACAACATATGCCGTTTGTAAGACAGAGTGAGAGGGGCGGGCATGCCGTCGCGTGGGGCCGCGCAAAGGCCCGAAAAAGCATTGATGACCATGCCGGCTGCACTCTCTATGGGCTTGGCCGCGTGTCTCAGTTTGGCGGCCTGTGCCGCGCCGGACTCCGGTGCAATTGTCGGCGGCGAGCAGGCGGTGATCCGCCAATCCCCTCCGGCAAATCAGGCTGCCCCGGCAAACCCGTCCATGACCCAATCCGGTTCTGCGGCCCCGCAGCCGAGTGGGCAAACTCAATCCGGGTCCGAAACGCAGGTTGCGGCGGTTGATTTCGCCAGCTGGCGGGCCGCTCTTAGGGCCGATGCCCTGCAGGCGGGCATTTCGCCGGCGGTCTTCGATGGTGCGATGCGCGGCGTTGCGCCGATTCCCCGGGTGATCGAGCTGGACCGCCGCCAGCCCGAAGGCGTGTTGAGCTTCGATGACTATCGTCAGCGCGTCATCCCGGCCCAGCGGGTGGCCAATGCCCGCCAGCGGCTGGCGGAAAACCGGGCGGAGCTGGCCCAGGCGGAACAGCGGTTTGGCGTGCCGGCGCGCTTCATCGTCTCCCTATGGGCGATTGAAAGCGATTTCGGCCGCAACATGGGCAGTTTTTCCGTGATCGGCGCCCTGGCAACGCTGGCCTATGACGGGCGGCGCAGCGCCTATTTCCGGCGCGAATTGCTGGATGCCCTGACCATCCTGCAACGGGGCGACGTTTCGGCCGATGCCATGCGCGGCAGTTGGGCCGGGGCCATGGGGCAAAGCCAGTTCATGCCGTCCAGCTTCCTGCGCTATGCCGTTGATGCCAATGGCGATGGCCGCCGCGATATCTGGTCCAGCCGCAGCGATGTGTTCGCGTCGATTGCCAATTACCTGTCAACCGTTGGCTGGGTGGCATCGGTCGATTGGGGGCGGGAGGCGACGGTTCCCGACAGTCTCGACCCCGCCCTGATTTCGCTGGATGTGCGCAAGTCCCTGGCCGAATGGCGCGCGCTGGGCGTCCAGCCGATTCTGGTCGGCGGGCGTGCCTTTCGCGATGGCGGGCAGCCGCTGTCGCTGGTGCGGCCCAACCGCACCGGGGGCGGGCCGGTCTATCTGGTGACCAATAATTACCGCACGATCATGAACTGGAACCGGTCGTTCTACTTCGCAACCTCGGTTGGCCTTCTGTCCGACCAGCTTTTCGAGGGGTAAGCCGTGACTGTGCTGTCCGTCGATCACCGTCCACCGGCTGCTGCAACCCCAAACCCTTCCCGCTGGTCGATGCTGGCGGTTCTGCTGGCCGGTATTGCCCTGGCCGGGTGCGCCGAAACCAAGCTGGTGACCCAGGCCGCCAAAAGTGCCGCGCCGGAAGCCCCCCAGCTGGACGGGCTGCCGCCCAAGGGCGTCTATAAGGTCGGCGATCCCTATCAGATCGAAGGCGTCTGGTATTATCCGGCAGAGGATCTCAACTACGATGAAGCCGGCGTTGCCTCGTGGTACGGGCCGGGCTTTCACGCCAAGCTGACGGCCAATGGCGAGGATTACGATCAGAATGCCATGACCGCCGCCCATCGCACGCTGCCGATGCCCAGTTTCGTGCGCGTGACCAACCTGGATAACGGCCGCTCCGTCGTGTTGCGCATCAACGATCGCGGCCCCTATGCGCGCGGGCGGATCATCGATATCTCCCGCCGGGGCGCACAGTTGCTGGGCTTCGAGCAGAATGGCACCGCCAAGGTGCGGGTGCAGATCCTGCGCGAGGAAAGCGAGCAGATTGCCGATGCCATGCGGTCGGTCAACCGAGTGGCGGGCGACCGGGCCAGCAAGGGCACCGGCACCTATATCGCCCGCGCGCCGGCCAGCAATTCCCCGCCGCCCAGTGCCGCCCCGCGCGACAGTGTCGCCGCCGAAACCCTGGCCCCGCCCAATGGCGCCCGTGCGGCCAATGGCGGGGCGAATACCCAGATTGCGTCCGCCGTGCCGGTGGCATCGTCGGCCCTGCGCGCTGCGCCGATCCAGGCCCCGAAGGATCCGACCGGCCCGGCACCCGATGTGGCGCCGCGCCGGACCCAGATTTTCGTTCAGGTCGCCGCCCTCAGCAATCCGGATCGGGCGCGCAGCCTGTCAAACGAATTGCGCAGCTTCGGCCCCAGCGGCGTGGTGCCCGTGCGGGTGGCGGACAAGCAGCTGCACCGGGTGCGCATCGGCCCGCTGGCCAATGTTGAAGATGGCGACCGGACCCTGGACCAGATTATCCGCGCCGGCTATGCCGATGCCCGCATCGTAGTGGATTGAGGACCTGGTGATCGTGAGGAGGTGTGATATGCCGCAAACCCGGAATCGTCACGGTCTGTCCCTTCTGG
>CAYRWZ010000043.1:11550-19801 GCA_964428065.1 uncultured Comamonadaceae bacterium | reverse complement strand
GACGTGTTCGGCAACGGCATGCTGCATTCCAACAAGATCAGGCTGATCGGCGCCTTCAACCACCTGCATATCTTCATCGACCCGGCGCCGGACGCCGCCCGGTCCTATGAGGAACGCAAGCGGCTGTTCACCACGCCGGGCACCAGCTGGATGGATTATGACAAGGCGCTGATCGCCAAGGGCGGCGGTGTGTTCGACCGCAGCGCCAAATCGATCGAGCTGACGCCGGAAATCAAGGCACTGTTCGGGCTCGACCGCGACCGCATCGCCCCGTCCGATCTGATCCAGGCGATGCTGAAAGCGCCGGTCGATCTGCTGTGGTTCGGCGGGATCGGCACCTATATCAAGGCGGGCGACGAAAGCCATGCCGATGCGGGCGACCGCGCCAACGACGCCCTGCGCGTCGATGCCCGCGATGTGCGCGCCCGGGTGATCGGCGAAGGCGCCAATCTGGGCGTCACCCAGCGCGGCCGCATCGAATACGGGCTGAACGGCGGGCGCATCAACACCGACGCGATCGATAATTCCGCCGGGGTCGATTGCTCTGACCACGAGGTCAATATCAAGATCCTGCTGGGTGACCCGGACATCCGGGCCGAGCTGGACCTGAAACAGCGCGATGCGCTGCTGGCGTCGATGGCAGACGAAGTGTGCCATCTGGTACTGCGCGACAATTATCTGCAGACCTTCGCCCTGTCGGCCGCCATCCATCAGGGCCCGGACTATATCGACATCGCACGCCGCCAGATGCACCGGCTGGAGCGGGAGGTCGCCCTGGACCGCGCGCTGGAGGCGCTGCCGACCGACGCCCAGATGGAGGCGCGCCGCGCCGCCGGCCTCAGCATGGCCCGGCCGGAACTGGCCGTCGTGCTGGCCTGGAGCAAGATAGCGCTCTACAACGCGCTGCTGCCGTCCGCCACACCGGACGATCCGGCGCTGGTGGCCGATCTGAGCAGCTATTTCCCGACCCCGCTGCGCGACCGGTTCGCCGGGCCGATCCAGCGTCACGGGCTGCGGCGTGAAATCATCGCCACGGTCCTGACCAACGAGATGCTGAATCGCGGCGGTCTGACCCTGGCGGCCGATCTGGAGGAAGAAACCGGCGCATCCGCCGCCCAGCTGGTGCGGGCCTATTGCATCCTGCGCGATGCCCTGGGCCTGCCTGCCGTCTGGGCCGGGATCGAGGCACTGGACGCAACGCTGAACACCCGCCTGCAGCTGGATCTCTACCGCACCGTGCAGAAGGCGCTGGAAGCCTCGATCCGCTGGCTGGTCCGCCAGCCGGCACCGCTGGGCCAAGGATCGATTGCCGAGGCGGTGGCAAAGCTGACCCCGGCGCTGGCCACATTGTCCGGCGGGACTGCCGCGCCGGAAGATCCGGCACTGGCTGCGGCCCTGGCAGAGGCGCCGGCCGAACTGGCCGCCGCCCTGCGCAAGGTGATCACGGCAACCAGCAGCCTGGACGTGCTGGCCCTGGCCGACGGCACCGGCGCCAGCATGGACCGCGCTGCTGCGGTCTATTTCCGGCTGGGTGCGCGGCTGCACCTCGATTGGCTGCGGGCGCAGGTACAGACCCTGCCGACGCCCGATGGCTGGAGCCGTCAGGCCGCGCGCGGCCTGGCCGAGGATATCGCCCGCCACCAGGATGCGCTGGCGCGGCGGGTTCTGGCCGATGGCGGCGATGCCGATGCCTGGCTGACCGCGCGGGGCGAGGCCGCAACCCGGATCGAAACGCTGGTGGCCGAGGCCCATGCCGCCGGGACGCTGGATCTGGCCCGGCTGTCGGTGATCGAACGCAGCCTGCGCGGGGTGCTGACGGCTTGACCGGCCGGCACAGACGGAACAGGCGGTGACAGGCGGCAACGGGGCTGTAGTTTCTGCGTCATACCGCGTGGGCGGAATGCCACAGATGCAGGCTTCGGTCTTGCCGCGCCATAGTGGAATCGCTAAAAGAACAAAGCCGTTAAAGGTTGCACCGGCGTGCCTTTCGTGGCGCCGCGAACGATGAATTTCAAAGGAGAGTGACATGAAGTCGCTGAAACTGCTGGGCGCGTGCGCCGTTCTGGGCGTGCTGACGGGCTGCGGCGCGATGGATATCGATGCCCTGCGCGGCACCACCGAAACCACCGCCGGCAATGCCTTTACTCAGGCGCTGACCAAAGAATATCGCGCCCTGACCATTTTCGAAGCCGACCGCATGGCCGACTGGCCGGATGCCTATACCTTCGCTGCGAAGGGCCTGGCTGCGTCGCGCGGTGAAAATGTCCTGCCGGAAACCACCGATCGCTGGAATGTCGGCGGTTCGGTGAAGCAGGCGCTGGATGGCGCCCGCGGCCGTCTGGTTTCGGCCCTGGATGCCGGTGGCCGTACCGCGAAGCCCGCCGTCGCCGCCAAGGCCCAGGTCGCCTATGACTGCTGGGTCGAGCAGGAAGAAGAAGGCTGGCAGCTGGCCGATATCGCCACCTGCAAAGGCGCGTTCGAAGATGCCATGGCCCAGCTGGTCGCCCAGCCGGCCCCGGCCGCTCCGCCCGCCGCCCCGGTGGCGCTGAAGAACTTCATCATCTACTTCGCCTGGGATAGCAGCCGTCTGGATGCGACCGCGATCCGCATCATCGACGAAGCCGCTGCCGAAGCGAAGAAGACCGGCAATGCCCGTCTGACCCTGGTTGGCCATGCCGACCGTTCGGGTGCCGCCGACTACAACGTGCGCCTGTCGCTGCGCCGCGCTGACGCGGTTCGTGGCGCCCTGGCCGCCCGTGGCATCGCAACCGAGCGCATGTCGGTGACCGCGCTGGGTGAAACCGAGCCGGCCGTTCCGACTGCCGACGGTGTGCGCGAAGCCCGCAACCGCCGCGTGGAAGTGACCATCCGCTAACGCGGGCGTCACCTCTGACCAAAAAGAATGCCGGTGCCCTGCGCACCGGCATTTTTTGTTCGGGCTTTTTTCAGGGGCGTATCGCACTCCAGAGTCCGCTTGAAAAGACCCTCCCCAGACCCCAGGCTCTATCATCATGTATAAAAGCACCACGCGCGGGATCACGGTTACGGTCGAACCGTTTTTTCTGGAGGAGCAATCCCTGCCGGATCAGGGCCGCTTTGTCTGGGCCTATCGGGTGCGGATCGAGAATGGCGGCGAGGATACGGTGAAGCTGGTCTCCCGCCACTGGAAGATCACCGATGCCCTGGGCCGGTTGCAGGAAGTGCGCGGGGCCGGCGTGGTGGGCGAACAGCCGGTGCTAGAGCCGGGCGACAGCTTTGAATATACCAGCGGCACCCCGTTGCCGACGCCGTCCGGCATCATGGTCGGCACCTATCAGATGGTCGGCCCGGATGGAGAGGAATTCGATATCGCCATCCCCGCCTTCTCGCTGGACAGCCCGCACCAGATCTTCCGCATCAACTAGCGCGCGCAGAATCTTCCGCCCCCGCCGTTGACATGGCCGGCACTTGGTCCACTTCAGACTCCAGACCCTTATGCATTAAAGCCGGATCGGGCCGCTTTCGGGTTGGCCTTGCCGAGAGAAAGGACTAGTGTCGTGAATTCCGTGACCGTTCAGACCCCTGCGGGGCAGGCGCAGATCACCAAGGAAACCG
Source organism: uncultured Comamonadaceae bacterium (assembly GCA_964428065.1). Taxonomy (GTDB): domain Bacteria; phylum Pseudomonadota; class Alphaproteobacteria; order Elsterales; family Elsteraceae; genus CAYRWZ01. The sequence continues at coordinate 16,207 of CAYRWZ010000043.1, read as the reverse complement.
CGTTGCAGCAGCCTTATCCCACCCATAAGCCCAGCCGCAGCGAGGCCGAGGAAGCCGTGCGCACCCTGTTGCGCTGGGCCGGTGACAACCCGAACCGGGAAGGCCTGCTCGACACCCCGGCGCGCGTCGTCCGCGCGTTCGAGGAATGGTTCTCCGGCTACGATACCGACCCGCAGGAAATGTTGCAGCGCACCTTCGAGGAAGTCGAAGGCTATGACGAAATGGTCGTGCTGCGCGACATCCGCTTCGAAAGCTATTGCGAACATCACATGGCGCCGATCATCGGCCGCGCCCATGTGGCCTATCTGCCGAAAAACCGTGTAGTCGGCATTTCCAAAATGGCCCGCTTGGTCGAAGCCTATGCCAAGCGCTTGCAGATCCAGGAAAAGATGACGGCGCAGATCGCCAACGCGCTGGACGAAGTGTTGCAGCCGCGCGGCGTGGCCGTGGTGATCGAAGCCCAGCATCAGTGCATGACCACGCGCGGTGTGCACAAGCCGGGCGTCGCCATGGTGACCAGCCGGATGCTGGGCGCGTTCCGCAGCGATATCGAAACCCGCCGCGAATTTCTGTCGCTGATCAACAGCCCCGGCAGCGGGGCCGGCACCGCCGTCTAGCACGGGGTTTGAAGGGAAGGGTGCTGTGCCGCCGCGTTATACATCCCGCGAGTTCCTCGACCGGCTGGTAGCCTTCCCCACCATTTCCGCCGACAGCAATCTGGACCTGATCCGCTTCGTCGGCGATTACCTGTCTGCCTGGGGCGTCGCGTGGCGGTTGAGCCATGACGATAGCCGGCGCAAGGCCAATCTGTTCGCAACCCTGCCCGCCCGCAGCGGCGAGGCGAAACTGGGCGGCCTGGTTCTGTCCGACCATACAGATGTGGTGCCGGTTGCCGGGCAGGATTGGCACAGCGATCCTTTTACCGTGGTCGAGCGCGGCGGGCTGCTGTATGGGCGCGGCACGTCGGACATGAAGGCGTTTGCCGCGTGCGTTCTGGCCCTGCTGCCGGAGTTTATCGAGGCCCCGCCGTCGATTCCGCTGCATCTCGCCCTGTCCTATGACGAGGAAGTGGGCTGTTTCGGCGCGGTCCGGCTGATCGACGATCTGCTGGCCGCCGGCTATCACCCGCGCCTTGCGGTGATCGGCGAGCCGACGCTGATGCAGGTGGTCAATGGCCATAAGGGCGTGTTCGGCTTCCGCACCACGGTGACCGGCGTGCCCGCCCATTCCAGCCAGCCCCATCGCGGCGCGAATGCGATCTTTGCCGCAGCCCGCATCATCGAAGCCATCCGGGCAGAGGCAGAGGCCGCCAAAACCCGCGCCCGGCCGGACACCGATTTCCAGCCGCCCTACACCAGCGTGAACTGCAACCAGATCGAAGGCGGCACAGCGGTCAATATCCTGCCGGAAAAATGCAGCTTCTATTGGGAGTTCCGTCTGGCCCCGTGGGACGAGGCGGCGGCGATCACCGGCCGCATCACCCACTTCATCGACGAGGTTGCGCGCCCGGCCCTAAAGGCGGAACACCCGGATGCCGATATCGTCACCGAACAGGTGGTGCATGTGCCGCCGCTGCGGCCGGAACCGGGGAACGAGATGGAAGCGATCGCCCTGTCGCTGACCGGCCTCAACCGCGCGACCACGGTTTCCTATGGCACAGAGGCCGGGCTGTTCCAGCAGGCGGGTATGGCGACGGTGATCTGCGGTCCGGGATCGATCGATCAGGCGCATCAGCCGAACGAATTTATCGACCCGGCGCAGCTAACGGCGTGCGAGGCGTTCCTGCGTAAGTTGGTTGCGCGCTTTCAGTAAGGGCCGCATCGGGGTTGCCCCTCTATCAGTAGTGGAGTAAGCCTGCTGCCATGACCGCGCTTCGACGCCTAACCCATATGCTGATGCTGATCGCCGCGCTGATTGGCGGCGTCGGCCATGCTGGAGGTGTGCCGGGGGGTCTGTCGGGTGCGGGATCGGATGATTCGGCGGCCGCCGACCGGGCCGCACTGGTCGCGCTGTTCGGCAACGATGCCATTTTCTGCGCCCCCGGCGGCGATCCGTCATCCCCGCCCCCTCATCCGGGCGACCCTGCCCGGGCCTGCGACCATTGCCTGCCCTGCCGCAGCGGCGGAACCCTGGCCGATGGCAACCTGGTACCGGCGGGGCCAGCACTGCCGGTTCCGCTTCTGGCCGGATCGGCGGCGCCGTGGCGTCAGACACTGCCCCATCCGCCCGCATCCCCGGCCTGGCAGCCGGTCCTGCCGCGCGGTCCTCCTATCGCCTGATCCCACCCAAAGCCCAACCCCTTGGTTTTGTTTTCGGATCAGGAGATCCTCTCATGCGTAAAATCCTTGTGTCGCTGGCCATGGCTGCGTCCCTGGCCGTGGGCGGCTTTGCCCTCGTTCACTCCGCCCTGGCCCATTCGTCCAAGATCGGGGCGATCGAGATCGTCCATCCCTATGCCCGCACCACAGCGCCCAGCCAGCGCACGGGCGTGGTGTTCTTCACCCTGAAGAATGGCGGCCCTGCGGATCGGGTGATCGCCGCCAAGGCCCCGGACAGCATTGCCGAAAAGACCGAACTGCACACCCATCTCCACGACAATGGCGTGATGCAGATGCGCCAGGTGGCAGAGATTCCGCTGGCCGCAGGCGCGACTGTGGAACTGAAACCCGGCGGGCTGCATGTCATGCTGATCGGCCTGAAGGCGCCGCTGGTGGCGCAACAGCGCTTCCCGCTGGACCTGACCTTCGCCAATGCCGGCACTGTGACGCTGGACGTGGTGGTGGAAGCCATCGGCACCAAACCCGCCGATCACACTCATTAAGCCGGGCAGGAACTGAATAAGCGGCCTGACCCCGTGCACCGCAGCGGGGTCAGGCCGGGGTGCCGCAATCCTTATTGACCCAGGTCGCCGTCCGTTGGCGCAGCAGCCGACAGATCAGCGGCCTGTGCACGCACCACCGTAATCGCCGCGCGGGCCAGGGCGTCGGCGCGTTCGTTTTCCGGGTGGCCGTTATGGCCCTTGATCCAGTGCCAGCGCAGATGATGCGGCTTCATGGCGATGGTCAGGCGTTCCCACAGGTCGATATTCTTGACCGGCTTCTTGTCGGCGGTTTTCCATCCGTTGCGCCGCCAACCATGGATGAATTTGGTAATCCCGTCATGGACATAGCGGCTGTCGGTATAGATATCGACCGTGACCGGGCGCTTCAGCGCCTCCAGCCCGGCGATGATTGCCATCAGTTCCATCCGATTGTTGGTGGTCTGCGCCTCGCCGCCGCTGAATTCCCGTTCCTGGCCGCGCCAGCGCAGAACCGTGCCCCAGCCGCCCGGCCCCGGATTGCCGCTACATGCGCCATCGCCGAACAGCTCCACCCCCGATTCCTCGGCAGCGGAGGAGGCGGGGCTGGCGTCAGTCGAGTCCATAAGCGCCCGGCCCGGTCACGGTCTGGTGGAACATCAGCTTGGTCCAGTATTCGAGCGGGTTCTTCGGTTTGACCAGCGCGCCCGGCGACTGGTTCAGCCAATCATAGAGCCGCGTCAGCAGGAAGCGCAGCGCGCTGCCCCGGCACAGGATCGGCAGGGCCGCCCGTTCTTCCGGCGTCAGCGGCCGCACCGCGTCATAGCCATGCACCAGATTGCGCGCCTTGGTTATGTTCAGGCTGCCATCCAACTCAAAGCACCAGGAATTGAGGCAGATCGCCAGATCATAGGCGAAGGCATCGGTGCAGGCGAAATAGAAATCGATCAGCCCGGTCAGCCGGTCGCCGGTGAAAAACACATTGTCGGGAAACAGATCGGCATGGATCACCCCCACCGGCAGATCCTGCGGCCACTGGGCCTCCAGCACGGCGAATTCCGCCGCCAGCTGGGCGGCCAGACCAGGCTTCACGCTGTCGGCCTGGTCGCGCGTCGCCTCGATCAGCGGCCACCACCCGGCAACCGACAGGGCATTGGTGCGATGATGGGGGTAATCCGCCCCGGCAATGTGCAGCCGGGCCAGCGCCGCGCCCAGTTCCGCGCAATGGCCCGGCTGGATGCGGCGGGGCCACATGCCGCGCAGAAAACTGACCATCGCCGCCGGGCGACCGCGCAATTCCCGCAGGATCTCGCCGCTTTTGGTGCGCAGCGGCGTCGGACAGCTGACCCCGCGCGCGGCCAGATGATCCAGCAGGCCCAGGAAAAACGGCAGATCCTCGCGCCGGACCCGCTTTTCATACAAGGTCAGGATGAAATTGCCCTCAGTGGTGCGGACCAGGAAATTGCTGTTCTCCACCCCCTCGGCGATGCCCATATAGCTTTCGACCTCGCCGATGCCATAATCGGCGACGAAGGCGCGCAATTCCTCGTCCGCGATGTCGGTGTAGACGGCCATGGCGTCAATCCACCAGGGCGCGCGGCAGTTTGAAGGCGACGTTTTCCTCTGTCACCCGCACTTCCCGTGTATCGACCTGGAAATGTTGCCGGGCGGCGGCGATCACTTCTTCCACCAGCAGCTCCGGGGCAGAGGCGCCCGCCGTCAGCCCCAGGGTGCGAATCCCGGCCAACGCCGACCAGTCGATCTCTGCCGCGCGCTGGATCATGCTGGTTTTGGCGCAGCCGCTGCGCGCCGCCACCTCGACCAGACGGCGGGAATTAGACGACTTGGGCGCGCCGACCA
>CAYRWZ010000043.1:9070-11516 GCA_964428065.1 uncultured Comamonadaceae bacterium | reverse complement strand
GCCGCCTGCCGGTTGGTGGTGGCATAGCAGATATCGTCCTTGCGCGGGCCGACGATGCCGGGGAAGCGGCGCTGAAGGATGGCGACGATCTCTGCCGTATCGTCGACCGACAGGGTGGTCTGCGTGATATAGGCCAGCCGCCCCGGCTGACTGGGGGCAATCGCCGCCGCCGCTGCCGCATCCTCGACCAGCAGGATCGCACCCGCCGGCAGCTGGCCCATGGTGCCGATCACCTCCGGGTGCCCGGCATGGCCGATCAGCAGAATCTGATAGCCCCCGGCATGGTGTTTCTCGGCCTCGATATGCACCTTGCTGACCAGCGGGCAGGTGGCATCCAGATAGATCATCTGCCGCCGTTCTGCCTCGGCCGGGACAGATTTCGGCACGCCATGGGCCGAGAAGATCACCGGGCGGTCGGCTGGCACCTGGTCCACTTCCTCGACGAAAATCGCGCCTTTGGCCTCCAGACTTTCGACCACGAAGCGGTTATGCACAATCTCGTGCCGGACATAGACCGGCGCGCCGAACCGATCCAGCGCCCGCTCGACAATCTGGATCGCCCGATCCACCCCGGCGCAAAATCCGCGCGGCCCGGCCAGCAGGATGGTCAAGGGCGGCAGGCTGTTCTGGTGCGGAGGGTTTCCAGCAGAGGCGGCGGCAATCGTCATGGCTGGGCGTATCCTTTATTCTACGCTTTTGCAGGCGCGCCCTTTATATAGGGTGCAACAGGAGATGAGAACCATGGCAGACGCAGTCCCCGCCCAAAAGGCGCCGTACGAAGTTCAGGTCGAGGCTGGCAAAGCCTATTTCTGGTGTTCCTGCGGGCTGAGCGCCAAGCAGCCCTTCTGCGATGGCGCCCACAAGGGCACCGGCATCGCCCCGGTTCTGTACCGGGCAGAGGAAAGCAAGACCGTCTGGCTGTGCGGCTGCAAAGCCACGGGTGACAAGCCGTTCTGCGACGGCAGCCATTCGGCACTGTAAGGGACCAGGTTGACATGCATCTGTCGATTGCCCGCACCACCCTTGTTTCGGCCACCCTGTTACTGACCTCCCTACTGCTGGCCGCCTGCCAGTCGGGACAGGAAAATTCCAACCTGCCGCCCTGCCCGCAGGTCAATATCCTGTCCGATGCGTCGCGGCTGACCGTCTATCGTGACGGGCCGGGGCGCGATCTGACCGACGTGCTGGTCGATGCCCAGATGGAAGCCGTGGGCGGCTCCTGCCTCTATACCCGCAAGATGGATGGGGTGACGGTCGATGTGGTGCTGCGGATGCGCGCCCTGCGCGGCCCGGCATCCACCGGCACCGGTGCGGACCTGACCTATTTCGTCGCCGTCACCAATAAGGACCGGGAGATTGTGGCGCGGGAGGAATTTCCGATCCGCATCGAATTTCCGGCCAATGCCTCGCAAGTGGCGGCATCGGACGAGCTGGAACAGGTGATCCCGCTGCGCGGCGGCGCCCGGGCCGAGGATTACGCCATCTTCATCGGCTTCAAGCTGACGCCGGAACAGGTGGAACGCAACCGCGCGCGCGGATCCACCGGAAACTAGACCGGGTCACGCCAGCATGGATCAGCCGGTCACGCTCTACGTCTGCGTCAATCGCCGCTGGGGCGGGGACCGGCCATCCTGCGCGGCATCGGGCAGCGAGGCGCTGGCCACGGCGCTGGAACAGCGGATCCAGGAGCGCGGCATTGCCTGCCGTCTGGAACGCAGCCCCTGTCAGGGGCGCTGTTCAACCGGCCCCGCCATGCGCGTGCTGCCCGATCTGGAAATTTTCCTGCAGGTCGGGCCGGGGGACCTGGAGATGGTGCTGGATAGGGTGGCAGACCGGATTACCCCATTGGATTCCGCGCCAACCGACAACATCCCGCCGCCGATCTAAACCATCACGTTTAATCTGCAATTCCAGGCCGGCTTAGTCTGCATGTGCCGGTGCCGCCTTGGCTTGCGGCGGGCTTTGCCGCCATGCTATCCAGCCTGCCGATCTGTGACAGTGTGACCGTGGCGCAAAAAGGGGTGGCAGGGTGTTCGGAGTGCATGGCCTGACCTGGGGAGTGATCCGGCAGAACATGCCGAGCCTGCGCCATTTGGCGCGGTTTGCGCTGACCCGCTCGCCGCTGGCGACCTGGCGTCTGGCGCGGCAGCTGCACCTGCTGGTGCGCAATCCGGGCTTGGTGGACCGCAGCTTCTATATGCGCAGCTATCCCGATGTCATGGCGTCTGGCCTGCATCCGATGGTGCATTTCCTGACCCATGGCTGGCGGGAGGGACGCTGGCCCAATCCGTTTTTCGACCCGGACTATTACCTGAAAACCAACCCCGATGTCGCAGCGGAAGGGGCCAATCCGCTGATCCACTATCTGGCGTTCGGCGCGGCGGAAAACCGCCCGACCCTGCCCCCGCGGGAGGAGGAGCCGAGCTATCCGCTGGTCGATCGCTGG
>CAYRWZ010000043.1:2396-9060 GCA_964428065.1 uncultured Comamonadaceae bacterium | reverse complement strand
TACGATGATGCGGCGCCGGACGTTTCGATCATCATCCTGAATTTCAACAAGGCCGCACTGACCAAAGATTGCCTGCGCCATCTGTGGCGACACACCGAAGGCCGACGTTATGAGATCATCGTGGTCGATAACGGCTCCCGCGATGACGATTTCGCCTATCTCGCCACCCTGGGTGGGCGGTTCAAACTGGTGCGCCTGTCGGTCAACCGCTTCTTCGGCGAAGGCAACAATATCGGCGTCGAAGCATCGCGCGGGCGCTATGTCCTGTTTCTGAACAACGATGCGTTCGTCACCCCGAACTGGCTGGCCCCGCTGATCGATACGCTGGAAACCGCGCCCGATGCCGGGGGCGTCGGCCCGCTGTTCCTCTATCCCGACGACCGGCTGCAAGAGGCCGGCGCGCTGATCGATGCCAACGGCATTGCGGTCCAGGTCGGCAAGTTCCCGCCCTTCGATCCTGAGGATATCACCCGCCGCCGGGTGGTCGACTATTGTTCCGCCGCCTGCTTCGCCATGCCACGCGCCCTGTTCGACCGGGTGCTGGGTTTCGATCTGATCTGGGAGCCGGCCTATTACGAGGACAGCGACCTGGGGCTGAAGATCGCGGTCGCTGGGCACAAGGTCTATTACTGCCCGGACAGCCGCGTCTATCACATTGAAAACGCAACCAGTTCCGACCGCCGCAACGCCATGCGGCTGGACAATATCGTCGAAATCAACCGCACCAAGTTCCTGGCCCGCTGGGGCGACTATCTGCGCGCCCGGGAGGCCGGCGATACCGCCCTGCCCGCGCCCAAGCTGGCGGATTTCACCTATCGTCCGACCCCGGCCGATGGCAACCGGCCGGTGGCGGTGATCTATTCGCCCTATGAACTGATCCCGGGCGGGGGGGAACGGTATCTGCTTTCGGTCGCGGTGGCGCTGAAGGACAGCCACCTGGTCTATCTGGCGACCGATGCGGCCTATTCCACCCTGCGGCTGGGCGGCCTGGGGCGGGAGCTGGAGCTGGACCTGTCGTTCCTGCGCCTGATCACCCGCGATGATATCCCCCGCCTGCCGCAGATCGACGTGATGATCGCCATGGGCAACGAGGCGCTGCCGCACATGCCCGCCTATGGCCGGCGGACGATCTATCACTGCCAGTTCCCCTTCCCGATGTACCCCGTCACCATCGCCCAGCGCTGGGGCAATCTGGCCGGGTATCAGACGATTGCCGTCAACAGCGCCTTCACCGCCGGGCATATGGCGCGGGTGATGACGGGCTTCCACATGCCGCAACCGGACATCGAGATTGCCTTCCCCCCAGTTGCGCCGATCCTGCCGGAGGCCGTGGCCCTGTCGGCCCAGCGCGGGCAATCGATTGTCAGCATCGGCCGCTTCTTTGCCGGGGGCCATAGCAAGCGGCAGGATGTGCTGATCGATGCGCTGCGCCTGATGCATCAACGCGGCAGCAGGGCAGAGCTGCATCTGGTGGGCGCGCTGCACCCGCAGGCCGAACATCGGCAATATCTGCTGGAACTGAAGCAGCGGGCTGAAGGGTTGCCGGTCCATTTCCATCTGAACGCCGCGCCGGACCGGCTGCGCGCGCTGCTGGCGGAAGCCTCGCTCTATTGGCATGCCACCGGGTACGATGTTCTGTCGGAACTGAACCCGCAGCGGTGCGAGCATTTCGGCATCAGCATTGTGGAAGCGATGTCGGCGGGCTGCGTGCCGCTGGTGGTGGATCGCGGCGGGCCGGTCGAATTCGTCCGCGATGGCGAAACCGGGCGCACCTATGCCAGTGTCGAGGCGCTGGCCGAGATGAGCCTGGATCTGCTGGCCCACCCGGACCGGCTGACCGCCATGCGCCGCGCCGGGATTGCCGAGGCCAAGCGCTTCACGCCCGACGCTTTCGCCGCACGCTGGCAATCGCTGGTGCAAAGCCGTTAGGCTGGGCGGATGACGCGCACCCCACCGCCTTTTTCGAGTCCAGGCCCGGCAGATGCAACCGCCCTGCTGGTGCTGGGCATGCACCGCAGCGGCACCTCGGTCCTGACCCGGGTGCTGAACCTGCTGGGCGCGGCGGTGCCCAAGAACCTGTATCCGGCGCTGGAGTCCAACCCCAAGGGCCATTGGGAATCGCAGGATCTGATCGACGCGCATGAGGGGTTTCTGAAAGCGCTGGGCCTGGCCCATGACGATCCCGCGCCCCTGCCCGCCGATTGGCTGACGCGGCCGGAAGCCGCCAGCCTGGAAGCAGCGGCGGTGAAGGTTCTGACCCGCGATCTGGCCGACCAGCAGCTGATCGTGCTGAAAGACCCGCGCATGTGCCGCCTGGTGCCGCTGTGGCATCGGCTGCTGCACCGGCAGGGCTATACCCCGCGCTACATTCTGCCGATCCGCCATCCGCTGGAAGTGGCGGCCTCTCTCGCCCGGCGCAACGGCTATGACGAGGGGCGGTCGGTCCGGCTGTGGCTGCGCCATTTCATCGAGGCGGAACGGGATACCCGTGGCCGGGCGCGCGCCTTTCTGACCTATGCCGGGTTGCTGGCCGATTGGCGCGGCACCATTGCCACCCTGGCCGATACCCTGGGCCTGGTCTGGCCGGTGCCGGTCGAAACCGCCGCCACCGCGATCGAGGCAGAGATCACCCCCGATCTGAAGCACCATACGGCAGAGGCGGAGGATCGGCTGGCCGCCATCGACCCGGATGCCGCCCGCGCCTATCAGGCCGCGCGGGCCCTGTGCCGCAATCCGCAGGACCAGGATGCGCTGGCAACCCTGGCCGCGATTGACCGCAGGCTGCGGCAGACGGATCGCCCCGTCCGGCCGCTCGACTGGCAACCCGTCGCAGCCCCTGAAGCATCCTCCCGCCTGCCCCTCAAGTGGTCCCTCAAGACAATCCTGCGGCGGGCGCTGTTCCGGCTGCGCCATCGGGCGGCGCTGCGCCATCGGCCCCTGCTGGAACAGGCAGCGCTGTTCGATGCCGCCTATTATCGCGGCGCCTATGCCGATGTCGGGCAATCGGGGCTGGACCCGATGGATCATTTCCTGGCTATCGGCGGCCGGGAAGGGCGGCGGCCTAATGCGGTCTTCGATCCTGCCTGGTATGACTGGATGCATCTGGCGCCGGCAGACCGCCCCGACCATGACGGGATCGCCATGCCGGTGGTGCGCGACCGACCGCTGGGGCCGCTGTCGGACTATATCGAAAATGCCGCCACCTGCGGCCGCAACCCGAACCCGCTGTTTGACCGCGCGGTCTATGCCCTGCAAACCGGTGTGCTGCAGTATGAACCGATGGCCGATTTTCTGCAGCGCGGGCTACATATCGGCCTCAATCCCTATCCGGTGCTGGGCGCGCTGTTATGCCCCTGGCCCCTGACGGAAGGGGTGCAGCGGTTTCACCATTTGCTGGCGCATCTGGCCCATATCCCGACCTATGCCGAGGCTGCGCCGCTGCTGGCCGCCTATCTGCAACCGGCCTGGGGCGATACACCTGCAACTGCCCATCGAACGCCACCGCGCATTGCGCTGTTCCTGCACAGCGGCGCGCGGACCGGCGGCAGCCTGCTGTTGCTGGAACTGGCGCAGCGCCTGGCGGCAGCCGGGGCGCAAATTGTGACCGTGTTTCTGGCCCAGGGCCCGGTGGTTGAGGACTTTGCCGCCCTGGGACCGGCCATCGATCTGGTGGTCCTAAGCCACGCCCACAAGAACCGGCTGGATGCGGCCGAGGCGCTGGCCGCCGATCTGGTCGCCGCCCTGGAGTGCGACGTGTTGATCGCCAATACGCTGATCGCTGCGTCCTTTGCCGCCGCCTGCGCTGCGCGCGGGGTGCCGGTCCTGTCCAGCCTGCATGAACATTCGCACTCCATCCGTGCCTTCATGGACCCGGACGCGGTAACCGGCCTCGATCTGGTCAGCCGCCATATCCTGGCGGATTCAGAGGCGCTGAAGCAGGATCTGTGCGCCAGTTTCGGGCTGGAGGCGGACCGGGTGACCGTGCTGCATAACGGCGTACTGCACAGCCGCCGCGCGCCGATGGACCGGGCGGCGGCGCGGGCGGAGGTGCGGGCGGCATTCGGCCTCGGCCCGGCCGACCGGCTGGTTGCCTGTTCCGGCACGCTGGATTTTCGCAAAGGTGCCGATCTGATCGTGCGGCTGGCGCAGCTGGACCCGGTACCGGGAGCGCCGCACCTGTCCTTCGTCTGGGTCGGCGGCAGCCCCGATGCGGTGCGCTGGTACCGCTATCTGTCGGAAATCGAAGGGCTGGGCGACCGGGTACGCTGGGTGGGCGAAGTGGCCGACCCGCGCGCCTATCTGGCCGCGGCGGACCTGTTCGCCCTGCCGTCGCGCGAAGATCCCTTCCCGCTGGTGGTGCTGGAGGCGATGGCGATGGGCCTGCCCGTGGTCGCGTTCAACCGGCTGGGCGGCGCACCGGAAGCAATCGGTAGCGATGCCGGGATTGTCGTTCCGGCCTATGACCTTGCGGCCTATCGGGCGGCACTGGTGAAACTGGCGGCGGATGACGAATTGCGCGCCCAGATGGGCGCCGTCGGCCGCCGCAAGGTGGAAACCCGCTTCACCTTCGACCGCCTGGAAGACGGCGTGCGGCAGATCCTCCACCGCGATTTCGGCGTAACGCTCTAAACCAGTTACCGGGCGGCTTTACGCGCTGCCAGCCAATCGGCCAGCGCCTGACCGCGCAAATCGCTTGCCAGGCGCTGCACCATCGGCACCACCCGTTCCTTTTCGTTGGCCGCGCAATTCAGATCATTGTCCGCGCGGCGATTGGCGGTCCGCTTGGCCTGATATTCGGCCATAAACCAGCCCTTCTGCCCGGCCAGATCGGGTAGGCCAGTATCGATGCGGGCAATCTCGCCATCCACTTCCTCGGTCCCGATGGCGCAGGCGCGGGCGGTTTCCGACACATTGGCCGCCATGGCCGCCAACACCTTCAGATCCGTCAGATCGTTCATCGCCACCCCGGCCACCTGGACAATGGTGCCGACAGCCGCAGCGCTTGAAGCAGCGGGCGCCTGCTGTTGCGGGGCACAGGCCGCCAGAAGGCCCGACACGGCCAGAAATGCGGTAACGGGGGCAATGGTTTTGGCGCGGATCACGGGTCTGCTGTCCTTGGTTTGGGGCTGGGGATCTGGAACTGGAGACTGGACCGAAAATGGCCTGCCCCGCGGTGATAGCAATCCCGCCGTCCAGATGCCAGAGGGATTCCAGAGGGTTCCTGAGGGGGCCATCCAGGTCCGTGCCGCATCAATTGACTTTATGCCGGGATGCGATACTTTGCCGGATAGCCAGTCGATCCCCGTGGGAGAGCGCGCTTCGGGCCACCCGCCCGTGGCGCCGCCGAAGGAGCAACGGCCCCGGAAACTCTCAGGCGTCGAGGACCGCGGGGGGATGGCACTCTGGAAAGCGATGGCGGTACGCCTTCTGGGCGCTCCGGCATCCACCGACGAGGTAAGCCCTCGCCCGGCGCGGATCGGTTCCCGTGTCATCCGGCGACGGTCAATCTTTCAGGTCCTTGGGACAGAGGGGGCGGCACCGGCGCGATTTTCGCGGCGGTATCGCATTGCCCTTGACCCGGAAAGGACGTGCCGGATGGCCGACACCGCCGATAGCGATCTGAAAACGATCCCCCTTCACGACTGGCACGTCGCGCGCGGCGCAAAGATGGTTGGCTTTGCCGGCTATGCCATGCCGGTGCAGTATCCCACCGGGATTCTGGCCGAACATACCTGGACCCGCACCCACGCCGGGCTGTTCGATGTCTCCCACATGGGTCAGGTCCATATCGCGGGCAACGGCCTTGCCGCCATCGAGGCGATGGAAGCGCTGGTGCCGGGCGATATCGCCGCCCTGAAGCCGGGCCGCACCCGCTATTCCATGTTCACCAACGATGCCGGCGGCATTCTGGACGATCTGATGATCACGCGCGGCTTCGCCGGGCAGGAGAATGACCTGTTCGTGGTGGTCAATGCCGGGTGCAAAGATCAGGATATCGCCCATATGCGCGCCGGATTCGCCCAGCACCCTGGCGTCTCCCTGACCGTTCTGGCCGACCGCGCCCTGCTGGCCCTGCAAGGGCCGGAGGCCGCCGCAGTCCTGGCCCGGCTGGCGCCCGCCTTCGCGTCCGGCGCAAGCGCGCTGGTGTTCCTGTCAGGCGCGGAACTGACGGTTGCCGGCATCCCCTGCTTCGTCACCCGGTCGGGCTATACCGGGGAGGATGGGTTCGAGATTTCCGTGCCCGCCACCCGCGCCGCCGAACTGGCCGACGCCCTGTGCGCCGATGCGGCGGTCAAGCCGATTGGCCTGGGCGCGCGCGATTCCCTGCGGCTGGAGGCCGGGCTGTGCCTCTATGGCCATGACATCGACACCGGCACCACGCCGGTTGAGGCCGATCTCGCCTGGTCGATTTCCAAGCGCCGCCGGACCGAGGGCGGCTTCCCCGGCGCCGCCGTGATCCAGCGCCAACTGGCCGACGGGGCGCCGCGCCGTCGGGTCGGCATTCTGCCCGAAGGCAAGGCCCCGGCCCGCGAAGGCACCCGCATCTGCGCCGATGCCGCCCTGAGCCAGACCATCGGCACTGTGACCAGCGGCGGCTTCGGCCCCACGGTCGGCGGGCCGGTCGCCATGGGGTATGTCGCCGCCGGTCACGCTGCCGCCGACA
>CAYRWZ010000043.1:0-2364 GCA_964428065.1 uncultured Comamonadaceae bacterium | reverse complement strand
TCGCCCGGCCCGCGCGCGTCGTCGCCCTGCCCTTCACCCCCCATCGCTATTTCCGAGGCTAAAGGACCCCGCCATGAGCACGCTGAAATTCACCCCCGATCACGAATGGATCCGCATCGACGGCACCACCGCCACGGTCGGCATCACCGATTACGCGCAGAGCCAGCTGGGCGATGTCGTCTATGTCGAGGTCGGCTCGGTCGGCAAGGCGGTTGCCAAGGGCAAGGAAGCCGCCGTGGTGGAATCGGTCAAGGCCGCGTCCGACGTCTATGCGCCGGTGTCCGGCACCGTGGTGGAGGCCAATGGCCGCCTGAGCGACGAGCCGGGCCTGGTCAATACCGACCCGATGGGCGACGGCTGGTTCTTCAAGATCACCCTGTCCAACCCGGCCGAACTGGACGGGCTGATGGACGAGGCCGCCTATCAGAAGCATATCGGCTAACGGGGGCTGCCATGCGCTATTTGCCGCTGACCGACCATGACCGGCGCGCCATGCTGGCGACCATCGGCGCCGGTTCGGTCGATGATCTGTTCCGCGACGTGCCGGTTTCCGCCCGCCTGCCCGGACCGGTGGACCTGCCGCCGCATCAGGGTGAACTGGCGGTCGAACGCCATCTGGCGGCCCTGGCCAGCCGGAACCTGACCGCCGGAACCGTGCCCTTCTTCCTGGGTGCCGGGGCCTATAAGCATCACGTCCCCGCCAGCGTGGACTACATGATCCAGCGCGGCGAGTTCCTGACCGCCTATACCCCCTATCAGCCGGAAATCGCGCAGGGCACCCTGCAGATGCTGTTCGAATTCCAGACCCAGGTCGCCATGATCTCGGGCATGGATGTCGCCAATGCGTCGATGTATGACGGGTCAACCGCCTGCGTCGAAGCGGTGACGATGGCGAACCGCATCACCCGGCGCAGCAAGGCCGTGCTGTCGGGCGGGCTGCATCCGCATTACCGCGACATCGTCGAAACCCATGGTCGCCTGGCCGGGTTCAAGACCGTCGCCGCCGCCCCGGATGTCGATGGCACCGAAGATCTGACCGCGCTGATCGACGACGATACCGCCTGCGTCGTGGTGCAATATCCCAGCTTCTTCGGCCATATCCGTGATTTCACCGCCTTCGGTGAAGCGGTGCGGGCCAAGGGTGCGCTGCTGATCGTCGCCACCACCGAAATCGTTGCCCTGGGCGCGTTGAAATCGCCGGGCGAGATGGGGGCGGATATCTTCGTCGGCGAAGGGCAGTCGATCGGCAACGGTCTGAATTTCGGCGGCCCCTATGTTGGCCTGTTCGCCACCCGGGACAAGCATGTGCGGCAGATGCCGGGCCGTCTGGCCGGGGAAACCGTCGATGCCGACGGCAAACGCGGCTGGGTGTTGACCCTGTCGACCCGCGAACAGCATATCCGCCGCGAAAAGGCCACCAGCAACATCTGCACCAATGCCGGGCTGTGCGCGCTGGCCTTCTGCGTGCATCTGTCGCTGCTGGGCGAGGCCGGTTATCGCAAATTGGCGCAGCTGAACCACGCCAAGGCGGTGCAGCTGGCCGAAAAGCTGGCCACCGTGCCGGGGGTCAGCGTGGTCAATCAGAGCTTCTTCAACGAATTCACCCTGCGGCTGCGCAAACCGGCGGCCGAGGTGGTGGAAGCCCTGGCCGCCCGCCGCATTCTGGGCGGTGTGCCGGTCAGCCGCCTGATGCCTGGCGATGCCTCGCTGAACAACGTGCTGCTGATCGCCGCGACCGAAGCCGTCACCGATGCCGATATCGACCAGCTGATCACCGCCCTGCGGGAGGTTGCATAACATGACGACGATTGATCGTTCCCAGGGACGGGCCACCGAAGGCCGCACCCTGTCCGATGCAGAAACCCTGCCGCCGGTGCGCAGCTTTACCGGCAACCGGGGCCTGGTGCTGGAAGAACCGCTGATTTTCGACCTGGACGAGCCGGGTCGTAGCGGGGTTGACCTGCCGGAGCCGCCGGCGGTCGCCACCCGCCTGGGCGGGCTGGAACGCCGGGGCGGCATCGGGCTGCCAGGTCTGGCCGAACCCCAGGTGGTGCGCCACTTTACCCGCCTGAGCCAGAAGAATTACGGGATCGACAGCGGCCTGTTCCCGCTCGGCTCCTGCACCATGAAGCACAACCCGCGCCTGAACGAGAAACTGGCCCGGCTGCCCGGCTTTGGCGACATTCACCCGTTGCAGCCGCAATCGACCGTGCCCGGCGCGCTGGAGCTGATCGCCCAGCTGGCCCATTGGCTGAAAACCCTGACCGGCATGCCCGCCGTCGCCCTGTCGCCCGCTGCCGGGGCGCATGGCGAATTCTGCGGTATGGCCGCGATCAAGGCGGCGCTGGAAGCGCGCGGCGAAGG
>CAYRWZ010000042.1:12331-20478 GCA_964428065.1 uncultured Comamonadaceae bacterium | reverse complement strand
CATGCTGGTGCCGGAAGTGGTCGGCTTCCGCCTGTCGGGCAAGCTGCCGGAAGGGGCGACCGCCACCGACCTGGTGCTGACCGTGACGCAGATGCTGCGCAAGCTGGGTGTGGTTGGCAAGTTCGTCGAATTCTTCGGCCCTGGTCTGGATAACCTGACCCTGGCCGACCGCGCGACCATCGCCAACATGGCCCCGGAATACGGCGCCACCTGCGGCTTCTTCCCGATTGATGCAGAAACCATCCGCTATCTGAATTTCACCGGCCGCGATCCGCACCGGGTGAAGCTGGTCGAAGCCTATGCCAAGGAACAGGGCATGTGGCGCGATGCGTCCTCCCCCGACCCCGTGTTCACCACCACGCTGGACCTGGATCTTGCCAGCGTGCAGCCGTCCATGGCCGGGCCGAAGCGCCCGCAGGACCGGGTGGTGCTGGGCGATGCCAAGGGCAGCTTCGAGAAGGCGTTTGCCGAAACCGGCCAGTCGGCCCCGCGCGCCGTGGCGGTTGAGGGCAAGAATTATCAGCTGACCGATGGCGATGTGGTGATCGCTGCGATCACCAGCTGCACCAACACCTCCAATCCCAGCGTGCTGGTGGCGGCCGGTCTGGTGGCCAAGAAGGCGCTGGCCAAGGGCCTGAAGGCGAAGCCCTGGGTCAAGACCTCCCTCGCCCCCGGCAGCCAGGTGGTGACTGACTATCTGGAAAAGGCCGGTCTGCAGGCGGCGCTGGATCAGCTGGGCTTTAATCTGGTCGGCTATGGCTGCACCACCTGCATCGGCAATTCCGGCCCGCTGGAAGACCCGATTGCCGCCGCAGTGGAAAAAGGCGATCTGATGGTCGCCGCCGTGCTGTCGGGCAACCGCAATTTCGAAGGCCGGATCAGCCCGCATGTGAAGGCGAACTATCTGGCCTCGCCGCCGCTGGTGGTGGCCTATGCCATTGCCGGCACCATGCGCCTGGATCTGACCAAGGACGCGATCGGCACCGGCAGCGACGGCAAACCGGTTTATCTGAAGGATATCTGGCCGACCGCCAAGGAAATCCAGGACGTGTTGGAAACCGCGCTGACCTCGGAGATGTTCCGCAGCCGCTATTCCAACGTGTTCCATGGGCCGGACGAATGGCGCGCCATCGCCACCGCCACCGGCGAAACCTATACCTGGGACGGCGGATCGACCTATGTGCAGAACCCGCCCTATTTCGTGTCCATGGCCAAGCAGCCGGGCGCGGTGAAGGATATCAAGGGCGCCCGTCCGCTGGCGATCCTGGGCGATTCGGTCACCACCGACCATATCTCCCCCGCCGGGTCGATCAAGAAGGATGCCCCGGCCGGGTCGTACCTGCTGGAACACCAGGTCCGCCCGCTGGACTTCAACAGCTATGGCGCGCGGCGCGGCAATCACGAAGTAATGATGCGCGGCACCTTCGCCAATATCCGGCTGAAGAACGAAATGGTGCCCGGCACGTCCGGCGGCGTCACCAAGCATCAGCCCTCGGGCGAGCAGATGTGGATCTATGACGCGGCCATGAAGTACAAGGCCGAAGGCACCCCGCTGGTGGTCGTGGCCGGGAAGGAATACGGCACCGGCTCCAGCCGCGACTGGGCGGCCAAAGGCACCGTGCTGCTGGGCATCAAGGCGGTGATGGCCGAAAGCTTCGAGCGTATTCACCGCTCCAACCTGGTCGGCATGGGCGTGCTGCCCCTGCAGTTCAAGGACGGCATGACCCGCGAAACCCTGAAGCTGGACGGCACCGAAACCTTCGACATTCTGGGCGTCGAAGCCGGGCTGAAGCCGCGCATGGATGTCGATGTGGTCATCACCCGTGCGGGCGGCGCCAAGGAAACCGTCAAGGTTCTGTGCCGCATCGATACCCTAGACGAAGTGGAATACTACCGCCATGGCGGCATTCTGCAGTACGTCCTGCGTCAGCTGAACGTAGCGTAACCGCGCCGCGCTGGCCTAACGCCAACCCCCGGTCCCGGAAATGGGCCGGGGGTTTTTTTCTTATGGTCGTCTTGCGGGGATCGGCGCTAACGCCGCGCGCCGAGCCAGAGGCCGGGGAGGATCAGGGCGGCGCCGATCAGGTGATAGAGTTTCGGCACTTCCCCCAGCAGCACAAAGGCCAGCCCGGCGGTGTAGAGCGGGGCGAGGTATAGCACCAGCCCGGCGGTATTCGGCCCGGCCAGCGCCACCAGACGGCCATAGCCGATATAGGCGCCCAGGCCCGGCACAATCGCCAGGATCAGGACCACCCCGGCCACGGTCCAGCTGGGCACCAGCGGTTGCAGGGCGATATGTTCGACTAGAAAAATCGGCAGGTTGACCAGCGCGCCGAACAGCACGATGGCGGCAAATCGCACCAGCATGGGCAGCGGGCTGGGCCAGTGTTTCAGCAGCACCGAATAGACCGCCCACGAGGTCATGGCGGCGACGATCCACAAATCGCCCGCAACAAATTCCAGCGCCAGCAGGGCGGTGGGATCGCCCTTCAGCACAATCGCCAGCACGCCCAGCAGGCACAGCCCGATGCCGACCATCTGCCGCGCGGAGACGGCTTCCCCCCAGCCGAAGCGGCCGAACAGCACGATCAATACCGGCGATGCGGCATAGATCAGCCCGATATTGGTGGCTGTGGTGGTCTGCCCGGCCAGATAGACCGGCGCGCCGCAAATGCCCATGCCCAGCGCCCCCAGCACCAGAAACCGGCGCCAATCGGCCAGCACCACCGCCCGCGCTGCCCACAGCGCCCGGCCCACCAGCGGCAGCAACAGCAGAAAGGTCAGGCTCCAGCGCAGGGTTGCCATGGCGACGGCGGGAATATCCCCCTGCACCCACCGCGCAATCAGCATGTTGGCCGTGAACAGGGCGGGGACGATCAACAGCAGGGCAATCGCCTGGTTTCGGTCGGATAGGGTTTTCATGCAGAAAACTATGGCCGGGTTCAGGGCAACTGCGCCTCCCACTCTGGTTGCAGGGGGCCATGCGTGCCGTGCAAGGCCACAGGCTGCTCACTGGGGGGTGCCGTCATGAAACTGTAACATGAGCGTCATAGAACTGTGTCCGAGCACGGCTAGGGTCCGTCGCGGCGGCAGGGGGTCCTTCGCTTCCGGCTGCATCCATTTCGCAACCCTACGACCATAGCAAGGGGCTGAACCCATGAAGATCAAGGCTTTTGCCGTTGCCGCGCTGGCCACTGCCGCCATCGCGCTGCCCGCCCAGGCGCGTGACCAGATCCGTATCGTCGGCTCGTCCACGGTATTTCCGTTCTCGACTGCGGTGGCCGAACAGTTCGGTCGTCAGGGCCAGTTCAAGACCCCGGTGGTCGAATCGACCGGTACCGGCGGTGGCATGCGCCTGTTCTGCGCCGGCGTTGGCGTTGCCCATCCGGACATGACCGGCGCGTCGCGCCGCATGACCAAGTCCGAATTCGAAACCTGCGGCAAGAACGGCGTGACCGACATCACCGAGATCAAGATCGGGTTCGATGGCATCGTGCTGGCCAACAAGCTGGGCCACCAGAAGGTCAATCTGTCGCGCAAGGACATCTGGATGGCGCTGGCCCGCAAGGTGCCGGTCAATGGCCAGCTGGTCGACAATCCGTTCAAGACCTGGAAGGATGTCAACCCGGCCCTGCCGGCCGAGAAGATCGAAGTGTTCGGCCCGCCGCCCACCTCTGGCACCCGCGATGCCTTTGTCGAACTGGTGATGGATGTCGGCTGCAAGGGCATCCCGGAAATCGAAGCGATCACCGACGCGCGCGCCAAGACGGCTGCCTGCGCCTCGATCCGCGAAGACGGCGCCTATATCGAAGCCGGGGAAAACGACAACCTGATCATCCAGAAGCTGGCTGCCACCCCAACCGCCTATGGCGTGTTCGGGTACAGCTTCCTCGATCAGAACCGCGACAAGGTGCAGGGCAATATCGTCGAAGGCGCCGAGCCGACCTTTGAGAACATCTCCTCTGCCAAGTATCCGGTTTCGCGCTCCATGTTCGTCTATGTGAAGAACGCCCATGCCGGCGTCATTCCGGGCGTCAAGGAATTCGTGGCCGAATATGTCAGCGAAAAGGCCTATGGCGAAGATGGCTATCTGGCCGACAAGGGCCTGATTCCGCTGCCGGCTGCCGAGCGTAAGGCGGTGCGCGATCAGGTGATGTCGTTCAGCAAGCTGGCGCTCTAATCCGGCCAACCACTCCGGACTGTCGGTCCCGACGGTCCGGTACGGGATCGCCGCCTCAGGTTCAGACACAGCCCTGGGGCGGCGTTTCTCTGTAAAGCCTGGCTGTATCGTTTGCGTCTTTGGTTTTCGTCTTTTCTGACCGGTCGGCAGGACGTTCCAGCATGTCATCCAGTTTCATTCTGTTGCTTCTGATCGCGCTGACGATCTACGGCTATGCCCTGGGGCGGCGGCGTATGGCGGCGGCCGGCCGGGGCAAGGGTGCGATCCATTCGCTGCCGGAATATTATGGATATTACGTCGCCCTGTGGTGCGGCCTGCCTGCCTTCATTCTGATCCTGGCCTGGACCGCGCTGGAGCCGCGCGTGGTGGAAGCGCTAATCCTGTCCGGCCTGCCGGACCGGTTCCAGGCGCTGTCCCCGTCTGAATTGAGCCTGGTGTGGACCGATATCCGCAACCTTGCAACCGGATCGGCGGTCAGCCAGCAGCCCGAACCCGCGCTGGTCGAGGCTGCCACCCGCCTGGTCAGCCTGCAGGGCACGGCCGGGCTGGCCAAGGGGCTGTGCGCCCTGGCGCTGGGGATTGCCGGGCTGGTCTTCGCCCGTACCCGCCTGTCGCCGCAGTTGCGCGCCCGCCCGGCCGTGGAAAAAACGCTGAACGGCATTCTGATCGTCGCCTCCCTGATCGCCATCCTGACCACGGTCGGGATCGTGCTGTCTGTGCTGGGCGAGGCGCTGCGCTTTTTCGCCCGCGTCCCGGTGACCGATTTCCTGTTCGGCACCACCTGGTCGCCGCAAACTGCGATCCGGGCCGATCAGGTCGGCTCCTCCGGTGCGTTCGGGGCGGTGCCGCTGTTCACTGGTACGTTGCTGATTACGGTCATTGCCATGGCGGTGGCGGTGCCGATCGGCCTGATGTCGGCCATCTATATGGCCGATTATGCCACCCCCCGCTTCCGGTCCATCGCCAAGCCGGCGCTAGAGGTGCTGGCCGGCATTCCGACCGTGGTCTACGGCTTTTTTGCCGCCCTGACCGTCGCCCCGTTCATCCGCGACCTTGGCGCCGATCTGGGGCTGAACGTCGCCTCCGAAAGCGCGCTGGCTGCCGGGGTGGTGATGGGCATCATGATCGTGCCGTTCATCTCCTCCCTCACCGACGATGTGATCCACGCTGTGCCGCAATCGCTGCGCCATGGCGCCTATGGCCTGGGGGCCACTCGGTCGGAAACGATCCGGCAGGTGGTGCTGCCGGCTGCCCTGCCGGGGATCGTGGCTGCGATCATGCTGGCCGTGTCCCGCGCAATCGGCGAGACGATGATCGTCGCCATGGCCGCCGGTCTGGCCGCCAATCTCAGCTTCAACCCGCTGGAAGCGGTCACCACCGTTACCGTGCAGATCGCCACCCTGCTGGTCGGCGACCAGGAATTCGACAGCCCCAAGACCTTGGCCGCTTTCGCCCTCGGGCTGGTGCTGTTCGCTGTTACCCTGATGCTCAACGTCATCGCCCTGCGCGTGGTGCACAAATATCGGGAAAAATATGACTGACATGGCCGAAACCCGACCCCTCGATATCGGTGCCGGGGCCAATGGCACCGGCGTCCACACCTCTCAGGATGCCGTGCGGCGGTTGAAGCGCCGCTATGCCACCGAACGGCGATTCAAGGC
The DNA here is from genome assembly GCA_964428065.1 of uncultured Comamonadaceae bacterium. Taxonomy (GTDB): domain Bacteria; phylum Pseudomonadota; class Alphaproteobacteria; order Elsterales; family Elsteraceae; genus CAYRWZ01. Next base: position 14,637 of record CAYRWZ010000042.1, on the reverse strand, counting down.
CCTGGGCCTAGGCGCGGTGGGTGTGGCGGTGCTGGCGCTGGCCCTATTGCTGGGCAGCATCATCTATCAGGGCTACACCGCCTTTGTGACCACCAACCTGACCCTTCAGGTCACGCTGGACCCGGAATTGATCGACCCGTCCGGCAAGCGGGAGCGGGCGGAACTGGTGCGCGGCGATTACCAGGGCGTGGTGCGCCGTGGCCTGCGCGAGTTGCTGCCGGAAGTGACGGCCCGTAGCGATCTGCGCGATCTCTATGCGCTGCTGTCGGTCGGCGCGGGCGACCGGGTGCGCGAACTGGTGCTGGCCGATCCGTCGAAAATCGGCAGCCGGATCATGGTCACCGTGCCCTTGGCGTCGGATTTCGACATGCTGAACAAGGGGCGGATCGACCGGGCGGGCAGCGGCGACCAGCGCCGGGTGAACGACAAGCAGATCGCCTGGTTCGATGCGCTGAAGCAGCGCGGCGCGATCACGACCGATTTCAACACCACCCTGTTCACCAAGGGCGACAGCCGCCAGCCGGAACTGGCGGGTATCGGCGGCTCGCTGATCGGCTCTCTGCTTACCCTGGCGGTGACGCTGGTGCTGGCCTTCCCGCTGGGGGTGGCGACCGCAATCTATCTGGAAGAATTTGCGCCCAAGAACAAATGGACCGACCTGATCGAGGTCAATATCAACAATCTGGCCGCCGTGCCGTCCATCGTGTTCGGTTTGCTGGGCCTGGCCGTGTTTCTGCAGTTCTTCGGCATGCCGCGCTCTGCCCCCTTCGCGGGCGGTGTGGTGCTGGCGCTGATGAGTCTGCCGATCATCATCATCGCCTCGCGCGCGGCGCTGCGTGCGGTGCCGCCGTCGATCCGGCAGGCCGCCATCGGCCTGGGTGCCTCGCGCATGCAGACCGTGTTCCACCATGTGTTGCCGCTGGCCATGCCCGGCATTTTGACCGGCACCATCCTGTCCATGGCCCATGCGCTGGGTGAGACTGCGCCGCTGCTGATGATCGGCATGGTCGCCTTCATCGTCGATATCCCGACCGATTTCACCTCGGCTGCAACTGTGTTGCCGGTGCAGATCTATATCTGGGCCGACAGTCCGGAACGCGGGTTCGAGGAGCGCACCTCGGCGGCAATTATCGTGTTGTTGATGTTCCTGCTGGCGATGAACGCGCTGGCTATCTTCCTCCGCAAGAAATTCGAACGGAAATGGTGATCCGATGCTGACGCAGACGGACGTGCAGGCGCATTCGCGCTCCGATACTTCAAAGCCGGTCAAGATGGCGGCGGATGCCGTGACCGTGCATTACGGCGACAAGCAGGCGCTGATGGGCGTCGATCTCGATATCCGCGAGCGCGAGGTAACGGCCCTGATCGGCCCGTCGGGCTGTGGCAAATCCACCTTCTTGCGCTGCCTCAATCGCATGAACGATGTGATCGAAGGCTGCCGGGTCGGCGGCAAGATCACCCTCGACACCCAGGATATCTATGCCGGGGAGATTGATCCGGTGCAGCTGCGCGCGCGGGTCGGCATGGTGTTCCAGAAGCCCAATCCCTTCCCCAAGTCAATCTACGACAATGTCGCCTATGGCCCGCGCATCCATGGCCTGGTGCGCGGGAAAGAGGAAACCGACGCGGTTGTCCAGCGCAGCCTGGAACGGGCGGGCCTGTGGAAGGAAGTGAAGGACCGCCTGCAGGAAAGCGGCACCGGCCTGTCGGGCGGGCAGCAGCAGCGCCTGTGCATCGCCCGGGCGATTGCCGTCGATCCCGAAGTGATCCTGATGGACGAACCGTGTTCGGCGCTGGATCCGATTGCCACTGCCAAGATCGAAGAACTGATCGACGAGCTGCGCGCGAACTACACCATCGTCATCGTCACCCATTCGATGCAGCAGGCCGCGCGCGTCTCGCAGCGCACCGCTTTCTTCCATCTGGGCCATCTGGTGGAGGTCGGCGATACCGCCAAGATCTTCACCAATCCGGAGGATGAGCGGACACAAGGCTATATCACCGGCCGCTTCGGTTGATCCCGCAGCCCGGTTCACGATCAGGAAAGGCGCAAGCCATGAGCGAACATATCGTTACTGCCTATGACGAGGAACTCCAAGCGCTGGACAAGGCGATCATGCAGATGGGCGGGCTGGTCGAAGCCCAGCTGGGCGACGCCATCGCCGCTCTCGCCCGGCGCGACAGCCAGCTGGCCTCCTCCGTCGTCGGCAATGATGCCAAGATCGATGCGCTGAACCAGCAGGTCGATGAAATGGTGGTGCGGATGCTGGCCCTGCGCCAGCCGATGGCCAAGGATCTGCGTCTGG
>CAYRWZ010000042.1:12018-12300 GCA_964428065.1 uncultured Comamonadaceae bacterium | reverse complement strand
ATCTGGAACGCATGGGCGATTACGCCGCCAATGTCGCCAAGCGTACCATTGCCCTGAATCAGGCGCCGATGATCCGCCCCGCCACCTCGATCCCACGGATCGGCAAGCTGGTGCAGGCGATCGTGAAAGATATCCTCGACGCCTATGCGGAGCGGAACTGGGAGAAGGGCGACCGGGTGTGGAGCCGCGATGCCGAGGTGGACGAGATCTACACCTCCATCTTCCGCGAACTGCTGACCTACATGATGGAAGATCCGCGCAACATCACGCCCTGCACGCATC
>CAYRWZ010000042.1:11728-11961 GCA_964428065.1 uncultured Comamonadaceae bacterium | reverse complement strand
CCAACATCGCCGAAACCCTGCACTTCATCGTCAAGGGCAATTATCTGCCGGCCAATCGGCCCAAAGGCGATATCACCAGCACCTTGACCGGCGGCGAGGCCCAGTCCTAACCGCCGCTTGCACTCAATCCGTCGTTCCAGAACACAGAACGCGCCAACAAGGATATGGCCGATATGAACGCTGTGACGCCGCTGGTGATGGTGGTCGAGGACGAAATGGCGATCTCGACCCTG
>CAYRWZ010000042.1:0-11716 GCA_964428065.1 uncultured Comamonadaceae bacterium | reverse complement strand
AGGCTATCGCGTCTGCGAGGCCCAGGATGGGGAAGAAGCGCTGGTGGTTGCCGCCGAGTGCAAGCCCGATCTGGTGTTGCTGGACTGGATGCTGCCCCTGCTGTCGGGGATCGAGGTGTGCCGCCGCCTGCGCCGCCTGCCCGCCACCCGCGCCACCCCGGTCATCATGCTGACGGCGCGCGGAGAGGAAGGCGACAAGATCCGCGGTCTTAATTCCGGGGCGGATGACTACATCACCAAGCCGTTTTCGCCGTCGGAACTGATGGCGCGGGTGCGGGCCGTGCTGCGCCGCGCCCGGCCGAGTGTGGACGAGGATGTGCTGTCCTTCGCCGATATCACGCTGGATCTGGCTGCGCACCGGGTGCGCCGGGCCGGGCGGGATATCCACCTGGGGCCGACTGAATTCCGCCTGCTGCGCTATCTGATGGAGCATCCGGGCCGGGTGTTCAGCCGGGAACAGCTGCTGGATTCCGTCTGGGGCGCCGATGTCTATGTCGAGCCGCGCACGGTCGATGTGCATATCCGCCGACTGCGCAAGGCGCTGAACGGCGAGGGTGAGGCCGATATCATCCGCACTGTTCGCTCGGCCGGATATTCGCTGGATCAGGAGGGCTGACCTCTTTCGTGCGTCTTGGCCTTGTCCGCCCGCGGGGGAGGTATATCCGCCCTTGGCGATTCGCACTTCCGATCCCCCGCCGGTTGGACTAGAAACGCAGCAGTTTACGGCCAATCAGGCCAGGCGTTTCCTTTGGGGGGAAAGAGCGAATGTCCGAGACGAATTTCGATCTGGTGGTCATCGGCGGCGGGCCGGGCGGGTATGTTGCCGCAGTGCGTGCGGCCCAACTGGGCATGAAGGTCGCCTGTATCGACAAGCGCGGCACGTTCGGCGGCACCTGCCTGAATGTCGGCTGCATCCCGTCCAAGGCGATGCTGCAATCCTCCGAAAAGTACCATCTGGCCACCCATGCCCTGAAAGAGCATGGCATCGATCTCGGTTCGGTCTCGCTCAACCTGCCGCAGATGCTGGCGCGCAAGGACAAGGTGGTGTCCGAAAACGTCAAGGGCATCGACTACCTGTTCAAGAAGAACAAGATCACCCCGTTCAAGGGCGCGGGCGCGATCACCGGCCCCAACGCGGTGCGGGTGACACTGAACGAGGGCGGCACGGTTGACCTTGCGGCCAAGACGATCCTGATCGCCACCGGGTCCGACGTCATTTCCCTGCCGGGCGTCACCATCGACGAGGAGGTGATCGTCTCCTCCACCGGCGCGCTGGACCTGAAGACGGTGCCGGGCAAGCTGGTGGTGATCGGCGGCGGGGTGATCGGCCTCGAACTCGGCTCGGTCTGGAGCCGCCTCGGCGCCTCGGTCGAGGTGGTGGAGTTCCTGGACCGCATCTGCCCGTCGATGGATCAGGAAGTGGCCAAGCAGCTTCAGCGCGTTCTGGGCAAGCAGGGCCTCAGCTTCCGCCTGTCCACCAAGGTGACCAAGGTGGAAAAGACCAAGGCGGGCGTTACCTTGACGGTGGAACCGGCTGCGGGCGGCCCGGCCGAAACCATCGCCTGCGACGTGGTGCTGGTGGCGATCGGCCGCCGCCCCTATACCGACGGGCTGGGGCTTGAGGCGGTGGGCGTCACCCGCGATGCCAAGGGCCGGGTGGCGGTGGACAAGCATTTCCGCACCAACGTGCCCAGCATCTATGCCATCGGCGATGTGATCGACGGTCCGATGCTGGCCCATAAGGCCGAGGATGAAGGCGTTGCCGTGGCGGAAATCCTTGCCGGGCAGGCCGGTCATGTGAATTACGATGTGATCCCGGCCATCATCTACACCTCCCCCGAAGTCGCCTCGGTCGGCAAGACGGAAGAAGAGCTGAAGGCCGCCGGGGTTGCCTATAAGGTCGGCAAGTTCCCGTTCTCGGCCAATGGCCGCGCGCGCGCCAACGGCGATATCGAAGGCTTTGCCAAAGTGCTGGCCGACGCCAAGACCGACAAGATTCTGGGTGCCCATGTCATTGGGCCGGATGCCGGCACGCTGATTGCCGAGCTGGCGGTGGCGATGGAATTTGGTGCGGCGGCGGAAGATGTGGCGCGCACCTGCCATGCCCATCCGACGCTCAACGAAGTGGTCAAGGAAGCCGCGTTGGCGGTGGACGGCCGCCCGATCCACATCTAGCGATTTGCCTCCGGATTACGGGGGACGAGAGGGGGGGGTGGAGACGCCCCCCTTTTTTCCTGCTCTGCCTTTGCTATCCTGATCCGGCCGTCGCGCTGGTCTTGGCGGCTTTGGGATGATTGCCGATGGCACGGATTCTGTTCTTGTCGCTCAAGGATTACTCCCGCCCATCGGGGGGTATCCGAACGATTTTCCGCCATATCGAAGCGCTGCGCCGCAACGGGTTTGACGCCGCACTGGTCAAGGCCGACCAATCCCTGATGCCCCGCTGGTTCGAGTACGATGTGCCCATGCTGGATAGCAGCCGGGGCCTATCGCTTCTGCCCGACGATCATGTGGTGATCCCAGAGATTGCCGAGGTGTTTTTCCGCCAGCTGCGCACCTCCCGCGCCCGGCGTTATGTCTTCAACCAAAACCACTTCTACACCTATCGCCCCTTTCCCGATGCGGCAGAGGCGTATCGGGAATACGGCGTTCACCAGGTGCTGGCCTGTTCCCATCAGGTCAAGGCGTTCGTCGAGGATTTCCTGGGTTATCGGGATGTTCCGGTCGTGCCGCCCGTAGTCGATGCCCGGTTCTTCCAGGACCGTCCGAAACGGCTCCAGATCGCCTATATGCCGCGCAAACGGGGGGAGGATGCGGCCTTTATCCGGCGCACCCTGGCCTATGCCTTTCCCGAAACCCGCGATGTGCCGTGGGTCCCGATTGCCGACAAGACTGAGGCCGAAGTGGCCGAGATTCTGGCCGAATCGGCCCTGTTCCTGTCGATGAACCATCGGGAGGGGCTGGGCCTGCCGCCGCTAGAGGCGATGGCGGCCGGCTGCCTGGTTGTCGGCTTCCGGGGCGGCGGCGGGCGCGATTATGCCCGCCCGGACAATGGCATCTGGCTGGACGATGACGAGGATCTGCCCGGCTGTATCCACGCCCTTCGCCGCGCGATTGCGCTGGTGCGCGCCGCCGATCCCCAGCTGCCTGCCCTGATAGCCCAGGCCCGCACCACCGCCGCCCGCTATTCCGAAGCAGCCCTGGAACAGGCCCTGATCCCCTTCTGGCGCCGGGCCCTTTCAGGATGACGCCGTCAGAACCTCGTGCGGGAACAAGCGGGGGAATAGAACGTCTGCCGTTTTGCTTTCAAACCGCAGATAGACTTCACCCTTGGGGGTGTCGGACACCAGCAATCCTGTATCGGTCAGGCGCCTCAGGATATCGCGGGCCGTGCGTTCCGGTCTGCGGGTGACAGCAGCCACGTCACCCCGTGCCAGGCTGCCACGCCGAAGCACCTCGTCCACAATCGCACAGGCCTCATTGCCCAGCCCGAAGGAGGATGTGACCAAGGTATATAAGCGAGCTTGCAGCCGGTCACGTTGAAACAAGTCGGTCATGAAGCGCACCTGATCCAGACACACCTTCAGGAACCATTCGGAAAACTCAATCAGCCCGGCCAGCGAAAGATTGCCTCTGCCATCAAGATCACCCCGGCGTTCCTGATCAGCCATGGACATCATGGCTTTATAGTCCTGCTGATTGTTCAGTCCCCGCGCCAGCCCGCGTGAGATCGACCAGAGACCGTAGGCACCAATGCCCGCCGCATGGGCCATGGCATGACTCATCAGACGGCTGACCCGGCCATTTCCGTCCAGAAATGGGTGAATGTAATTGAAGCGATGATGCGCCGCCGGGATTGCCAGGATTTTGGCCGCCGGTCCGAGGTTCGACATGTTGAAGCGATCGGCAAAGGCGTCCATGAAACCCGCCACTGTCGATCCGCTGGGCGGATGGTGCTGCCCAACAGACACCTCCTGCCCGTCGGTGCGAAATTCCCCTGGCTTTATTGTGTGGCTGATCCCGTCATGGGCGATGACAAGAACCCGGTCACTTGCCCCGGTAAAGAATTCGCGGTGGAGTCGTTTCAGAAATTCCGATGATGTCGGATTGATTGTGGTGGCGGCGGTACAGAATGCGTCGTCAATCGCTTTCTGGATCGACATATGCGCCTTCGCTTCGAACAGACGGTCGCGTTGTTCCTCGCTGCCATCAGCCAGGGATAGCATCGCCCTTTCGATATCGCGCGGCAGTGTATTATGGCCTTCGATAAGATTGCTGTAATAGGTGTTGGTCACGCGCACCAGATCGGCCAGACTTGACGCCGTTCGGGCATCCAGCGATCGTTCCAGCCGGGTGGCGGCATCGCGCAGGTCGACCAGCAGATCAGCCAGGGGTCCAGGTACGTGCTCAATCCGGCATGGCTCGATGCGATAAGGCGTTTCCAGCATTCGGTATCCTTACTTTTGCCGATATGGGAAAATTATTAGCCAATTGATTTTTCTCATATTTTTTTCTGAGGAATCATCTCTTTGCCGATGTTTCAGCCGATCACTGATCTTGCGTAACTTATAGACAATAAAGGGATTTTCTAGCGACAGCCACAGGGTTCTGCCGATCCTGAATGTGGATAGCCTGCATAGATTTTCTTATCCAAATCTGTGGCGCATACTGGGGTAAAATTGAGATTTAAATAATAAGTCTCCAAATACAAAAGAATTAACTCCCCCGGCCGCGTGGGTGGGCGGCGCGGTGGATGTCGAGCAGGCGGGCGGTATCGACGTCGGTATAGCGTTGGGTGGTCGAGAGCGAGGCGTGGCCGAGCAATTCCTGAATCGACCGCAAATCGCCCCCGCTGCGCAGCAGATGGGTGGCGAAGCTGTGGCGCAGGGCATGGGGCGTGGCGCTGTCGGGCAGATTCAGGGCCGCCCGCAGGCGGCGCACCTGACGCTGGACCACGCCGGGGTTGAGCGGCCCGCCCCGCGCGCCGACGAAGATCGGGCCATCGGCCTCCAGCGCAAAGGGACAGGCGGCAAGATACTCTGCCACGGCCTGCCAGACAGCGGGCAGCAGGGGCACGTCGCGTTCCTTGTTGCCCTTGCCCAGTACGCGCAGGGTTGGCGGCGGTGCGCCGGTGATCGGGTCGGCGGCAGGAAACCGGCGCAGGGTCAGGCCCAGCGCTTCCCCCAGCCGCAGCCCGCAGCCGTACAGCAGCATCAGCAGCGCCAGATCGCGCTTGCCCATCCAGGGGGCAATCGCCAGATCGGCAATCGCATCCAGGCTTTCGGCGGCCTCGGTTTCGGTCAGGGCGCGCGGCAGGGTTTTCGGCACGCGCGGGGTGCGCAGGGCAGAGACTGCCGGATTGTGCAGGATGCCGCGCTGATCCAGCCAGCGATAGAAGGTGCGCAGGGCGGACAGGTGCCGGGCGGCGGAACTGCGGGCGATGCCTGCGGTCTGACGATAGGCAAGATAGGCGCGGAAATCGGCCAGCCCCAGTTCGGCCAGGGTGGCAAGGCCGGGCCGGGTTGCCCGATGCTGCGCGACAAAGCCGAGAAAGCCGAGCAGATCCCGGCCATAGGCATCGACCGTGTGGCGGGAGGCGCGCCGTTCATCCCGCAGCCACCCTATCCACTGCGCGGCGACGGCCTGAAGCTCTGCCGTGCCGGGAAAGGGCGTATCCTCCGCCGCGGGCGGGTGGCTCAATCCGGCAGGTCCAGCCATGCCCGCATGGTCAGTTCAATCACCTGGGCCAGAAAGCCGACCAGTTCGGTGCCCTGACCGGGGTGGAAGATGCCCGGCCGCCGTGCGCCCATGCACAAAAGCGCGGGCGGGGCGCCGGTGCCGATCTGCAACCGCACCAGCACATCGGACCGCACCAGCCCGGCAGCGGCTTCGCCGTACAGGCGGCTGTCGCCCACCACATCGGTGCGCAGCACCACATCGTCTTCGCCCATCACCTCGTCCAGGGTGCCGGGCGGCACCACCTGAACGCCGGAATTGGCGGCCATGCCAATATCCGACCGGGGCGTTTCGATGGCAAGGCCGACGGCATCGACATCCAGAATGCCGGCCAGTTCCTCGGTGATGATGGTGATGAAATCTTCAAAGCTGCGCGCGCCCAGCAGGGCAATCACCGCCGAATGGACCCGGCCCTGGCTGACCAGATTGTTGCGGCTGGTGGCGATCAGCTTGCGCTGGGTCAGCTTCAGCTTGCCGATATCGCCCCGCAGCTTTTCCACAATGAAGGATTGCAGGTCGGCCACGCCCTGGCCGATTTCCCGCCCCGGGGTTTTCAGCCCGGCGGCGACATCCGGGTGATGCACCAGAAAATCGGGGTTCCGCCGCAGATAGGCGGCAACGTCGGCCGCTTTCAGATCAGCAGCCGGGGACGGGCCGGTCCGTTTGCCATCGGGTCCGGCACCGGTCAGATGATCCGGCGGCGTATCGCTGGTGGTTTCCATCATCCCATCCCCTTCAGCCTGTCTTTCGACGGTTCCTGCCGAGTGATCGCAAACGCCGATCGCTACAGAATCGACTGGCCGGTTTTCTTCCAATCCTCCAGGAAGGCGGCCAGCCCCTTGTCGGTCAGCGGGTGGTTGAACATCTGCAGCAGCACCTTGGGCGGCAGGGTGGCGACATCGGCGCCCAGCTTGGCCGCCTGCAGCACATGCACCGGATGGCGCACGCTGGCGACCAGCACCTCGGTCTCGATATCGGCATAGCTGGTATAGACATCCATGATATCGGCGATCAGCTGCATGCCGTCCTGGCCGATATCGTCCAGCCGCCCGACGAAGGGGGAAATGTAGGTGGCGCCGGCCTTGGCCGCCAGCAATGCCTGGGCGGCAGAGAAGCACAAGGTGACGTTGGTCTTGATCCCCGCATCGGTCAGCGCGCGGCAGGTGCGCAGGCCATCGACCGTGAGCGGCAGCTTCACCACCACATTCGGGGCCAGATCGGCCAGGAAGCGGCCTTCCTTGAGCATCGTGGCATGGTCGGTGGCGGTCACTTCCGCCGACACCGGGCCGGGCACCACGGCGCAGATTTCCTTCACTACATCGGTGAACTTGCGGCCGGTTTTGGCCACCAGCGACGGGTTGGTGGTCACGCCGTCAACCAGGCCGGTTTCGGCCAACTGGCGGATTTCGGCGATATCGGCGGTGTCGATAAAGAATTTCATGGCGCTGCGTCTGACCCAGAATTTGTGTGTTCGGTTAGCTATACCACAATCCCTTGCAGAATGGGGAAGGGTATGGCCGTTCTCGTATGACGTGGTATCACTTTCCGCCATGGGTTCGCCACACACCAGTGCAGCCAAGGGGCTGTTATCCACAGAAGAAGCGCCAACAGGGCGGGTCAGGGTCCTGCTGCCGTTGCCGCTCGACCGGGCCTATGACTATGCTGTCCCGGCCGATCTGGACCCCTTGGCCCCGGGCGATATCGTCTCGGTGCCGCTGGGAAAGCGCAGCCTGACCGGCGTCGTCTGGGATGCGGATACGGCAGAGTCCCGGCCGGTCGATGCGGCGAAGCTGAAGCCGGTCGCCCATCGCTATGACGTGCCGCCCGTGCCCCCGGTGCTGCGCCGGTTCATCGATTGGGTGGCCGCTTATACCCTGTCGCCGCCGGGGGCGGTGTTGCGCATGGCGATCAGCGTGCCTGCCGCGCTGGAGACCCCGGCGGCCCAGATCGCCCTGCGCCTGCCGACCCTGGATGCCGAGACGCGCGCCGCCCTTGAGGCACAAGCCGGCCGACTGACCCCCGCGCGCCGCCGGGTGATCGACTGGCTGGCGGCCGATGGCATGGCCCTGCCCGCTGCCCCGCTGGCCCAGATGGCGGGGGTATCGACCGCCGTGGTGCAGGGCATGGTCAAGGCCGGGCTGCTGGAGCCGGTTCCCTTGCCCGAATTTGCCGATAGCGATGGGCCGGGGACGTTGATTGCCGAAGCAGCGGCCCGCCGCCCGACGCTGACCGACGATCAGGCCGCCGCCGCCGCCGCCCTGGTCGCCAGTGTCAATGCAGCGCGCCAGGGGGCGGGGTTTGAAGTCACTCTGCTGGATGGCGTGACCGGGTCCGGCAAGACCGAGGTTTATTTCGAGGCGATTGCCGCCTGCCTGGCGGCAGGACGGCAGGCGCTGGTGCTGTTGCCGGAAATCGGCCTGTCCGCCCAATGGCTCAGCCGGTTCGAGGCGCGGTTCGGCGCCCGGCCGCTGGTCTGGCATTCGGATATTTCAGCGGCAGAGCGGCGGCGCGGCTGGCGCCGGATTGCCTTCGGCCATGCGCCGGTGGTGGTCGGCGCACGCTCTGCCCTGTTCCTGCCGCTGCCCGATCTGGGGCTGATCGTGGTGGATGAGGAGCATGACGCATCCTTCAAGCAGGATGACGGGGTGATCTATCAGGCGCGCGATATGGCCATCGTCCGCGCCCGTCAGGCCGGCTGCCCGATTGTGCTCGCCTCTGCCACCCCGTCGCTGGAAACCTGGCGTAATGCCGCGCAAGGCCGCTATCGCCGGCTGCCGCTGGTCAGCCGCTTTGGTAGCGCGGGCCTGCCCGATATCGCCGCAATCGATCTGCGCCAGCACGCCCCGCCGCGCGGGCGCTGGATCAGCCAACCCCTGGCCGATGCCGTTTCGGCCCGGCTGGCGCGCGGGGAACAGGCGATGTTATTCCTCAACCGGCGCGGCTATGCCCCCCTGACCCTGTGCCGGACCTGCGGCCATCGCATCCAATGCCCGAACTGTTCAACCTGGCTGGTGGAGCATCGGCTGCTCGGGCGGCTGATGTGCCACCATTGCGGCCACCAGCAACGCACGCCGACCGAATGCCCGGACTGCGGCACCGCCGACGCGCTGGCCCCTTGCGGTCCGGGAATCGAGCGGCTGGCCGAGGAAGCGGCAGAGCGCTGGCCCGATGCGCGCCTGGGCCTGATGGCCAGCGACCTGTTCAATGGACCGGCGGCGATGGCCGATCTGGTCCGCCGGGTCGGCGCGGGAGAGGTGGATATTCTGATTGGCACCCAGATGATGGCGAAGGGTCACCATTTCCCCAATCTGACCCTGGTCGGCGTGGTCGATGCCGATCTAGGGCTGGCCGGGGGCGATCTGCGCGCGGGGGAACGCACCTTTCAAGTGCTGCATCAGGTCTCTGGCCGGGCCGGGCGCAGCGACAAGCCGGGGCAGGTGCTGTTGCAGACGACGGCCCCGCACCATCCGGTGCTGCGCGCCCTGGTGGCGGGCGACCGTGATGCCTTCATCGCGGCGGAACTGGAACAACGGGAACAATTTGGCTGGCCGCCCTTCGGCCGTCTGGCCGCGTTGATCGTGTCCGCCCCCCAGGCCGATCAAGCGGATCAGGCGGCGCGGATGCTGGCCCGCACGGCCCCCCGTCTGGCCGGAATCGAAATCCTCGGCCCGGCCCCGGCACCGCTGGCCCTGCTGCGCGGCCAGCATCGCCGCCGCTTTCTGATCAAGGCGGACCGCGACAAGGCGCTGCAAGCCGTGTTGAAGGACTGGCTGGCCCAATGCCCCCTGCCAAGCGCGGTCCGGCTGACGGTCGATATCGACCCCTACAATTTTATGTGATCGTCACCACAGGATCAGCACATTACCCATCTGGGAGTCGATCTCGACAACGAATGGCCGGCCGGTTTCAATCCAGGCGCCCGGAATATGGCTGGCGAATTCCTCTGCCGACATGATGTCCTGGCTTCGATGATAGGCATTGTACAAGACGAAGCCGCGTCGGGCGCGGGCGATGACCTTGGCGAGATACAGTTCCTGGGTTGGCCGCAGCACCTCGCTGATGGCGTAGTTGCTGATCAGCAGGTCAATCGGGGCATCGTCATCCTGTTCCAGCAGGCAGGTTTCCAGATTGGGAAACTGGAAGCCGCTCAGATAGCGGCGGGCCAGGGCCAGCATTTCCGGCAAATCGTACAGGCGGTAGGCGGCCGGGCGATGGCCGAACGCATGCAGGATGCGGGCCTGCCCGCCATAGGCGCCGCCGATCTCGGCAATGCGCAGCCCGTCCAGACTGCCGTGAATGATGCCGATATCGACGGCGATCTTGATGTACCGTGCCGTCGGGAAGGAAAGGGCGCCATAGGCCCCCATATTGACGACCTGCGGCGAGCCGACCGAATCATTGCGCCGAAATTCATCCAGGTTCGCCAGAAACCCGGGGTCCAGATCCCGCGCGGCGTCAAGATAGACCTGACCGCTCAACGCCATAGTCTGCGTATCGCAGGTGATTTCAAAAATGCGCTTGGCGGATGAACTTGCCCGAAACCGGGAAAACGCCGCCTCGTCCGTTGCGGCCAAGGCGCAGGCCGACCGATGATCGTCCTCGTCGGTTAGACTGGTTATCGTGGGTGCCATTCGCAAAACTCATCCCTGGGTGCCTGATCTGATCATTTATCGAAAAAACAGGTGTTCATATGAAAAAAATTGATCTCCACGCGCAAGCGTTTGGTTGGGTCCGCTGGACCGTCACGCAGCCAGAATGGCGGCCGGATGCGCCTGCAATCGCCCGGCCCGGTGCCCGATGCAGAAAAAGTCGCAAGCCTGCGTCGATTCGCGGCGCTGTACGGGTTGCGTGGGCAATTCCCTTGTGTTAGGAAGGCGCCGCCTGAGCGGAGGGGCAGTCTCCTCCGCACTCATTTTGCTTTGTCCGTAGCGCTGGCCCGAAGGTGACGGCCGGGGGTGCGGATAAGTCCATCAGGGGGGCCATCGGTGGCGAAAAATACGACAGGGCTGGCGGATCGATATGCCGTCGCGCTCTACGATCTCGCCGAAGAAAAGGGCGCGCTGGACGCGGTTGCTTCCGATCTGAAGCAGCTGGCCGCGCTGCTGGGCGAGGTTGCGGACCTGAAGGCGTTGATCCAGAGCCCGCTGTTCAAGCGTGCCGAACAGGGCGCCGCCCTGGAGGCCGTGCTGGGCAAGGCTGGCGCACATGATCTGACCCGCCGCTTCGTTGGCGTGCTGGCGGCCAACCGCCGCCTGGTTGCGCTGCCGGATGTGATCAAGGCCTTCCTGGCCCGTCTGGCCGGCAAGCGCGGGGAAGTGGTGGCCGAAGTGACCAGCGCCGCCCCGCTGACCGATGCCCAGGTCAAGGCCGTGACCGAGACCCTGAAAGCCGCCCTGGGCGGCAAGGTTCTGGTGGACCTGAAAACCGATGCCAGCCTGATCGGCGGACTCGTCGTCCGGGTTGGTTCCAAACTGATCGATAATTCGCTGAAAACCAAGCTGATGCGCCTGCAGCTCGCCATGAAGGGAGTTGGTTGATGGAAATCCGTGCCGCCGAAATTTCGGCCATTCTGAAAGACCAGATCGCCAACTTTGGCGCCAGCGCGGAAGTCGCGGAAGTCGGGCAGGTCCTGTCCGTCGGCGACGGTATCGCGCGCGTCTATGGGCTGGACAAGGTCCAGGCCGGTGAGATGGTGGAATTCCCCAACGGCGTTCGCGGGATGGCGCTGAACCTGGAATCGGACAATGTCGGCGTCGTGATCTTCGGCGACGACCGCGCGAGCCGCGACGGCGACACCGTGAAGCGGACCGGCACCATCGTCGATGTGCCGGTGGGTAAGGAATTGCTCGGCCGCGTGGTTGACGGTCTGGGCAACCCGATCGACGGCAAAGGGCCGATCGCCGGTGCCAAGCGCAGCCGCGTCGAAGTCAAGGCCCCGGGCATCATTCCGCGTAAGTCGGTGCACGAGCCGATGCAGACC
>CAYRWZ010000041.1:18137-20788 GCA_964428065.1 uncultured Comamonadaceae bacterium | reverse complement strand
GGGCGGGCGCGGCCGGCGCCGTGATCGTCGGCGGCGGGGACGGCACGATCACAGCGGCGGCGGAACGGGCGATCGCCGCCCGGATTCCCCTGGGGGTCCTGCGGCTCGGCACCCTGAACTTGCTGGCCCGGTCGCTGGGCATCGTCTCCGACCCATTGACCGCCCTGGACGATATGCTGGCGGGGGAGCGCGCCTGGATCGACGCGGCAGAGGTGAATGGCCGGATATTCCTGTGCCAATCGGCCCTGGGGCTGATCCCGCGCCTGTCCTATCATCGCGGCCGGTTGCGCGGGGTGCGCGCGCCACTGCGCTGGTGGCGCTATGCCAAGGCGATCTGGGACGTGATGACACGGTCGCGCCGCATCCGGCTGAGTGTCGAAACCCCGCAAGGGACACGGCAGCTGCGCGCGCTGACGCTGGTGGTATCGAACAATCTGTATGCCGAGCAGGCCGGGGAGTTTCTGACCCGCGCGCGGCTGGATGAAGGCGTGCTGGGGGTCTATGTCGCCCGGCACCGCAGCCCTTGGTATCTGCCGGTTCTGGCGGTCCGCATGGTGATGGGGCGCTGGAACGCCGACCGCGCCTTCCATCGCTATGCGGTCACCGAAATAGCCGTGGGGCGGGGGCGCAGCCGATTGCTGGCCGCCAATGACGGCGAGGTGATGGTGCTGCCCGCCCCCTTGGTTTATCGGGTGCTGCCGCGCGCCCTGCCGGTGCTGGTGCCCCGCAGCCTGTGGGACAGCCCCACCTGCCCGATTGCACGGACGCAGCCATGAACGACCCGGCCACTATCGCCTGCACTATCGCCTGGCAGGACGGCGTGCTGATCCCGCTGGATGCGGTGACGATTGCGCCGCAGGATCGCGGGTTTCTGTATGGCGATACCGTGTTCGAGACGGTATCGGCGGTGGCCGGACAGGCGCTGGATCTGCCCGCCCATCGGGCGCGGCTGGACAGGGGCCTGGCCGTGCTGGGCATGACGCCGCCGCGCGATCTCGACCGGCTGGAGACGATTGTGGCCGATGTGCTGGCCGCTAACAGCCGAGGCAGTGACCTCGGCGGCATCCTGCGTATCACGGTCAGCCGCGGGCCGGGGGAACGCGGTCTGGCAACCGCGGGGCTGGGTCCGGCGCAGATGCTGATCACCTGGTCGCCGCCGCGCCCGCCGACGGCGGATCGCCTGCGCACCGGGTTGAGGGTGGTGACGACCGATCTGCAACGCTGCGCGACCGGATCGCCGCTGGCCGCAATCAAAGCCGGGAACTATCTGACCAGCATCCTGGCCATGCGGCAGGCCGAGGCCGCCGGCGCGGCCGAAGCGCTGATGCGCGATCCCGCAGGCGGCTTCGCCAGCGGCAGCTATTCCAATCTGGCGTTGATCGAAGGGGATCGTGTGATCGTCCCGCCGCTGGCCAGCGGCTGCCTGCCCGGCACCCTGCGCGCACGCCTGCTGACAGTTGCGCCCCAATCGGGCTGGCGGGTGGTGGAACGGCCGATTGCCCTGACCGATCTGATCGCGGCCGATGTCCCGGTGCTGACCAACAGCGTGATGATCGTTCAGCCCATCGGCCGGATCGACGGCCCCGATCTGCCGGCAGAGGGCCGATCCTATGCCATCGGCCCGGCCCTGGCCCTGCGCGCGGCGCTTGTGGCCGCCCTGGTGCGGGATCACGGGCTGGAGACCGGCGGCTGGTTATCGCCATCCTTTGATCCCTGAAATTCGCTCTCCAGCCATTCCGCCAGCCGGCGCACGGCGGGCCGGCGCCGCGCTTCGGCGGCAAGGACCAGAAAATAGCGGCGGTCGGATCGGCATGCGCCGCCCCCCGAACCCTGCGGCCAGAGGGGCAGGCGCACCAATCGCCCCGCCGCCAGATCGCGCGCCACCAGCGGCATCCGGCCCAGCGCCACGCCCTGCCCGTCCAGCGCGGCTTCATAGGCCAGCAGTGTGCTGTTGAAGCGGCGGCGGCGGGCGGCTGCCAGATCGACCCCCACCCGCTGCGCCCAGCCCGGCCAATCCGGCTGGTCGCGGAACAGGTTGATCCCCTCATCCTCCAGCAATGTCTGGCGTGCCAGATCCTTCGGCCCGGTCAAGCGCGCCGCCAGGTCGGGCACGGCCACGGGGAACACGGCCTCGTCCCCCAGATCGCGGCAGATCAGCCCCCCGGCCGTCATGCCGCCGCCCGTTAAAGACGGATCGTCCGGCAGCCCGTGGCGCAGGGCCAGATCCGCCTCCCCCGCTGCCAGATCGGTCAGGGAGGTGCTGGCCAAAATGCGCGGCGGCAGCAGCCCATCGGGCAGCTGCGCCAGCCGTGGCACCAGCCATTTCGCCGCCAGGGTGAAAAAAGTGGCGAGAGTTACCTGATCGCCGTCGGCGGAATGGCGGGCGATGCGGGCGCACGCCTCCTGCATCCGGGTCAGCGCATCGCCGACCGTGGCCGCCAGTTCCGCCCCCGCCTTGGTCAGCACCACGCCGCGCCCGACCCGTTCGAACAAGGCGGTGCCCAGCCGCGCTTCCAGCAAGCGGATCTGATGGCTGACGCCGCTTTGCGTCAGGTTCAAGCTCTGCGCCGCCCGGGTAAAACTGCCCAGCCGCGCGGCAGCGGCAAAGACCCGTAAGGCCGACAAGGGGGGAAGCTGCGCCCAATCCATGA
>CAYRWZ010000041.1:17229-18127 GCA_964428065.1 uncultured Comamonadaceae bacterium | reverse complement strand
CGGCTTCCATGATCTACACTCATGCGTCAGGTGAGGAAGATTGACTGGTTCAGCCTGCTGCGCCCGGCCACACTTGACCAGAGTTAATTTGCCGGGAGCAGCGTCATGACCCCCATAAAACCCCACCCATCCGCCGATCTCGGCGCCATGGGACTGATGATTGCGGCCATGGCCCTGTCGGGCAGCATCGGCCTGCTGGTCGTGCTGGTTCAGGCCCCGCCATTGGTGATCGTCTTTTATCGATGCCTGATCGGCGGGGTGGCGCTGGGGACCGTGTGGCTGATCCGCCATGTGTGGATGCAGGCCGGACAACCCGTGGCGGGGCATGGGACAAAACGGGCATGGTCGCGGCGCGGGGTGGCGCTGGCGGCACTGGGCGCGGCGTTTCTGGTGGCGAACTGGGTGGCCCTGTTTGCCGCGTTTCAGCGTGCGCCGATTGGCCTGGCTGTGGTGATCTATCACATCCAGCCATTTCTGGTGGTGCTGGGCGGGGCGGTTCTGTTCGGCGATCCGGTCGGCCCGAAGCGCCTGGCGCTGATCGCCACCGGATTCATCGGTCTGGCGCTGGTCATGGGCGGGGCCGATGCCCTGCTGGGCAGTTTGCAGACCGGGCCAGGTTTATTGACTGAAAGCACCCTTAACGAAAGCACTCTGACAGGTTTCGCCCTCGCCGCATTGGCGGCGGTCGGCTATGCCGGGGCCACGCTGGCGGCCAAGGCGGCCGGGCGGAATACCGGTCGGGGCAATCCATTACCGCCGCTGGAAACATCCCTCGTGCAACTGGCCCTGGGCGTTGTGCTGTTATTGCCGCTGGCGCTGGCAGCCACCGGGGGCAATCTGCTGTCGGCGATCCCGGCCGAAGGCACGGCAGAGCGCGTAGCGCGACACACGCAAGTCG
>CAYRWZ010000041.1:728-17219 GCA_964428065.1 uncultured Comamonadaceae bacterium | reverse complement strand
GGGGTCGGTGGTGGCGCTGGGCCTGATCCATACCGCCGCGATGTATCTAATGCTGTATCGGGCCTATGCCCGGCTGCCGACGCCGATGATTGCCGCGCTCGCCTTCCTCTATCCGGTCTTTGCCCTGGCGGCCGATGCGTTTGCGTTCGGCACCATGCCCAGCCCGGGGCAGGCAATCGGCTGCCTGGTGGTGATCGCGGCGGGGGTCGGCATGGTTCGCATCCGGCAGGACGCAGCGCCACCGGCCGCCACTCAACCCTCTCCCCATTACACCAAAGTGGGTGACCTGCGCAGCTGATCGAACACCTGATCCGGCGTCATTCCGGCTGCGCGCATCTCCCGCAGGGTGGCGGCCCGGTCGCGCTTGGCCAGCCGCTTGCCATCGGGGCCCAGCAACAGCGGGTGGAAGCGATAGTCCGGCACGGGCAGGTCCAGCAGGGCCTGCAACAGCCGGTGCAAATGGGCGGCGGGACGCAGATCCACCCCGCGCGTCACCAGCGTTATCCCCTGCACGGCGTCGTCCCACACCACCGCCAGGTGATAGCTGACCGGAACATCCTTGCGCGCCAGCACAACATCGCCGAACTGGGCCGGATCGGCGGGGATGACCGCCGCGCCCGTACCGTCCGGGCCGTGTTCTGTGAAGGACAGCGGCGCGTGGGCCGTGGCGGATGCGGAAGCCAGCGCCTGCGCCATGTTCAGCCGCCAGGCATGGGCTTCCCCCGCCGCGATCCGCCGTTCGGCCTCTGCCTCCGGCACGGCGCGGCACAGGCCGGGATAGAGCGCCCCGTCCGGGCCGTGGGGGGCATGCCCGGCGCGCTCGATCTCTGCTTCGATATCCTTGCGGGTGCAAAAACAGGGATAGATCAGGCCGCGCGCCCGCAACCCGTCCAGCACCGCCGCATACTCGGCCAGATGCTGCGATTGCCGCCGCACCGGCTGCGGCCAGATCAGGCCCAGCCAGGCAAGATCCTCATAGATCGCGTCGATGAACTCCGGCCGGCAGCGGACCGGGTCGATATCCTCGATCCGCAGCAGGAACTGCCCATCCGGCCCGGCAGCGGCGGCGGCAAACAAGGCGGCATGGGCATGGCCCAGATGCAGATGGCCGGTCGGGCTGGGCGCAAAGCGGGTACAGTGGCTGGGGCCAGGGTTAAGGCTAGCGGGGCCAAGGCTGGAGGGGCCAAGGCTGGAGGGAAAAGACGGGTTCATGCCGCAATGCTCCGTCACCCGTGGCGAAACGGCAAGCCCCCTGCATCGGCGTGCAAGAAAGCGGATTGCCAAGCCGTCCGCTCGCCCGCAGGATGCGGCCCATGACTGCGCTTTCACCCACTGCCGCCCCTTCTGACACGTCCTTGCCGCCGCGCCTGGACACCCAGGCCGATCTGGACCGCCATTTGCAGGCACTGGCCGCGCTGGACCCGGCCGTGGCGGCCGGGCTGGCCCGGCTGGGGCACCCGGAAATCCGGCGGCGTGATGGCGGCTTCCATGCCCTGTTGAACACCATCATTTCGCAGCAGGTTTCCACCCATGCGGCGACCGCGATCCGCAACCGCCTGCTGGCCGCAATCGACCCGCTGACGCCGGAAACCCTGCTGGCCGCAGGGGACGAAATGCTGAAGGCCGCCGGACTGTCGCTGCAGAAGCGCAGCTATGCCCTGGATCTGGCCCGCCGTACCGCCGAGGGCAGCCTGGATTTCGCCGGGCTGGAGCGGCTGGAGGATGAGGCGGTGATTGAGCATCTGACCGCCGTGAAAGGGATAGGCCGGTGGACAGCGGAAATCTATCTGCTGTTCGCCATGGGGCGGCCGGATGTCTGGCCGGCCGACGATCTGGCCCTGGCGGTGGCAGCCGGGCATATCCGCGGCCTGCCGGAACGGCCCAAGGGCCGCGAGTGCCGCGCGCTGGCAGAGGCCTGGGCCCCCCATCGCGGTGCGGCGGCGCTGTTCTGCTGGCACTATTATCACGATCTGACCCGGCGCGATGCCGTCTCGGTCCTGGCGGACCGTCCGGCCGCCAAGCCAACGGCAAAGCCAAAATCCCCCAAACCCAAAACCAAGCCCAAAGGAAAACAGGCATGAGCGTCGGCATCATCGATCAGATCTACACCCAGCCCGCCCGTTCGGGTGCCGCGCCGCAGGCACTGGTGGTGCTGCTGCACGGCGTGGGGGCCAATGGACAGGATTTGATCGGCCTTGCCCCCTATTGGGCAGACCTGCTGCCGGAGGCAGAGTTTCTGTCCCCCGATGCGCCGTTTCCCTTCGATATGGCGCCGTTCGGGCGGCAGTGGTTCAGCTTGCAGGATCTGTCGCCGGCATCGCGCCTGGCCGGTGCCCGGCGGGCCGCCCCGCTGATCGACACGTTTCTGGATGCCGAACTGGCGAAGCGCGGCCTGGACGATAGAAGGCTGATCCTGGTCGGGTTCTCGCAGGGCTGCATGATGGCGCTGCATTGCGGGTTGCGCCGCAAGGCCGCCCCGGCGGCGATCATCGGCTATTCCGGCATGTTGATCGCCCCCGAAGCCGCCATGCAGGAAATCACCGCCCGCCCGCCGGTTCTGCTGGTCCATGGGGCGGAGGATACGGTGGTACCGCCCCAGGCCCTGCCCCTGGCCGAACAGGCGTTGACCGCGCTGGGTGTGCCGGTTCGGGCCGTGATGCGGCCCGGCCTTGCCCATTCCATCGATCAGGAAGGGCTGGAAGCCGGCGGCCATTTCATCCGCCA
Source organism: uncultured Comamonadaceae bacterium (assembly GCA_964428065.1). GTDB lineage: Bacteria > Pseudomonadota > Alphaproteobacteria > Elsterales > Elsteraceae > CAYRWZ01. The sequence continues at coordinate 14,495 of CAYRWZ010000041.1, read as the reverse complement.
GGCCCTGGATGCCCCGCGGTAATCCCGCCCCGAATATTTCGTATTGACCAACAGACGTTCATATGATTGATTGCTCATATGAACAATCAATCATATGAAACCCATCCGGCCGATCATCTGGCGGAACTGGCCGATATCTTCCGCCTGCTGGGGGAGCCAAACCGGCTGCGTTTGGTTCTGGCCTGCCTGGATGCCCCGCAATCAGTCGGCGCGCTGGCCGAGGGGGCGGGCCTGTCGCAAACCCTGGTATCGCACCATTTGCGCCTGTTGCGGGCCGCGCGGCTGGTTGAGGCCGAACGGCGCGGCAAGCAGGTTTTCTATACCCTGGCCGACGATCATATCCGCTGCGTGATCCGCGACATGCTGGACCATGTGGCCGAGGGCTCATCGCCCGACCCCCTGCCCGATCCATTGCCCGCCCCATAACCTGAGGAGACCTGCTGATGTCCGGACAGTGCTGCGCCGCGCCGCCCCCGCCGAAATCCTCTGACGGCCTGTCCTATCGCCGTATTCTGCTGATTGCCCTGGTGTTGAACGCGGCCATGTTCGCGGTGGAAATCGGTGCCGGGATTCAGGCCGGGTCGCTGTCGCTGCTGGCCGATGCAGTGGATTTCCTGGGCGATGCGGCCAATTACGGCCTGGCGCTCTATGTCCTCAACCGCAGCCTGCGCTGGCGTGCCGGCACGGCCCTGCTGAAGGCGGCGGCGATGCTGGGCTTCGGCGCTTATGTCACCGGCGCAGCCCTGTGGCGGCTCTGGTCCGGCGCATCCCCCGAACCCCTGACCATGGGGATTGTCGGGTTCATGGCGCTGGCGGTGAACCTGCTGGTCGCCCTATTGCTGTATCAGCACCGCACCGGCGATTCCAACATGCGCGCCGTCTGGTTGTGCAGCCGCAACGATGCGCTGGGCAATCTGGCCATCATGGCTGCTGCTGCCGGGGTATTCGCCAGCGGGTCCGCCCTGCCCGACCTGCTGGTCGCTGGGGTGATGGGCGGGTTGGCGCTGCATTCCGGCTTTGTGGTGGCGCGGGCGGCGCTGGGCGAACTGGGCATCCGTCGCGGGGTTTGAGCAGGCTGACCCTCAGAGATACAGCCGTTCCCCCTCCAGCCCGCGATACAGGTGGGCGACCTGATCGCCATAGCCATTGAAGATCTGCGTCGGGCGGTATTCCCCGGTGCCCAGCATCCGCTCCCGCGCCTGGCTCCAGCGCGGATGCGGCACCTCCGGGTTCACATTGGCCCAGAAGCCGTATTCCGATCCCTGGACTTCCTCCCAGAAGCTGACCGGGCGGGTATCGGTGAAGGTGATGCGGTCGATCGACTTGATCGACTTGAAGCCGTATTTCCACGGCAGGGCCAGCCGCAGCGGCGCGCCCATCTGCTTGGGCAGCGGCTTGCCGTAAACGCCGGTGACCAGGAAGGCGAGATCGTTGGCCGCCTCTGCCATGGTCACCCCTTCGATATAGGGCCAGGGATACCAGACCTGGCGCTGTCCGGGGGCCATGTCGGCATTCTTGAAGGTGGCGAAGCGCACATATTTCGCGCCGGACAAGGGCCGCGCAAACTCCACCAGCTGTTTCAAGGTGAAGCCGGTCCACGGCACCGCCATCGCCCAGGCTTCGACGCAGCGGTGGCGGTACAACCGCTCTTCCTGCTGCATCCGGGCCGCCAGATCGGCAAACCCGATTTCAATCGGTTTTTCGACCAGCCCGTCGATGGTGATGGTCCAGGGATCGGTTTTCAGCCGCTGGGCCGCGCGGGCAATCGATTTCTGCGAGCCGAATTCGTAGAAATTATTGTAGGTGGTGGCGGCATCCTCGTCCGTTATCGGGCGGTCGAGCGTGAAGGCCGCATTGCGCGGATAGGGAAAGCCGCCGACCCGTTGGGCCAAAGCCGGGCTTACGATCAGCCCGCCCATCATGCTTCCCATCGCGCTTCCGGCAACCCCGCGCAACACGCTGCGCCGGTCGAGCACCAGATGCTCCGGCGTGGCGGCACTGTCCGGCAGTTCCCATCCCTTGCGGCGTTTGATCAGCATGGCGGCGGTCTCCCGAGAATTAGCCCTATCCATCCTTTGGCCCGGCTGTTGGGCCGGGTTACCGGGATGCAGGAATAGGGTCAAGCTGGGGCAAAACCAAGGCAGTGCAAGGGCACTGCGCAAAGCCGGGCCTAAAACTGCTGCGAAGACACTTTCTTCAGCAGGAAGTCGCGCAGGACCGAAATGCGCTTGGAATTGCGCAATTCTTCCGGATAGACGAAATAGGCCTGCACCGACGGAACCTCCAGTTCCGGCAGCAGGCGGACCAGATCGCTGGCTTCCGCCGCCATGTAATCCGGCAGCGCGGCGATACCGAGGCCCGCTTCGACCGCCCGGCACATGGCATAAAAGTTGTTGACCTTCAGCACCGCGCGATTGTGGAAATCGTGCCCGCCCGCACGCAGCACCCAGTTCACTTCCGGGAAGGGCGGATGCACCCCTTCGCCATAGACGATCAGCCGGTGCGTGCCCAGATCGGGAATGTCGCGCGGCACCCCATGCTTTTCCAGATAGGCGTTGGAGGCATAGAGGTGGAAATGGAAGGTGGTCAGGTGCCGCTGGATCAGATCGCCCTGGCGCGGCGCGGTCATGCGGATCGCGACATCGGCCTCCCGCATTGACAGGTCAAGCTCGTCATCGTCCAGCAGCAGGGTCAGCGAGATATCGGGATGCAGTTCCAGAAACTCGTTCAGGCGCGGGGCCAGCCAGGTTGACCCGAAGGCCACCGTGGTCGTCACCTTGAGTGGGCCTTTGGGCCGGTCCTTGCTTTCGTTCAACATTGCCTCGGTCATCGCCAGCTTGGCGAAGATTTCCTTGGCGGTGCGGAACAGCAACTCACCCTGTTCGGTCAGGATCAGGCCGCGCGCATGGCGGTGGAACAGCGGCACCGACAGGCTATCCTCCAGCCCGCTGATCTGGCGGCTGACCGCCGACTGGCTCAGGTTCAGGCTCTCGCCGGCATGGGTGAAGCTGCCCGCCTCTGCCACTGCCAGAAACACCCGCAACTTGTCCCAGTCCATGCGACCCTCCGCCCCGGCTTCCCGGGATTATCGTTATACGCGACCCTGGCCCTTACGGCCTTTCCCTGCGGCGCTATTCTGCCGCCGCCTGCACCCCTGCCCCATGGGCCAGGAAGCGTTCAGCCTCCAGCGCCGCCATGCAGCCCATCCCGGCCGCCGTGACCGCCTGGCGGAACACCTTGTCCTTCACATCACCCGCAGCAAAGACGCCGGGGATGGTGGTGGCCGTCGAATCCGGGCGGGTCAGCAGATAGCCTTCCGCATCCAGATCCAGCTTGCCCTTGAACAATTCGGTTGCCGGAACATGGCCGATGGCGATGAAGACGCCATCGACGGCAATGTGCTGGTCTGCCCCAGTCTTGGCGTGCTTCAGGCGCAGCCCGGTCACGACCGGGGGCGTGCCATCGCCCACGATTTCCTCGACCACATGGTCCCAGATCACGCGGATCTTCGGATTGGCGAACAGGCGGTCCTGCAGGATCTTTTCGGCCCGCAGGCTGTCGCGCCGGTGGATCAGGGTGACGGTGCTGGCGTGGTTGGTCAGATACAGCGCCTCTTCCACCGCCGTGTTGCCGCCGCCGACAACAGCCACATCCTTGCCCCGGAAGAAAAACCCGTCGCAGGTGGCGCAGGCTGAAACACCGCCGCCGCGGAAGGTCTCTTCAGACGGGATGCCAAGCCAGCGCGCCTGGGCGCCGGTGCAGATGATCACTGTATCGGCGGTATAGATCGTGCCGCTGTCGCCCACCGCGCGGAACGGCCGGGTGGTGAACTCCACCTCGGTGATCAGGTCATAGGCGATTTCGGTGCCGACATGCTCTGCCTGTTTCTGCATCTGCTCCATCAGCCAGGGGCCTTGGATGACATCGGCAAAGCCGGGATAGTTCTCGACATCGGTGGTGATGGTCAACTGGCCGCCCGGCTGCATGCCGGTCACGATCAGCGGTTTCAGATTGGCGCGGGCGGCGTAAATCGCGGCGGTATAGCCCGCCGGACCCGCGCCGATGATCAGAACCTTGGTGTGCCGCGTCGCGCCCATCGATCTTTTCCCAAATTTACAAGAGTTTAACCTAACTTCCGCCGCCGCCCGGCACAAGAGACTTGCCGGATTTTTCAGCAGAATGTTGGCGATTTATCGCCGAATTCCATCCGCCCAGCGCCCGGTGCGGGTCCAGACCGCGCGCCAGCGCCAGCCGGTGGACCAGCAAGGCCACCCCGCTGCCCAGCAGCGCGCCGACAATCACATCCGACAGCCAATGGGCGTTGATTAAGAACCGACTGCTGCCGATCAGCGCCGCCGACAGCAGCAGGGGCCAGCCGAAGCGCGGCACCAGCAGCGCCAGCGCGGTGGCGAGACCGAAAATCGTCGCCGTATGGCCCGACGGCATCGAGACGTAATCGGCCGCCGTGCGGAAGAATTCGACGCTATAGGCCCCGTCCTGGAAGAACAGCTTGGGCCGGGTGCGGCCGATCAGGAATTTCGGCAGGGAGTTCACCGCCCCGGCCAGGCCGGTGGCAACGAAGATGAACCCGCTGGTCACGGCCCGGTCGCGCCAGCGCTGTTTCGCCTCGCCAGGTGCGGCCCAGCGCGCCAGCCCAGCAAACAACAGCGCCAGCACAGCGCTGCCGACCAGCCAGCCAGTCGAAACACCCAACTGGGTGATGGTCTTGAACGCTTCATGCACCTCGGGCGAAAAGCCGCGCGCCCAGACCGCGATATCCCGGTCCGCCGCCGGCACCGCCACCAGCGCAAGCGGCAGACCCGCCAGCGCCAGCACCTGCCAGCGGCCGACGGCACCACCGCCATGCTCCGCCAGCCAGCGGGTGGCCAGCCAGGCACGCAGGCGCACTGGCCAGCCATCGCCGAAAAACAGATGGTACAGCAGCCAGGACAGTCCGCCGACAAACCATCCGGCGAACAGTACATCGGACAGGAAATGCCCGCCCTGCAGAATGCGGTTGCCGCCGAACAGCAGCCCGACACCAATCGCCGCCGTTAGCGCCAATGCCCGCCGCCGGGCGGCCAGCAGGGCAAAGGCAATGGCGGCGAACCCCGCCGCGCCATCGCCAGAGACGAAGGAGCAATTCTTGGCACACTGATCCGCCATCAGCAGCGGCGGCGTGAACGTCCGCGTGCCGCCGAATTCGGTGATCTGGGCCGGGCGGGCGCGCCCCCAATTATCCTTCAGGATGGTATTGGCCAGCAGCCCCGGCCCCAGCGCCAGGGCCAGCAGCAGATACACCGCCTTGACCACGGCCAGGCGGCGCAGCAACGCCAGCGCCAGCACCGCCACCACCGCCAGACCCAGAATCGGCGGCACCGCATCGTGCAGCCAGGTGAAGGGCGGCTGACGCCCCAGGGCGAAACCCTGCCCGTCGGTGACGAACAGACCAGAGACAGAAAGATCGATCTGCGGCATCGACAGGAACAGGAAGGCCGTCGCCGCCATGCCGACCAGATACAAAATGAACCCGGTGCTGACCGCGCGGGATTTGGAAGCGGGAACAGGGGTCATGGCTTATGGCCCGGTCCGTCGATACAGCGCCAACGTCACCCAGCGCCCTTTGGAATAGTTATAGCCGCGCCGCGCGTCGATCGCCTCTGCCGCAACCCCGCGCGCGGTAAGGGTGGATTGAAACGCATCGCGCTCCCGGTCGGCCACCAGCGCATAGCGGGCGGCGCCCGCCGCCAGCGCCTCTGCCGCGCCCTGCCCGCCGGTCAGGATCGTCTCGGTTCCCAGCAGGAACACCAGGCTCGGCTCGGTATATCCAGCGCTGGCGATGGTTTCCCGACCCTCGCGATGGGGGACCAGCATTTCGGCCGCCGAACGCGACAGCCAGAACCCGTCGATGCGCGGCAGCACCGTTTCCAGAATCATGCCATAGGTCAGCGTGGCGGTGGCGATCCCGGCCAGAATCGCCTTATGGGCATCGGTCTGCCAGGCAAAGCGCAGGGCCAGCCCGCCGCCGACCAGCGCCACCAGGGCCGGAATTACCGAAGCCGGGCTGAACCCTCCATCCAGATACCAGGGCGCGCCGACGGCGATCCCCGCCAGGGCGAGGGGAACAATCGCCCACAGCGCCAGCGGCAGCCGCGCCCACCAGCGCGCCAGACTGTCCCGGCGCTCCCGATCCATCACCAGGGCGGCAACGATCAGCGCCAGGGCCGGATACATCGGCAGGACATAGTGCGGCAGCTTGGTCGGAATCGCCTCGAACACCAGCCAGGACGGAATCAGCCAGGCCAGGGCAAAGCGGGTTTCCGGGGCGACGCGGTTGGCCCAGGCTTCGCGCAGGGCGGGCACCAGGAACAGAACGCCGGGGAAGAAGCACAAGGGCAGCAAGGCCAGATAGAGGCCGGGCGGCGCACCGTGGGATTCATGGCCGCCGATCAGCTTCGGCAGTAGATCCTGCTGGACGGCGGAGGCAACGAAGGTGCCGTCGGTCGCCTGGGTCACGGCGATGAACCAGGGGGCGACGATCAGCGCCGCCAGTGGCAGGCCGATCAGCGGCCGCAGGGCCAGCATCCAGCGTGCCGACCGGTCTGCCACCGCCAGGGCCAGCAGCGTCAGCAGCGTGACCATCGGCGTCACCGGCCCTTTGAGCAGCACACCGATGCCAAGTGCAGTCCAGAACAGAAGCGGCAGCCCCCAGCGCACCGCCGCCCCGCCCAGCTGGGGCAACGCTGCGGCGTCGCGGCTGCGGACATAAAGCAGGGCCGCCGCCATTTGCGCCGCGCAGGTGGCGGCCAGCATGGCGGCATCGGTTTTAGCCAGATGCGCCTCCACCACCGTCAGCAGCGAGACAGCCAGCAGCGAGGCGGCGAGAAACGCCGTCCGATCCTCGAACAATCGGCGCGCGCCCCAGAAGACCAGCAAAACCGCCGCAATCGCCGACAGGGTGGACGGCAGGCGATGCGCCCAGATCGGCGCGGTTTGCCCGCCGAACAGGCTGGCGCTGGCGGCCTGCGCCCAATAGATGCCGATCGGTTTCTTGTTGCGCGGCTCATCCTGGAAGCGGATTTCGACGAAATCGCCGCTTTCCAGCATCTGGCGGGACGCCTGGGCGAAGCGCGCTTCGTCGCGGTCGAAGGGCGGCAGCACGAACAGGCCGGGCAGGAACAGCACCAGGCACAGGGCCAGCAGGCCAAGCACCCCGCCCCAGCGGCGCAGAAACGGCGATGCACTATCGGCGAAGGGAATACCCGAACCGGGTGGCGGCTCCTGCCGGGGGGGATCCTGGGGCGGCTGGACGCTGCGAAGCTGGGGGCCAGAAAGCCCGGTGCCGGGAAGCTGGGCGCCGCCGACTGGGCTGGTGGGGGTGATTGGGCTAGTGTCCATGATCCGTGGGTGATAGCCCAATGGCTGGTGTGTGCAAGGGTTTTTCCGTCGGCTGGCGCAACAGAGACAGAACGGCCGTCACGGCACGGTCCATATCCGTCAGCGGCACCGCCTGCCAGTTTAACCACGACGCCGGATCGCCCGCACCGTCGATCCCATGTCCGCCCGGCAACCGGCGCGCATGCCCGCCCGCGACCAGCATGTGGTGAAACCGGGCGAATTTTCCAGCCTTGCCCTGCAATGGCAGCAGGAAAACCGGGCGTCGGGTGCTGGCGGCCTCCGATACCATGGACACGCTATCTTCCGTCACCAGCAGCGCATCGGCCAAGGCCAGGATGCCGAAATAGGGATTGTCGGCAAAGCCGGACGGCGGCGCGGGATCGCGCGCATCCCACAGGATGGTGCGGCTGGCCAGACCTTTCTGGTGCCCCCCCGCCTCCACTGCCAGCCCGGCGCGCAGGGCGGCAAGACTGTCCATCGGGGTGCGGCGGGCGGCGGCGGCGGGGGTCGGGCCCCCGGTCGCCCGGGCCAGCGCGGCCAGATTGCGGCCCAGCGCCGCCGCTTCCCCGACCGAAAACCGATAGCGGGCGCTGGCACCACCGATCAGCACGCCCAGCCACGGGCGCGGCAGGGGGGTGAAGCGGTCGCGCCATTCGTCCGCCGCCGCCGCCAGCCGGGCCGGCGTCACCCGATGCAAGGCGCCGGTGGTGACCAGCACGCCGGGGGCAGTGATTCCATCATGGGCCGGCAGGATGACCAGATCGAAGGCAGACGGCGGCAGGCGCGGATCCTGCAGGGCGACCACCCTGGTCGCCCCGTCTCCGGTAGCCCGGCTCATCCGGCGCAGCGCTGCCGCCGGGGCAACGGCAGACCGGCCGGCAGCAATCACCAGATCGGGAAAGGGCCGGCGAAACAGGGCGGCCCAGCGCGCGCCCAGCCACAGGCGTGCCGGCAGCCAGGACCAGGGCCAGCGCGGCCGGGCCAGCATGGTTTCGACCGAACAGACTTGCGGGCCGATCCGGTCCTGTATCCCTTCGGCCAGACCGCGCGCCTGATTGAGCGTCCCGGCCTTGTTGTCGGACAGGATCAGGATGCGCAGGGGCGGCGATGCCATCCCGTTCGCGTCTCCTTCCCCGTCCCCGACCCCGTCCCGGACGGGTTTTGGCAAAATTGGTTTCATTCGTACACTTTACGCATGACGGGGTGCGTTCGCAGTCGTATATCTAGCAACACGATAAGAAAATTTCGTCATCGGCAAGGGGTGGGACAGATTATGCGGCGCGTGAAGCTGGATCGCATTGACCGGCGCATCCTGCGGGATCTTCAGGCGAATGGCCGAATGACCAATGTCGAGCTGGCCGAACGGGTCGGCATTTCCGCCCCGCCCTGTCTGCGCCGGGTGCGCGCGCTAGAAAAGGCGGGCTTCATCCGTGGCTATCATGCCGATATCAACCCGGAATTGATGGGCTATGCCGTCACCGTCTTCGCCCAGGTCGGCCTGAGCAGCCAGTCGGAGGCCGATCTGCGCGCGTTCGAGGATCTGGTCGGCTCCTGGCCGGAAGTGCGCGCCTGCAGCATGCTGGCCGGCGATGTGGATTACCTGCTGAAAATCGTGGCGGAAGATTGGGACGCCTATCAGAAGTTCCTGACCACCCGCCTGACGGCAGCAAAGAATGTCAGCCATGTCAAATCGGCCCTGGTGATGCGCACCACGAAGGATCTGCCCGGCGTGCCGATCACCGTTGACGGAACCGATCCGAAGGCCGACTGACGGGATACGACCAACGGTACAACCCCCACGGGCGAGGGAGGGGCGGCAGTGCGGCTGCGAACGGCGCTTTTGGCCCTGGCCGGATTGGCCGCCGTCGGCGGCGGCCTTGCCTATTTTACCCTGGGACGGGCCATTCCGGTCGATACCGCCGCCGTCACGCGCGGCCCGGCGATTGCCGCAATCTATGCCACCGGGGTGGTGGAGCCGGTCAGCTGGGCGCGGCTTGCCCCGCTGACCACCGGGCGGCTGGCCGCGATTCTGGCGCGCGACGGGCAGACCGTCACCCAGGATCAGCCGCTGGCCCAGCTGGATGACCGCGAAGCCAAGGCCCGTATTGCCGAACTGGAAGCGCGGGAACGCTATTGGCGGGAAGAGTTGCGCCGCATCGGCCAGTTGGTCGAACGCGGCTTCGCCAGCCGCGAAAGCCGCGACCGGGCGCAGAGCGAGCTGGGCGCGCTTCAGGCTGGTATCGCCCAGGCGCGGCAGCATCTGGCCGATCTGACCCTGCGCGCGCCCATTGCCGGAACGGTGCTGCGCCAGGATGGCGAAATCGGCGAGGTGGTGGACAATCGGCAGGTGCTGTTCTGGATCGGCCAGCCGCGCCCGCTGCGCATCACCGCCGATGTGGACGAGGAGGATATCCCCCGTGTGCGCCCCGGCCAGACCGCGCTGATCAAGGCCGATGCCTTCCCCGACCGCGCCCTGCCCGGCACCGTGGCGGAGATCACGCCCAAGGGCGACCCGGTGACCAAGAATTACCGCGTCCGCATTGCCCTGCCCGACGATACGCCCCTGCTGGTCGGTATGTCGGCAGAAATCAATCTGGTGGAACGCCAGCAGGCCGATGCGCTGCTGATCCCCGCTGCCGCGCTGCGCGATGGACGGGTCTGGGTGGTGCGCGACGGGCGGGCGCAGCCGCAATCCGTGACGCCGGACATTATCGGCCAGAGCCGCGTTTCGATCAGCATGGGGCTGGCAGAGGGAGAGAGCGTGATCGTCAATCCCCCGACAACGCTGAAGCCTGGGCAGCGGGTCGCCCCCCGTCCGCCGCCGACGGCACCCTAGCGGCAGACGCGATGCCGACCCTGACCCTTGCCCTCGACATCGCCCTCGCCCATCTGCTGGGGCGCCGACGGCAAACGCTGGTCTCCCTGCTGGGGGTGGCATTGGGCGTGGGGTTCTATATCGGCATGTCGTCGATGATGCAGGGCTTCCAGCGCGATTTTGTCGCGCGGGTGATCGATACTTCCCCCCATATCGTCATTCGTGACGAATATCGCCGCCCGCCGCGGCAACCGGCGGACCTGGCCGCACCCGACGGGGCGGTGGCGATCACCGGCGTCCGCCCGACGGAGGAACGCAAGGGCATCCGCCAGGCCGGAACCCTGGTCGCCGCACTGGCAGAGGAGCCGGGCCTGCGGGTGGCCCCGGTGCTGACCGGGCAGGTGTTCCTGCATTACGGGGCCAAGGATGTTTCCGCCACCCTGAACGGCATCGAGCCAGAGCGGGAGCGGCGCGTGACCAACCTGGAAAAGGATATGGTCGCCGGATCGCTGGACGATCTGCGCACCACCGCCAACGGCCTGATCCTGGGCGACGGCGTTGCCCGCAAGTTGGGCGTCGGCCTGGGCGATACGGTCACCGCCACTTCCCCCGCCGGGATACTGGTCCGCATGAAGGTGGTGGGGGTGTTCCGGTCCGGCATTGTGGCGCTGGACGATATCCAGGCCTATGCCCTGCTGAAGCGGGTGCAGGTGCTGATGGACCGGCCCGAAGTGGTCAACGGCATCCGCATCAAGCTGGACGACGTGACCCGCGCGCGCGACGTGGCCGCCGGGATCGAGGCACGCATCGGCTATCGCAGCGAAAGCTGGGAGGAAAGCAATGCCAACATCCTGGGCATCTTCGTCATTCAGAACGCGATCATCTATTCCACGGTCGGCGCAATTCTGACTGTCGCCTGCTTCGGCATCTTCAACATCATTTCCACGGTCATCCACGAAAAGGCCCGCGATATCGCCATTCTGAAATCCATCGGCTTCAGCGAGGGGGTGCTGCAGGGGATTTTCGTCCTGCAAGGGGTGCTGGTCGGCTGCGCCGGGGTCGTCTGCGGCTGGGCGCTGGGCTATGGGCTGGTCGAATTCCTGGGCAGCCTGCGCTTTTCGGTCGATGGCTTCGTGCGGACCGAAGGGTTCGTGCTCTATCGCAGTTGGACCCATTATGCGATCGGCGGCGCGGTTTCGCTGGCAGCGGCGGTGCTGGCGGCCTATCTGCCGGCCCGGCGCGCCGCCCGGCTGAACCCGGTCGATATCGTGCGGGGCGCGGCATGACCACGCCAGCCCCCATTTTGGAAGCGCGGGCGGTGACGCGCATCATCGGCGATGGGGAACCGGTGGCCCTGGTGCGCGATGTCTCCGCCCAATTTCAGCGCGGCCAGTTCACGGCCATCACCGGCCCGTCCGGATCGGGCAAATCTTCGCTTCTGTATCTCCTTGGCCTGCTGGACCGGCCAACCAGCGGTACGGTGCTGATCGACGGTCAGGACACCGCCGCCCTGGACAGCGACGCCCTGGCCCGGCTGCGGCTGGCGCGGCTGGGCTTCGTGTTCCAATTCCACTTCCTGCTGCCGGAATTCAGTGCGCGCGACAATCTGCTGCTGCCGATGCGGCAGTTGGGCCGGCTGTCCGCCGATGGGCAACAGGCACGGGCGCAGGACCTGCTGGCGCGGTTCGATCTCGCCGCCTATGCCGACAAGCGGCCCGGCCAGCTATCGGGCGGGCAGCGGCAGCGGGTGGCCGTGGCGCGGGCGCTGGCCAACGATCCGGATATCGTGCTGGCGGACGAGCCGACCGGTAATTTGGATACGAAGAACGCCGCGCTGGTGTTCGACAGTTTCACCCGCCTTGCGGCAGAAGACGGGCGCTGCGTGATTGCCGTGACCCACGACATGGACCTGGCCCGGCGCGCCGACCGCCGCATTCACATTGTCGATGGCCAGGTGGCGACGGTCGATCCGTAAAATAAAACAGGGGGCGGCCGGTCGCCGCCCCCCAATCCCCTTCATCCGCCTTACCGGAAGGCGATGGCGGTCACTTCATAGGATTTATGGCCGCGCGGGGTGGTAACTTCGACCGAATCGCCCACCGCCTTGCCAATCAGCGCACGCGCCAGCGGGGCGGTCACGGAAATCAGCCCGGCCTTGATATCGCCTTCCGACGCCCCGACGATCTGCAGGGTCTGCTCTTCGCCCGTATCGTCATCAGCCAGGGTGACGGTGGCGCCGAATTTCACGGTATCGCCCGACAATTTGCTGGGGTCGATCACATCGGCGCGGGCGATCATATCTTCCAGTTCGACGATCCGGCCTTCGATAAAGCTCTGCCGTTCGCGGGCGGCGTGATATTCCGCATTTTCCGACAAATCGCCATGCTCGCGCGCTTCGGCAATCGCGCGGATCACCGCGGGCCGTTCGGTCGCCTTCAGATGCTTCAACTCTTCCTGCAAACGGGCATAGCCCCCTGCGGTCATAGGCACCTTTTCCATACCGTCCGAATCCTCTCCAGCCTCTTTTCCTGCGGTCGGCCCGGCCATTGTACCGGCACAAACGGGCCAACACACAAAGAAAGACCGGCCGGACCCCGGATTTCGGGGTCCGTGCGCAAGGTCTTCCACACGCAATAATAAGCGCGCCTTTCGCCGGGTTTCAAGCCGCAGCCCGAAACCCAAGGCCTCCCAAGGCTTGCGGGATCAGAACCCGGCGGCGAAATACTGTTGCAGCGGCATCACCGACAGGCCCTTGGCCGCCCCGCCGCCGACGGCTCCCGCAGCGGCATTTTCCGCCAGCAGCGCCTCGATCCCGCGCACGGCGGCACGGGCACCGGCCACCGTGGTGAAATAGGCGATGCCGTTGGTCAGCGCGGCACGGCGCAGGGTGAAACTGTCCGCCGTCGCCTGTGGCCCTTCCACCGTGTTGATGACCAGCTGGATCTCGCCATTGCGCATGGCATCGGTCACATCCGGGCGGCCTTCCTGCACCTTGTTGACCACGGTGGCGGCAATCCCGGCCTGTTTCAGCAGCTCTGCCGTGCCGCGGGTGGCGACAATGCGGAAGCCCAGCGCGATCAGTTGCCGGGCGATATCCGGCATCTGCGGCTTGTCGCTGTCCTTGACCGAAATGAAGCAGCAGCCCTGCAGGGGCAGGTGGTTGCCCGAGGCAATCTGCGACTTGGCAAAGGCGCGGCCGAAATCGAAATCCAGGCCCATCACCTCGCCGGTGGACTTCATTTCCGGCCCCAGGATGGTATCGACGCCGGGGAAGCGGTTGAACGGGAATACGGCTTCCTTGACCGCCACCTGGCCCAGAGTGGCCGGCGGCTTGGGCAGATCGGCCAGCTTTTCCCCCGCCATCACGCGCGCGGCGATCTTGGCGATCGGATGGCCGGTCGCCTTGGCGACGAAGGGCACCGTGCGGCTGGCGCGCGGGTTGACCTCCAGCACATAGACCGTGCGGTCCTTGACTGCGAACTGCACGTTCATCAGGCCGACCACCTTCAGCGCGCGGGCCGGCTCCACCGTCTGACGCCGGCTATCTTCGACCA
>CAYRWZ010000041.1:0-718 GCA_964428065.1 uncultured Comamonadaceae bacterium | reverse complement strand
GCTGTAGGGCGGCAGGGCGCAGGCGCTGTCGCCGGAATGGATGCCCGCTTCCTCGATATGCTCCATGATCCCGGTGACCCAGACATCGGTGCCATCGGCCACCGCATCCACGTCCACCTCGATCGCATCGCGCAAATAGCCGTCGATCAGCACCGGGTTATTGCCCGACACCTTGACCGCGTTGGTGACATAGCGGCGCAGGCCATCGACAGTGTGGACGATTTCCATCGCCCGCCCGCCCAGCACATAGGACGGCCGCAGCACAACGGGGTAACCGACGCTTTCCGCCACCCGCTCCGCTTCCTCCGCCGAACGGGCGGTGCCGTTCTTCGGCTGGCGCAGGCCCAGCTTGGACAGCAGATCCTGGAACCGTTCCCGGTCTTCCGCCAGGTCGATGGCATCGGGCGAGGTGCCGAGGATCGGAATCCCCGCCTTTTCCAACGCCGCCGCCAGCTTCAACGGCGTCTGCCCGCCGAACTGGACGATGGCCCCCATTAGGGTGCCGCGCGACTGTTCGACCCGCGCGATCTCGATCACGTCTTCGGCGGTCAGCGGTTCGAAATACAGCCGGTCCGAGGTGTCGTAGTCGGTCGACACGGTTTCCGGGTTGCAGTTGACCATGATCGTCTCGATGCCCGCATCCTTCAGGGCATAGGCGGCATGGACGCAGCAATAATCGAATTCGATCCCCTGGCCGATCCGGTTCGGCCCGCCGCCC
>CAYRWZ010000040.1:10201-20880 GCA_964428065.1 uncultured Comamonadaceae bacterium | reverse complement strand
GGTGGACCAGGTGTCGATCATCGTGCCTTCGCCGATATAGGCACCCACATTTACGAAGCTGGGCATCAGCACCACGCCGGGGGCGATATAGGCCCCGCGCCGCGCCACCGCGCCCGGCACGGCGCGGAACCCCGCCGTGCGAAATTCGGCCTCGCCCCAGCCCAGGAACTTGCTGTCCACCTTGTCCCACCAGGATGCCCCGCCCGGCGCCCCCGAAATCGGTTTCATGTCGTTCAGCCGGAAAGACAGCAGCACGGCCTTTTTCAGCCATTGATTGACTGTCCAGCCGCCCGCACCCTTTTCCGCCACGCGGAGCATCCCGCGGTCCAGCGCCTCGAGGGCGGCTTCTACCGCGTCGCGGACATCGCCGTCGGTGGTCGGGGTGATCCCGTCCCGGGCGTCCCAGGCGGTTTCGATAACAGTGCGGATTTGGTCGAAGGACATGGCGGGTCTCTTACCTGGGCGGTGGGAATGTGGGATCAGGCGGCGCGGCGGACCAGGGTGCCCGCCCCGCCGGCGGTAAAGATTTCCAGCAGCAGGGCATGGGGTACCCGGCCGTCCAGAATGACGGACGCCTCCACCCCCTGCAGCACGGCGCTCATGCAGGTTTCGATCTTGGGGATCATGCCGCCGGAAATGGTGCCGTCGGCAATCAGGCGGCGGGCATCTTCCAGCGTCAGCTCCGGGATCAGCGTCTTGGATTTGTCCAGCACGCCCTTGACATCGGTCAGCAACAACAGCCGGGTGGCGCCCAGCGCCCCGGCAATCGCGCCCGCCGCCGTATCGGCGTTGATGTTATAGGTTTCGCCATCTTTGCCGATGCCGGTCGGCGCAATGACGGGGATGATGTCCGACCGGGCGAAGACCGACAGGATATGCGGGTTGACCGCTTCCGGCTCGCCAACGAAGCCGAGATCCAGCACCTTTTCGATATTGCTGTCGGGATCGACCTTGGTGCGGGTCAGGCGGCGTGCCTGAATCAGCGTGCCATCGGTGCCCGACAGGCCGACGGCGGTGCCGCCTGCGCGGTTGATCGCCCCAACAATCGATTTGTTGATGCTGCCCGCCAACACCATCTCGACAATCTCCACCGTCGCCTTGTCGGTGACGCGCAGGCCGTCGATGAATTCGCTCTGGATTTTCAGCCGCTCCAGCATCTTGCCGATTTGCGGACCGCCGCCATGGACGATCACCGGGTTGATGCCGATCTGCTTCAGCAGCACCACATCGCGGGCGAACAGATCGCCCAGGCTGTCATCGCCCATGGCATGGCCGCCATACTTGATCACGACGGTTTTCCCGGCGAAGCGGCGCATGAAGGGCAGCGCTTCGGACAGGATGCCGGCCTTGGTCAGCCAGTCGATTGTGGGCGCGGAAGTTTGGGCGGAAGTTGGGGCAGAGGTGGATGCGGTCTCGGTCATCGGGCGATCCATCGCGAGCAGGTCAAGCGGTGCGCCCTGCTGCACCCCAGGATTCGGGCGGAACGCCAAGGGCGCAGACGGGCGGTGTGAAACCGGGCGCATGATGGGCAAAGCTGCGGCCAAGTGCCAGCGCTTTTGCAGCAGGGGCCTATAGTTTGCGCAGCAACCCGATAATGCCGCGCAGGTCGGCAATGCCCTCGCCGGTTTCCGAACTGGTGGCGACGATTTCCGGATGGGCGGCCGGGCGTTTGGCCAGGGCGGCCTTGGTTTCCGCCAAGCGGGCGTCACGCTCGCCCTTTTTCAGCTTGTCCATCTTGGTCAGCACAACCTGATAGGGCACGGCGGCCTTATCCAGTTGGGTCATGGTTTCCAGATCATTTGGTTTGATGCCATGGCGGGCATCGACCAGCACCATGACCCGTCGCAGGGTCTGCCGCCCCTTCAGATAGCTGTCGATCAGGCGGTTCCAGCGGGCGATTTCGGTCTTGGGCGCCTCGGCATAGCCATAGCCGGGCATATCGACCAGCATCAGCTGCCCGCCGAGCGAGAAATAGTTGAGCTGCCGCGTCCGCCCCGGCGTGGCCGAGGTCTTGGCCAGCGTGTTGCGCCCGGTCAGCGCGTTGATCAGGCTGGATTTGCCGACATTGGACCGCCCGGCAAAGGCCACTTCCTGCGGCCCCATCGGTGGCAGCACGTCCATCGACGGTACCCCGGCAACGAAATCGCACGGGCCAAGGAACAGGCGGCGGCCTTCGTCCAGGGCCGCTGCCCAATCGGTCGGGGTCAACCCTTCGCGCGCCGGGTCCTCGCGGTTTGGGCCCTGTTCGCTCTCACCGAATGCCATGGCCGGGTTACGCCGCGCCCATGCGCTTCATGATCACCCATTGCTGGGCGATCGACAGCAGGTTGTTCCAGGCCCACCAGACCGGCCGGGAAGCTGGCCAGCATGAAGGTGAAGATGATCGGCATCAGGCCGAAGATCTTGGCCTGGATCGGGTCGGTCGGCGCGGGGTTCAGCTTTTGCTGAACGTACATGGTCACGCCCATCAGGATCGGCCAGGCGCCCAGCATCAGGAAGGACGGCGGCGTCCACGGGATCAGGCCGAACAGGTTGGCGATGGTGGTGGGATCAGGCGCGGACAGGTCCTTGATCCAGCCATAGAAGGGCGCGTGACGCATTTCGATGGTGACGAACAGCACCTTGTAGAGGGAGAAGAACACCGGAATCTGCACCAGGATCGGCAAACAGCCAGAAAGCGGATTGACCTTTTCCTTGCGGTAAATCTCCATCAGCTCCTGGTTCATCTTGACCCGGTCGTCGCCGTACTTCTCCCGCAGTTCCTGCATCTTCGGCGCCAGCTTCTTCATCTTGCTCATGGTCCCATAGGACCGGTTGGCCAGCGGGAAGAACAGCGCCTTGACGATCACGGTCAGCACCAGGATCGAGATGCCGAAATTGCCGACGATCTTATGAATCTTATCCAGCAGCCAGAAGATCGGATGGGTCAGGAAGAAGAACCAGCCCCAGTCGACTGCATAGTCAAAGCGATGGATGTTCTGGGTGTTCTGGTAGTCTTGCAGCAGGTTGACTTCCTTGGCCCCGGCGAACAGGCGGTGATTGGCTTCACCCGCTGCGCCCGGTGCAATCTCCCGCCCCTGACCCAGATAATCGACCTGGAACTTCGGCGCGCCGATGGCCGCGCCGGCGGTCGTCGTTCCGGGGGCGGCCGGCGGCGTGCCGCGGAAGGTTGCCTGCACCTCCTCCTGCGCGCTCGGGATCAGCGCCACCAGCCAGTATTTGTCGGTGATGCCCAGCCAGCCGCCGCGCGATTTCTCGCTGACCGGCGGGGGTTCCAGCAGGTCGGTATACTTATGTTCGCGCAGCGTGTCGTTCAGTACGCCGACCAGCCCTTCATGCAGGATGAAGAAATCCATCGTCTGGGGCTTGCCGGTGCGCGACACCAGCGCATAGGGGAACAGGGTGACCGGCGCGCTGCCATAGTTTTCCACCCGCTGCGCGACCGAGATCATATAATTCGCGTCGATCGAATATTGCCGGAAGAAGCGCAGGCCCTGGCCATTGTCCCAGGACAGGGTGACGGGCTGTGCCGGGGTCAGGGTGGTGCGGTCGGCGGTCCACACGGTATCGGCGCCGGGCAGGGCCGGCTTGGCATCGCCCGCCGCCACCCAGCCGGTTTCGGCGTAATAGGCATCGCTGCGGCCGGACGGGTTCAGCAGGGTGATCAGTGGGCTGTTTGGATCCACCTGCTCCCGATAGCCGCGCAGGGTGATATCGTCCACCCGGCCGCCGATCAGCGCGATGGACCCTTTCAGGCGCGGCGTGTCGATGGTGACGCGCGGGCTGCGCGCCAGCACTTCATCGCGGGTCTGGGCCATGGCCAGGGTGGGCGGCGTTGCGCCGGGGATCGCGCCTTGCGGCTGTGGGACCGTGCTGCCGGTGCCTGCCGCAGAGGTTTGCGTGGCCGGTTTCGGCGCAGGCGGGCGCGCAGGGTCCACAAACATCTGAAATCCGAACAGAATCGCGATCATCAGGACGAAGGCGATAATCAGATTGCGCTGTTCCATTCCGGGTCGAACTCGTGTGGTTGTCGATGCGCCCCCTGGCCCGCATGGCCATGGATCGGGGGGATAGATAGAGGCTTGCGCAGCTTCGCGCTAGTCCGATGACGGCTTTTCGATGCCACGACACGAAAAACTGTCGGTCTTTTCGGCGGTCATGCCGATTTTAGATGCGGGAGATCCCGCGCCGGCGCCCTTCGGCGGGACCGGATCGAAGCCCATGCCGCCCCAGGGGTGACACCGGCAGATCCGCCGCACCGCCAGTGCCGTGCCGCGCAGC
Source organism: uncultured Comamonadaceae bacterium (assembly GCA_964428065.1). Lineage (GTDB taxonomy): Bacteria > Pseudomonadota > Alphaproteobacteria > Elsterales > Elsteraceae > CAYRWZ01. Next base: position 16,599 of record CAYRWZ010000040.1, on the reverse strand, counting down.
GCGCCGTGGACGGCCAGTGCCTCCAGCGCATAGCGGGAACAGCTTGGCTCGAACCGGCAGGCCGGGGGCAGCAGGGGCGACAGCACCAGCCGATAGGCGTGAACTGGCAGGCTGACAAGACGGGCCGCCAAACTGGGAGAATTCTGGGATGGATGGGGCTGTCTGGTCATGGCCCATCAGTCCCGCCAGGCGTTCAGCTTGCGCATGGCATAGCGCAGATCGCCCAACAGATCGTCCCAGGCGCGGGTCGCCGTGGCTTCCCGTGCGATCAGAACGTAATCCAGGCTGGGCAGGCCATGATCGCGCAGCAGACGCCGCGCCGCTTCCCGCAGACGTCGGCGCGCCCGGTTGCGGATCACGGAATTGCCGACCTTGCGGCTGGCGGTAAAGCCAACCCTGGGCAGCGTTTCGCCGGCGGATGCGTCACTGGGTGACGGTTCAGCAACAGATGACGGCAAAACGGAAATGCCCGCCCCATCGGTGCCGATGGCGGGCATAGATCCGTTTGTCTTTCGGCTGTCGCTGTTGCGCTGGGCAACCTGGACCAGAACCCCGGTGCAGGCCCATTTGCGCTTGGCGGCGGCGACCCGAAGAAAGTCGCTGCGGGTTTTCAGGACCGGCAGCGGGCCTTGCTTCGACGGGTCGCGGAAATCCGGGTCTGGCATGGTTCGATCACCGTGCCGGTCCCGGGCATCCCTTAGGCCGACAGGCGCTTACGGCCCTTGGAACGACGCGAGGCGATGACCTTGCGGCCGCCAACGGTTGCCATACGGGCGCGGAAGCCATGACGACGCTTGCGGACAAGCTTGCTGGGCTGATAAGTGCGCTTCACGGTGGTTACTCCGGGTCTAAAAAATCGGCGCAAACCTATAGGGGCTTGCCGGGGCAGAGTCAACTTATGTCTGATGGGGCTGTCCGATCGGGCGGGGCGGCCCCGGCATCGCCCTCCTCGTAACCGCTGCCGGCGTTCCGGCGAATAGGGTTGGCACTATGGCATCGCTGCCCTTGTTTTCCCAGAACCGGATTTGCTGATGACGGCCGCACCCCCCACCCCATCCCCGATGATCCGCCTGCGCCGCTGGCTGCCGGTGCTGGTCCTAGCGCTGGGGTTGGCGCTGGTGATCGCCAGTGGCGCGCATCGGCTTCTGTCTTTCGAGGCGCTGGTGGCCCACCAGGCGGAAATCCAGTCTTGGCGGGCCTCGGCCCCGCTGGCGACGGCGCTGGGCTTCCTGCTGCTCTATGCGCTGGTCACGGCCTTTTCGCTGCCGGTCGGCCTGCCCTTGACGATTATCGGCGGCTGGCTGTTCGGCGCCCTGTGGGCGACCGGGCTGATTGCCGTCGGGGCCAGCCTGGGGGCGGTGGCGGTTTTCCTGGCGGCGCGCTATGCCATCGGTGATCGGCTGCGATCCCGCGCTGGCGCCCACACTGGCTCTGGCCTGGACCGGCTGATTGCCGAAATCGAAGGCAATGCCGCCAGCTATCTGCTGATGCTGCGCCTGGTGCCGCTGTTTCCCTTCTGGCTGGTCAATCTGGCCCCGGCCTTCACCCGTATCCGCGCCACCACCTTCCTATGGACCACGGCGCTGGGCATCCTGCCCGGCACCTTCGTCTATGCCGGGCTGGGCAATGGCGTGTCGCAGATTCTGGCCCGGCTGGGTCCGCAGGCCGGCGCGGATGACAGGGGCGGGGCCGATATGGCCTTGCGCAGCCTGTCCGGCGCAATCTGGCAATGGCAGGTTCTGCTGCCCCTGCTGGGGCTGGCCGCCCTGTCCCTGCTGCCGGTCGTCTGGCGCCGGATCAAACGAAAGCGGGGACAGTGACATGAGGGGGGTGGCGGCATGATCGGGGCAAGAGAGATCCGCCCGGATCTGTGCGTGATCGGCGGTGGTTCCGGCGGCCTATCGGTCGCGGCAGGCGCGGCGCAGATGGGCGCACGGGTGGTGTTGATCGAACCCCGCGTGATTGACGGCGCGATGGGTGGCGACTGCCTGCATTTCGGCTGTGTGCCGTCCAAGGCGCTGATTGCCGCCGCCCGGCAGTTGCACCAGATGCGCGTCGCGGCACCGTTCGGTATCCGCTGCGCCGATCCGGCGCTGGACGATGCCGCCCTCTACCGCCATGTGCGGCAGGCGATTGAGACTATCGCACCCCATGATTCGGTCGAGCGGTTTGAACAGCTGGGGGTGCAGGTGATCCAGGCACCGGCCCGCTTTCTGGGCCCGGATCGGGTGGCGGCGGGCGATGCGGTGATTGCCGCGCGCTGGTTTGTGCTGGCCACCGGGTCGCGGCCGGCGATTCCGACCGATATTCCTGGTGTGACCGATGCCCCCTTCCTGACCAACGAAACCCTGTTCGGCCGGACCCGCCTGCCCCCCGCCCTGGTCATTCTGGGCGGCGGGGCGATTGCACTGGAAATGGCGCAGGCCCATGCCCGGCTGGGCAGCCGGGTGACGGTGATCGCGCGCAGCACGCTGCTGTCACGGGAAGAACCGGCCCTGGTGGCACCGCTGCGCGCGCACCTGATCGCCGATGGGGTCACGGTCCATGAACGGGCGGCGGTCGCCATGGTTGCCCATGGGCCGGATGGCGTTACGGTTCATCTGGCTGATGGCACCCAGGTTGATGGCAGCGACCTGCTGATCGCCACCGGGCGGCAACCGGCTGTGGAGGGGCTGGGCCTGGAGGCGGCAGGGATCGCTTACGGACTGGGCGGGATTGCGGGAGGAATCGCCGTTGATGCGCGTCTGCGCACCAGCAACCGGCGGGTGTTTGCGATTGGCGATTGCATCGGCGGGCAGGGCACCACGCACCGGGCCGGGTATCATGCCGGGATCGTGATCCGCAACATTCTGTTCCGCCTGCCGGCCAAGGCCCATCCGGACAGCTTGCCCGTGGCCGTCTACACCGATCCGGAACTTGCCCGGATTGGCCCAACCTCGGCAGAGCTGGATCGGCAGGGGATTGCCCATACCGTTGCCGAATGGCCGCTGGCCCGCAATGACCGCGCCGTTGCCGAACGTCAGCCGGCCGGGCTGGTGCGCGCCCTGGTGGGCGTCGGGCGGCGCAAGGGCCGTATCCTGGGGTGCAGTATCCTTGCCCCCCACGCGGCGGACCTGCTGGCCCCATGGCAGATGGCGATGGCCAAAGGCGGCAAGATCGGCGATCTGGCCGCGCTGACGCTGCCCTATCCAACCCTGGGCGAGGCCAGCAAGCGCGCGGCCGGAAACTATTTCACCCCTGTGCTCTATTCCGATCGCACCCGGCGGATCGTGCGCTGGCTGGTCCGGCTGTGAGCAAGCGTGCCGCCAGCGCCGCCTATCTGGCCCGGATGCAGCGGGTGCTGGACCATATCGAGACCCATTTGGACGCGCCCTTGCCGGTGGCTGAGCTGGCCGCCGTTGCGGCCTTTTCCGAGTTTCATTTTCAGCGGCAGTTCAAGGCGCTGACCGGCCTGCCGGTTGCCCGGTACATTCAGGCGCGCCGCTTGACCCGGGCCGGGCTGCGCCTTGCCTTTCGCCCCGATGCATCGGTGACGGAGATCGGCCTGGAAACCGGCTATGACAGCCCGGATGCCTTTGCCCGCGCCTTCCGCCGCTGGATTGGGCAATCGCCCAGCCTGTTTCGGGCGGACCCCGATTGGCCCGCCTGGGCCAAAGCACGCACCGATGGCAGCGCAGCGGCGGCGATTGCCCCGCCCGGCCCGGATTTCGCTGTGGACGCGGTTGATGTGCTTGATCTGCCGGAGACGCCGGTGGGTCTTCTATCGCATCGCGGGCCGCCGGATCGGCTGGGCGAAACCCTGCGGGAGTTCATTGCCTGGCGTAAAGAGTGTGGCCTGGTGCCACCGCGCAGCCCGACCTTCAATCTGCTGTATGCCGACCCCGATCTGGTCCCGCCGGATCAGTTCCGACTCGATCTATGCGCAGGCACCCTGGGGCGGCCGGTGGAGCCAACCCGGCGGGGCGTGGTTCCCGCCCTGCTGCCGGGCGGGCGGTTTGCGCGCCTGCGGGTGACGGGCGGCGATGCCCGGTTGGCGCGGGCAATCGACTGGCTCTATGGCGCCTGGCTGCCGGACAGCGGACTGGCGCTGCGCGATACACCGTTGATCGCCCAGCGCCATCGCTTTTTCCCCGATGTGGCCGAGCACGAAGCGATGCTCGACCTGTTCTTGCCTGTCTGCGACCCCGCCTGAACCAGCCAAGTCCTGGCTAGGCAAAGTAAAGGCTAAGCCGGGGCCTTGGTATCGGTCTGGCCGAACAGGATCTTCTTTTCGGCCTCGCTCGGCGGGGCTGCCGCCGGGTTGATCTTCGGCCCCCATTCATAGGCCTTGACCACAGCCGGGCGGGCCTGAATGGCCTGGAACCAGCGCTTCAGATGCGGGAAATCGTCCAGGCGCTGGCCCTGCCGTTCCCACGGCACGATCCAGGGATAGGCGGCCATGTCGGCAATCGAATACTCGCCCGCAACAAAGGGGCGGTCCGCCAGCCGCTTGTTCAGAACATTGTACAGGCGGGTGGTTTCCTTGACATAGCGGTCGATCGCGTAGGGGATTTTTTCCGGCGCATACTGGCTGAAATGGTGGTTCTGCCCCAGCATCGGCCCCAGGCCGCCCATTTGCCAGAACAGCCATTGCAGCACGTCGGCCCGCCCGCGCAGATCGGCGGGGATGAACTTGCCGGTCTTTTCCGCCAGATACAGCAGGATTGCGCCCGATTCGAACAACGAAAGCGGCCCGTTACCATCCTTGGGCTGATGATCGACAATCGCGGGCATCCGGTTATTGGGCGCGATTTTCAGGAAATCGGGCTGGAACTGATCGCCCTTGCCGATATTCACCGGCTTGATGCTGTAGGGCAGCCCGGCTTCTTCCAGAAAAATCGTGATCTTGTGGCCGTTCGGGGTGGGCCAATAGTAGAGATCGATCATCGCTATCGCCTCGTTGGGGTGGGTGGCTGATTATATGTGATTCATTTCGTTACAGATCAAGACAAAAAAAGAGGGCGCAACTGCACCCTCTTTCCCGTTCAACCGTCATGACCGGCTTATTTGGGCGCCAGAACCATGATCATCTGCCGACCTTCCAGGCGGGGCATCTGCTCCACCTTGGCGATTTCGTCGGTATCGGCGCGCACCCGATTCAGCAGATCCATGCCCAGTTCCTGGTGCGACATTTCACGACCGCGGAAGCGCAGGGTGACCTTCACCTTGTCGCCTTCCTCGATGAAGCGCTGCATCGCCTTCATCTTCACATCGTAATCGTGATCGTCGATGGTGGGGCGCAGTTTGATCTCCTTGATTTCGATGATCTTCTGCTTTTTGCGCGCCTCGTTCTTCTTCTTCTGCTCCTCGTACTTGTACTTGCCATAGTCGAGGATTTTCACCACCGGCGGGGCGGCATTGGGCGAGACCTCGACCAGGTCGAGGCCCGCAGCATCCGCCCGCTCCAGCGCTTCGCGCAGCGAGACGACACCCACCATTTCCCCGTTTTCGTCCACCAGACGAACCGAGGTCACCGTAATTTCGCGGTTGATCCGCGGGCCGTCGCGCGAAGGCGCCGGCTCGTTCGAGAACCTAGCTATAGGACGCTCCTGTATCTGTTGCCGTTACCTGTAAGCAAACAGCGCACGGTTCCGTCAGCCTGCTGACGGAACCGCCGCTTCCTCTCTTAATCTATTGACGGCGTCTGCAAGCGCAAGCACTTCCTGTGCCTCACCCCCCAGACGACGCAACGCCACCTGGCCATTTTCGGCCTCCCGGCGGCCGAGAACCAGCAGGGCCGGCACTTTGGCCAGGCTGTGTTCCCGGATCTTGTAGTTGATTTTTTCATTCCGCAGATCGATTTCCGCGCGCAGACCGGCGGCCTTCAGCGCCGCCAGCACCTGATGCGCATATTCGTCCGCATCGTTGGTGATGGTCGCCACGACAATCTGGGTCGGCGCCAGCCACAGGGGCAGTTTGCCGGCATATTGTTCGATCAGAATGCCGATGAAGCGTTCAATCGACCCCAGAATGGCGCGGTGCAGCATCACCGGGCGGTGTTTCGCGCCGTCTTCGCCGATATAGCTGGCGTCCAGCCGTTCCGGCAGCACGAAATCCAGTTGCAGGGTGCCGCATTGCCAGGTGCGGCCGATGGCGTCGGTCAGGTGGAATTCCACCTTGGGACCATAGAAGGCGCCTTCGCCGGGTAGTTCTTCGAACTCAAGGCCGGCCTGGCGCAGGGCGGCGCGCAGGCCATCTTCCGCCCGGTCCCACACTGCGTCGGTCCCCGCCCGCACATCGGGGCGCAGGGCCAGCTTGACGTTGATCTTGTCGAAGCCGAGATCACGATAGACGCCCAATTGAAGTTTGAAATAAGCCAGCGATTCCTCGGTGATCTGGTCTTCACGGCAGAAGATATG
>CAYRWZ010000040.1:0-10127 GCA_964428065.1 uncultured Comamonadaceae bacterium | reverse complement strand
CACCGGCTTCAGGCCATGTGCAGGTGTTCCGCCAGGGGCTGAAATCCTGCACATGGCCCGGACAGTTCATCGGCTTCAGGCCGGACAGGCGGTCGCCGCCATCCAGTTCGACCTTGAACATGTTGTCGCCATACATGTCCCAATGGCCGGAGGCGCGGAACAGCGACTGATCGACCAGCTGCGGGGTCTTGATTTCCACATAACCAGTCTGTTCCAGCCGCCCGCGGATGAAGTTTTCCAGCGTGCGGAACAGGGTCCAGCCCTTCGGATGCCAGAATACCATGCCGGCCGCTTCATCCTGCTGGTGGAACAGGCCCATTTCGCGGCCCAGGCGGCGATGATCGCGCTTTTCCGCTTCGGCCAGCATGAACAGATACTGGTCAAGCTGTTCCTTGGTGGCCCAGGCGGTGCCGCGAATCCGTTGAAGCTGCGCATTCTTGGCATCGCCGCGCCAATAGGCGCCGGACACGCCGGTCAGTTTGAAGGCATGGCCCGTCTTGGCGGTGGACGGCAGATGCGGCCCGGCGCACAGGTCCAGCCAGTCGCCCTGGGTATAGATCGAGATTTCCTCCTCCGCCGGGATTTCGGCAATCCATTCGGCCTTGAAGGTCTCGCCCTTACGCTGGAAGAAGGCCACCGCCTCGTCCCGGGTCCAGACTTCGCGCACGATCGGCAGGTTGCGATCGACGATCTCGTGCATCCGCTGCTCGATCGCCACCAGATCGTCCGGGGTGAACGGGTCTGCCCGGTGGAAATCGTAATAGAAGCCGGTTTCGGTCGATGGGCCGAACGTCACCTGCGTGCCGGGGTAAAGCTCCTGCACCGCCTGCGCCAGGATATGGGCGCAGTCGTGCCGGATGAAGTCCAGGATATCCGGTGATTTTGCCGTCAGGATCTCCACCCGCGCATCGCGGGTGATAGTGGTTGTCAGGTCGCGCGCCTCCCCATCCAGCTTGATTGCCAGAGCGGCCTTTGCCAGCCCCGGCCCAATCGACGCCGCCAGGTCCGCGCCCGTGACCGGGCCGGCGAACTCGCGTACGCTGTTGTCGGGAAGGGTGATCCTGATCATGGTTGTCCTGCGGTTAGAGAGGTGTGTTTGGCCCGACAAATGCCGGGTTTGCGACCGTGCCGCACTGCGGTAAGACCTGTCAAGCCGCGCCCGCCGTCAATCCTTGTCGCACATCACCCCTTTGCGCATCCCACCCTTGCGTGCGGCGGGGGGCCTCGCCTGCCGGATCGGCTGCTAGACCTGATCGCACCCATTTTCAAATGTTTCTGTTTCCGGTGGTGATCCATGCCCCTTGGTGAACTGGCTGCGCTGGCCGCCGCCCTGTGCTGGACGATCGGCCCGCTGATCGCCACCCCGGCGGTGCGGGAAATCGGCAGCGTCGCCTTCAGCCGGACCCGGCTTTACTTTTTCGCCGCCTTTCTTGGGCTGGCAACCCTGGTCACCGGCGGGTTCGGCAGCTTGTCCTGGACCGGCGCGGGCTGGCTGGTCGCCTCAGGCGTGATCGGGCTGGCCCTGGGCGATTCGGCGCTGTTCCACGCCTATCGGGTGCTCGGCCCGCGCCTCGGCAGCCTGCTGTATATGACCGCCGCGCCGTTCACGGCCCTTCTGGCCTGGCTGATCCTGGGCGAGGTGATCGAGGGGCAGGCCCTGGTCGGCGCCGTTCTGACCCTGGCGGGCATCGCCATCGCGCTGGCCCGGAAAGAGGAAGAAAAGGGCTTTCTGGGCGGGGAGCCGGGCAAGCTGCTGGGCGGCGTCGCTGCGGCCCTGTTCGCGGCCTTGTGTCAGGCCGTCGGCGCCCTGCTGTCGAAACCGGTGCTGGCCGTGCCGGGGGAGGCCATAGCGGGGGAGGCAGGCGGGATTGACCCGGTGGCCGCCAGCTGGCTGCGCGCGGTGGGGGCGGTGGCGGTGATGACCGTGATCGCTCTGGCGCGTGGCGGCCTGCCCGCGATTGCGGTGCCGGTCGGCGTGCTGAAGCGGGTGGCGCTGGCGGCCCTGTTCGGCGGTGCGGGCATGGCGCTGATGATGGTCGCCCTCAGCCTGACCACGGCGGGGATTGCCGCCATTCTGACATCGCTGCCGCCGATCCTGATGCTGCCAATCCTGTTCTTCGCCTTCCGCACCCGGATCAGCTGGGCCGGCTGGGGCGCCACGGCGCTGGCAACCCTGGGTGTGTGCCTGATCGTTCTGCGTTAGGCCGGGATGGCGCTACGGCAGGGCGGCGCAGACCGTTTCGACCGGCAGATCGGACAGGTTCGGGCGGCGCAGGATGGTGACGCCGGGGCCGCGCGGGGCGCACAGCGCCGGGTCCGAGGCGGCAGAGAACAATACCACCGACGGGCAGCCCGCCGCCGCGATCAGATGCATCGGCCCGGTATCGTTGCCGACCGCGCAGACCGCACCGCGCGCCAGCACGGCCAGATCGGCGAAACCGGTTTGCCCGCCCAGGCTGCGCGCGCGCGGTTCGGCAGCCGCCAGGGCCGACAGGGTTTCCGCCTCTGCCGCCGTGCCGATCAACAGCGGGGTGATGCCGCGATCCGCCAGATGCTGCGCCACCGCAGCATAGCCCGCCGTCGGCCAGCGCTTTTCCGGGCGGTGCGCGGATCCGCCCGGCACCAGCAGGGCATAACGGGGCGGCAGGGCAAAGCGGGTGAGATCGGCCCGGCACCAATCGAGCGTCGGCGGCGGCACATGGGCGATCCCGGCGGCGCGCAGCTGCCCGGCCTGGCGGTCCAGCGTGTGCAGATGATCGCGGTTCGGGTCGGCATCCGGGTGCGATGCCCCCCAGGCAATGCCCGACCATTCCGGCACCGGCGCCGCCGCGCTGCCCGGCAGAAACAGCAGCCGGTAGCGGGAGGAGCGGCTGGAGGTTTGCAGGTCATAGACCCGGGTGAACCGCCCACCCCGCAACTGGTGGCGCAGTGCCAGCCAGCCCGGCAGGTCCAGCGGTCCGGGGCGCCGATCGATCCACACCCGGTCGACATAGGGCGATGCGCCCAGCCATTCGGCATAGGGGGCCGTGGTCAGCAGCGTGATCTCCGCCCCCGGATGCTGGGCGCGGATCGCCGCCATCGGCCCCAGCGCCTGAACGATATCGCCCAGGGCCGACAGCTTGATGACCAGAATCCGCTCGCCGCTCATCACCCCACCCGTCACTCTGGCAAGCCCTGCAACACTTCGTCATAGACCGCCAGGGTGGCGGCGCACATGCCATCCTTGGAAAAGTGGGCGCGGATATGGGCCTGCCCGGCCGCCCCCATGGCGGCGCGTTGCTCCGGGGACAGGTCCAGCGCTTCGGCCAGGGCGGCCGCCAGCGCATCGACATTGTTGGGCGCGGTCAGCCAGCCGGACTGGCCGGGCAAAACCGTCTCGCGCGCGCCGCCATGGTCGCTGGCGATGACCGGGCGGCCCATCGCAGCCGCTTCCGCCGCCACCCGCCCGAAGGCCTCCGGGTCGGTCGAGGCCGATACCACGATATCGCCCAGCATATAGGCGGCAGGCATATCCTTACATTCGCCGACGAACCGCACCCGCCCGCCCAGATCCAGCGCCAGGGCCAGGGTTTCCATTTCCTTGCGATACTCTTCCTTGCCCAGATCGCTGCCGACCATCAGGCACTGGAAGGGCCGATCCTTGATCTTGGCCAGGGCGCGGATCAGCAGACCATGGCCCTTCCACCGGGTCACGCGCCCCGGCAGCAGAATGACCGGCAGCCCGTCTTCCAGCCGCCAGGTGGTTGCCTGCTGGATCAGCCGTTCGGGCCGGACAATCGCCGGATCGAAGCGCACCAGATCCACCCCGCGCGGAATCACGCGCAGCCGGGTGGCGGGGATACGGTACTGTTCCAGCACATGATGCCCGGTGAACTGGGAATTGGCGATCACCAGATCGCCGCGCGCCATAATGCTGTTATAGAAGCGTTTGATCCGCCCGCTGAAATTATAGATGCCGGCAAAGGTGGTGACGAACCGCCGCCCGGTGCGCCGCGCGGCCAGATAGGCCGACCAGGCGGGGGCGCGGCTGCGGGCCTGGACAATATCCACCCCTTCGCGTTCGATGATATCCTGCAGGGCGCGGGCGTTCTTCCAGATGCGCCAGGGCGATTTGCTGTCCAATGGCAGGGTGATATGGCGGCCGCCGGCGCGCTCCACCTCGTACATCATCACTCCGCCGGCCGAGGCGACCAGCGCGACGCAGCCGGCCGCCACCAGCGCCTGGGTCACATCCACCGTCGTCCGTTCCACCCCGCCCGTCACCAGCGAGGGCAGAACCTGCAGGATAACCGGTGGGCGCTGGCCTATACTATTGCTCAAGATCGATCGAACCCCATCTAACGAACGCCGTCTAATCCGCCAACCGATGGAGGGCGTGATGCAGTCACATAGCGAAAAACCGGCGCTGACGGAACTCCCCAGCGCGGGCGGTCACCGGATCGCAGCGCTGTGCCGCCCGGCCAATCCACCGCCGGGCCTGGCAGCACCGCTGCCGACGCTGCTGTTCATCGGCGGCTTTAATTCCGCGATGACTGGCGACAAGGCGACGTATCTGGATGAGTATGCCGCCCGGCACGGGCTGGCCTATGTGCGCTTCGATCCGTTCGGCCACGGCCAATCGACCGGCCGTTTCGAGGAGGGCACGATCAGCCGTTGGCGCGACGATCTGCTGCTGGTGATCGACCGGTTGACCCAGGGGCCGCTGCTGCTGGTCGGCTCCAGCATGGGCGGCTGGCTGATGGTGCTGGCCGCGCTGGCCCGTCCGCAGCGGGTTGCCGCGCTGGTCGGCATCGCCGCCGCGCCCGACTTCACAGAAGATACTCTGCTGGACGGCCTGCCCGCCGCCAACCGGCAGGAACTGCTGACCACCGGACGCACCCTGCGCCCCAACCGCTATGGCGATCCCTACCCGATCCGCAAGACCTTGATTGAGGATGGTCGGCACCATCTGGTGCTGCGCCACATGATCCCCTTCGATGGCCCGGTCCGCCTGCTGCACGGCCTGGCCGACCCCGATGTGCCGCCAGAACGCAGCCGGCTGCTGGCGGCGCGCCTGACCTCCACCGACCTCAAGCTGATCGAGATTGCCGATGGTGATCATCGGCTGTCCCGGCCGCAGGATCTTGTGCTGCTGGCCGCAACCCTGGATGAACTGGTGGGAAAACTGACCACACTCAGTCCGGAAAACGCCGCCTGGTAGCAATGGGGGCGCCCGACGCCCGGCTTCGACCGGTCCGATGCGGCGAAAATGCTGGCCTTGCGGGCCGATATCCCGGCTTGACAGTGGGGGCGGCTGTTTTTATGGTGCGCCGCGTTTCGCCGTGGCCTTTGGCTTCGGCTCGGGATGGTTTGCCGTCCCTCAGGACAATCGGAAAGGACGACCGCCATGGTTGCGCCGCAGATGGGTTCCGGGGGGGATGAAAAGCCAGTTTCAAAGGCTGCGGGCGGGGATGATTTCGCCGCGCGCCTGTCCCGGGCAGAAGCCGAACGACACCGGGAAAAGGTTGGCACTGCAGCCGACGCCAACAAAACCGCCAAGGGCATCGGCCTTCGGGTGGGGGTTGATCTGGCGGCGGGGGTTCTGGTCGGGGTTCTGATCGGACTGGCAATCGACCGATGGTTCGGGACCGCGCCCTGGGGGCTGCTGATCCTGTTCTTCCTGGGCACGGCGGCAGGGTTTTTGAACGTGTACCGCGCCCTTCAGGGCTTTGGCTACGATGTCGGCTATCGCCGCGGCGGACCAGGGCAGGGATCGGGCGGCGCGGGCGATGCAACAAGGGGTTCCGGGCAACCGGAACGAGATGCCGGATCGACCGGCGATCGAACTGAGGGGTCGTAACGTGGCAGAACAGAGCAGCCCGCTCGCGCAGTTTCAGATCAAGCCGCTGATTCCGATCGAAATCGGCGGGGTGAACCTGTCCTTCAGCAATTCGGCCGCATGGATGGTGCTGGCTGTCGTTCTGATCACCGGGCTGATGGTGCTGGGCGCCTCCAAGCGCGCCATGGTGCCGGGCCGCCTGCAATCGGCAGCCGAACTGTTCTACGGCTTCGTCGCCAATCTGGTGCGCGACAATGCCGGGACCGAGGCGATGAAGTATTTCCCCTTCGTCTTCTCGATCTTCATGTTCGTGCTGTTCGGCAATCTGCTGGGCATGCTGCCCTATAGCTTCACCTACACCAGCCACATCATCGTCACCTTCGGTCTGGCCGCCACGGTGTTCCTGACCGTCACGATCATCGCGCTGGTCCGCCACGGCCTGCATTTCTTCAGCTTCTTCTTCCCCAGCGGTGCGCCGATCATTCTGGCGCCGCTGCTGGTGCCGATCGAAGTGCTGTCCTACCTGTCCCGTCCGGTCAGCCTGTCGGTCCGTCTGTTCGCCAACATGCTGGCGGGCCACACTATGCTGAAAGTGTTTGGTGGCTTCGCCGTCTCGCTGGGTGTGCTGTTCGCCGCCGCCCCGCTGGTGCTGGTGATCGCCCTGACCGGCTTTGAAATTCTGGTTGCGCTGCTGCAGGCCTATGTCTTCAGCATCCTGACCTGCCTGTATCTGAAGGACGCGATCGAGCTGCACTAAGGCAGCCGACGGGTTCGACAGAGAAGTTCCAATCGTACCAACACCCTATCCAAGCTAAGGAAGGATACTCTCATGGACGTCGCAGCCGCTAAGATGCTCGGTGCCGGTATTGCCGTTATCGCCCTGCTGGGCGTCGGCCTTGGCCTCGGCAACATCTTCGCCACCCTGATCGCCTCGGTCGCCCGTAACCCGGCCGCCCGCGACACTGTGTTCCCGATCGGCATCCTGGGCTTCGCGCTGACCGAAGCCGTGGCGCTGTTCGCCCTGGTGATCGCGTTCCTGATCCTGTTTGCCTAAGTCTTTCGATCGGGTCGGCCTGCCCTGGCAGTCCCTGCTGGGGTGGGCCGTTATCCTGTCGTAACCAATATCAGTCTCTGCGGGGATAGCGATGCCACAGCTCGATATCGCAACCTTCCCGATGCAGCTGTTCTGGCTGGCGGTTACCTTTGGCCTTCTGCTGATTTTGATGGCCAAGGTGGCGCTGCCGAGAGTGGGCGGCATTCTGGAAGAGCGCAATCGTCGGATCGATGCCGACCTCGCCGCCGCGAAAGCTGCGCGCGATCAGGCCGAAGCGCTTATGGCCGAGTATGAAAAGACCCTGGCCACTGCCCGTTCCGAAGCCCAGTCGGTGATGAAATCGGTACTGGATGCCGTGGCAGCGGAAAGCCAAAAGCGGGAATCCGCCCTGGCCCAGAAGCTCAGCGCCCAAACCGCAGAGGCCGAACAGCGTATCCGTTCGGCCAAGGATGCCGCGCTGGCCAATGTGCGGGAGGTTGCAGCCGAAGTGGCTGCCGCCGCCACGCAGAAGCTGTTGGGGGAAGCCGTGGCCGAAGCCGACGCCAAGGCGGCGGTTGAAAAGGCCGTTGCGACCGCAGGGGGGCGTGCCTGATGTTCAACGATCCGACATTCTGGGTTGCGCTTGGCTTCGTCATTTTCGTCCTGCTTGCCTTCAAGAAGGGCAAAGCGGCGATTGTCGATATCCTGGACAAGCACAGCGCCTCGGTCGCCCGTCAGATGGACGAAGCGGCCGCCCTGCGCCGTGAAGCCGAAGCCATGATGGCCGATGCCCGCACCAAAATGGATGCGGCCGTGGCGGAAGCCGCCCGCATCACCACTCAGGCCAAGGACGAATCGGCACGCCTGAAGGCCAATGCCGAAGCTGAACTGGCTGCTATGCTGGCCCGCCGCGAAGCCTCGGCCCTGGAAAAGATCACCCAGGCCGAAGCGGCAGCCCTGATGCAGGTGCGGCATGCGGCGATCGATGTTGCCATCGCTGCCACCGGGGCCTTGCTGGCCGATAAGGTGCAGGGTGCCAAGGGCGGTGCGCTGGTCGATGCGGCGATTGCCGATCTTTCCGGCCGGTTGAACTAGACCCCGCCATCATCGCGTTCTGAAAAACCCCGGCCCTGCCGGGGTTTTTTTTCGCGCTGGAACCGGGCATGGTGATCCGCGAAACCCGTTGATGGACGAGGACGGCATGGCCCTGTATCGCGGCATGGACCAGGCGGCGCTGGATGCGGCCTATAATAATCGGGCGGCAGTGCCGCACCATTCGCAGATCTTTACCGCCTGGCAGCTGCGCGAGGCGATGGTGCGCGACCAGTGCCCGCCGCGCCCGATTCCCTATGGCAGCCATCCGCGTCAGGTGGTCGATTGGTATTCCGGCAAACCGGGGGCGCCGGTTCTTGCCTTCATTCATGGCGGCTATTGGCAGGGGGGCGACCGCCAATCCTTCTGCTTTATCGCCGAAGGGGCGCTGTCGCTCGGCTGGCATGTGGCGATGATCGGCTATCGGCTGGCGCCAGAGGTTCGCATGCCCGCCCTGGTCGAAGATATCCGCTTGGCGATGACCCATCTGCTGGCTGCGTGCGAGGCGATGGGCGGCGATCCCAATGCGGTCGCCCTGGCGGGTCATTCGGCGGGTGGTCACTTGGCGGCACTGTGTCTGGATATGGATATTTCGCTGGGCGTGCCGATCAGCGGCCTGTTCGATCTGGAGCCGATCAGCCTGTCCTATCTGGACGAGGCCCTGCACCTGACCGACGATGACGTTCAGCGGTACAGCCCGCAGCGTCGCTCCCTGGCCGGATCGCCGCCGCTGCTGATCACGGTTGGCGGGCAGGAGCTGCCGGAACTGGTGCGCCACAGCCGGGACTTCCTGGTCCACGCCCAGGACGACCGGGTGCCCGCCACCTGGGTGGAGGCACCCGACCGCGATCATTTCACCATTCTGGAAGATCTGGCGAACCCCGAAGGCCGCCTGCTGGCGCGGATTGCGGAGACCCTCTCTTAGCAAGAAGATGGACGGCGGGCGCTGCCCGGGCGTTGCGCCCTGACCTTACCCGCCCGCTTCCTGCACCAGCCAGGTGCGGAAGGCGGCCAGCCGGGGTACGTCTGTCTGGGCTTCGGGGCAGACAAAGAAATAGGCGCCGGACAGGGGGATGGTCATGGCGAAGGGCTGCACCAGCCGCCCGGCGGCCACTTCCTCTGCCACCAGGGGCGGGTCCATGATCGCCACGCCCAGCCCTTCGATCGCGGCCTGAATGGCGAAGCTGCGGGTTTCGAACATCGGCCCGGCGGTCGGGTCCACCTGATCCAGCATCCCGGCCGAATGCAGCCAGACCCGCCAGTCATCGGCGCGGTTCTGCGAATGCAGCAATCGGTGATGCGCCAGATCGGCCGGGCTGGCCAACGGGTGCGGCCCGCGCAGCAGCGACGGCGCGCAGACCGGCGTCAACCGTTCGCCGAACAGCCGGGTTGCGTGCAAGCCGGGCCAGGCGCCCTGCCCGAACCGGATCGCACAATCCACCCCCTCCCGCTCCAGATCGACCGGGCGCAGCGCCGTGCTGATACGGATGTCGATATCGGGATAGGCCGCCTGAAAGCGGGGCAGGCGCGGGATGAACCAGCGCATAGCAAAGGTGGACAGCATCGACACGGTAATCACGCCCTGCCGCTGCCGCGCATCCAGCCGGGCGATGGCGGCGGCCATGCGGTCGAACCCGTCGCTGATGCCGTCCAGGATCGCCGCCCCATCTTCCGTCAGCCGCAGGCCGCGCCCGGTGCGGTGAAACACCGCAACGCCTAAACTTTCCTCAAGCTGGCGGATCTGATGGCTGACGGCGGACAGGGTGACGCACAGTTCCTCGGCCGCCAGGGTGAAGGAAAGATGGCGGCCCGCAGCCTCGAACGCGCGCAGGGCGTTGAGCGGCGGCAGGCGGCGCTGGCCGGGCAGGCGTGCGGCACTGGGGGGCGGGATGGATCTGGGCATGAGAAAATCTAAACCGGAGCTGGAATTAAATCCACTTGCGCTTTGGCCTGTCCCGGCCTTTGACTGGGGGCGATCAAGACTGCCTGGGACCTGGCTTACAGCCATGACCGAAGGGCAGCCGTTACCGAAGGGATTTCAGCATGTCCAGCAGCACGCCGCGCACCCTGTTCGACAAGATCTGGGACAGCCATGTCGTCACCACGCAGGAGGATGGCACGACCATCCTTTATATCGACCGGCATCTGGTGCATGAGGTGACCAGCCCGCAGGCGTTTGAAGGG
>CAYRWZ010000039.1:16701-22689 GCA_964428065.1 uncultured Comamonadaceae bacterium | reverse complement strand
CACGATCTCGGCGGCGGTCAGGTCGCGCACCACCACCCGGGAGCCGGGGTGGCGGAACGTGCAGGGCCGGGTGCCGCCCCCTGGGCGGGTGCGGGCGCGGGCACGGGTGCCTGAACAGGTGCGGGTGCTGGCGGAGATGCCGCCGGTGCCGGCGTGCCGGTCGCAGCCTCCGGTACCGGTTCAACCTTGGGCAAGGGGGTTGCGGGTTCCGCCCCGTCCGGTACCGCTGGGGCCTGCGCCGGCGGCTGTGCGGTCTGTTGTACAGGCTGCTGCACTGGGACCGGGGGGGCTGATGGCGCTGCCTGCGGACGGGTGGCGGACTGTATCGGCGGTTGCGGCTGGGGCGCCGCGCTGGGGGACGCAGATGGTGCGGGTGCCGGCGTAACAGTTGGCGGCGTAACGGTCACAGGGTTGGGTGCAGGGGTCTGCACTGGGGTCTGCACTGGGGTCTGCACTGGGGCCTGCACTGGGGCCTGCGTTACCGAAACCGGCGGGGGCAGCGGGGCGGCGGCAACGCTGGGCTGCGGGGCCGGGCTGGCATTGGGCAGAATGATCGCCGGGGGCGTGCCTTGCGCGGTCGCCACGGTGGCGGGCAACACCAGCTGCTGGCCCGCGCGAACCACGAACGGTTCCTTCAGGTCATTCAGCCGCGCCAGCGCACTCATGTCCACGCCATAGCGGCGGGAGATGCTGTAGAGGGTATCGCCCTGGACGACCGCGTGAATTCCTTCACGCGGGATGTTGAGGCGCTGGCCGATCAGCAGTTGATAAGGCGGCTCCAGCCCATTGGCTTCGATCAGCCCGCGCAGGGGCACCTTGAATTCCCGGCTGATGCTGTAGACCGTATCGCCGCGCTGAACGATATAGCTGGTCTTGATCGGGCCCTGATAGACCTGCTGCGCCAGCGGAACCTGCTGCGGGCGGTTGGCGGGGCGTTGCCCGCCCTGCTGGGCGCACCCGGCCAGGGCAATCCCCGCTGCCACCAGCGAAGCCAGGGAACGGACGGTTTTCCCCATCGGCCGCACCACCCCGCCCTAGCGCCGCTGATTGAGGCGCGACAATTGCCGCGTCAGGGGTTGCGGGCCAGAGGGCTGCACGGTTTCCGACACCAACGGCACAAACCGCACCGCGCCCAGATCCTCCACCGACACCCCATCCATCGTGCGGGTCACTTTCAGCAGCCGCTGATCGATGGGAGAGGATGCCACCGGCACCACCATCACCCCGCCAACCGCCAGCTGGTTGAGCAGCGGCAAGGGGACCTCGGTATCCGCCGCCGCTGTCACGATGATGCGGTCGAACGGGGCCTGTTCCGGCCAGCCCAGGCTGCCATCGCCGGCCTTGGTGGTGAAATTGTGGATCCGCAGCGCCGCCAGCCGGCCCTCGGCCTCCTTCAGCAGCGGCTTGTGCCGTTCGATCGTATAGACCCGGCGGCACAACAGGGCCAGGATTGCGGTCTGATAGCCGGAGCCGGTGCCGATTTCCAGCACCTTCATCCGGTCGGTCAGATCCAGCGCCGCCGTCATCTGCGCCACAACCTGCGGCTGGCTGATGGTCTGGCCATGACCGATCGGCAGGGCAGTATTGTCATAGGCGTGATCGTGGAAGGTCGGCGGCACGAACACCTCGCGCGGCACCCGGGCCATCGCCGCCAGCACCTTTTCGTCATGGCAGCCGCCCGCGCGCACCTGATCGATCAGGTGGAGCATTTCCGGTGCGATTGGGTGCTCTCCGCTCATCGGCCGCTTATCCCAAAACCTCGCGCAGGCGGGCGCTGGTGGACTGATCGGTCAGATCCAGGTTCAACGCCGTGACTGAAATGCGCCGCGCCTGGATCGCGGCGATATCGGTTCCGCCATCGGCCGGATGCGGCATCAGCATCGGGCCGATCCAGTAATAATGTTCGCCGCGTGGATCGGTGCGCTGCCCGACCTGATCGCCGACCATGCGGCTGCCCTGGCGGGTGACTTCGACCCCCGTCACCTCATCGGGCGCGCAATCGGGGAAATTGACATTGAACAGCACGTTGCGCGGCCAGCGGACCGATATCAGCTTGCGGATCAGCGCGGCGGCATGGGCCTCCGGCGTCTCCCAGCGCGGCGGGGCGCCGTGGGTGATCTGGAGGCTAAGGGCAATCGACGGAATGCCCAGCAAGGTCGCCTCCATCGCCGCAGCGATCGTGCCGGAATAGGTCACATCCTCGGCGATATTATAGCCGCGATTGACCCCGGACAGCATCAGCGTGGGCCGTGCCTTTTTCATGACCTCGCGCACGCCCAGCAGAACCGCGTCGGTTGGCGTGCCGTCAACCGCATAGCGCTTGGTGCCCAGCTTGCGGATACGCAGCGGGCGGCGCAGGGTCAGGCTGTGCCCCGCCCCGCTCTGCTCCACCTCCGGGGCGCAGGTCCAGATATCGCTGGACAGTTCGCGCGCGATCTTGGTCAGGGTTTTCAGCCCCGGGGCCTGCACGCCATCATCGTTGGACAGCAGGATGCGGCTGGTGGTCAGATCGACCGGCGGATAATCGCCGTGGGGAATCGGTGCGGGGCTCATGGCGTCAACACCTCAACCCCGCCCATATAGGGCCGCAGCGCATCGGGGATCACAACGCTGCCATCGACCTGCTGATAGTTTTCCAGCACCGCCACCAGCGTTCGCCCGACCGCGAGGCCAGACCCGTTCAGCGTGTGCACGAAACGGGTGCCCTTCTCCCCCTTCGGACGGAAGCGGGCCTTCATTCGCCGCGCCTGGAAATCCCCGCAATTCGAACAGCTGGAGATTTCCCGATAGGTGTTCTGCCCTGGCAGCCACACTTCGATATCGAACGTGCGGCGGGCGCCGAAGCCCATATCGCCGGTGCACAGCGCCATGGTGCGGAACGGCAGGCCCAGGCGGGTCAGAATGGTTTCCGCCGCCTCGGTCATCCGCTGATGTTCCGCATCAGATTGTTCCGGGTGGGTAATGGAAACCAGCTCGACCTTGAAAAACTGATGCTGGCGGATCATGCCGCGCGTATCGCGCCCGGCCGCCCCGGCCTCTGACCGGAAGCAGGGCGTCAGGGCGGTGAAGCGCAGGGGCAGCGCCTCCTCCTCCAGGATCGACTCGGCAACCAGATTGGTCAGCGGCACTTCCGATGTCGGGATCAGCCAATAGCCGTTGGTGGTGCGGAACAGGTCTTCCTCGAACTTGGGCAGCTGCCCGGTGCCGAACAGCGCTTCGTCGCGCACCATGAACGGCACCGACATTTCGGTATAGCCGAAGTCGCGCGTGTGGGTATCCAGCATGAAGTTGGCCAGCGCCCGTTCCAGCCGGGCCAGGTGATTGCGCAGCACAACAAAGCGCGCGCCCGACAGTTTGGCCGCAGCCGCGAAATCCATCTGCCCCAGGGCTTCGCCCAGCGCCCAATGTTCCTTGGCGGCGAAATTGGTGGCGCGGGGCGCGCCGACGCGGCGCAATTCAACATTGCCGCTTTCATCCGGACCGTCGGGAACCTCGGCAGCCGGCAGGTTGGGCAGCACCGCCAACGCGGCATCCAGCTGCTCCTGCACCTGTTTCAGCCGGGCTTCCAGCGCGGGCAAAGCAGCCTTCAGGGCCTCAACCTCTGCCAGCAGATCGCCGGCATCCTCGCCCTTGGCCTTTTTCTGGCCGATCAGTTTGGACGCTTCGTTGCGGCGCGCCTGGCTGCGTTCGGTTTCGGCAATATACTGGCGGCGCTGTTCGTCCAGCGCCAGCAGGGCGGCGGCTTGCGGCGGCAATCCGCGCCGCGCCAACCCCTGGTCGAAGGCATCGGGATTGGACCGGATAAAGGCTATATCATGCATAGAACGGCCAGCACCACGCTATAGGTTGGGGGCTTGTTATACGGAATCCGGGGCAGGCCGTCTATCGCCGAAAACACCGATTGCACACACGGGACGCCAGTTGCACACGGAGGGTCAGCGGGCGGTGTCCTCGGCATCCTCCAGCTCGTCGTCTTCTTCCGCTGCGTGCTGAGCGCGCTGCTTTTCCACCAGCCGCGCGCTCCAGATCGAGATTTCGTACAGCAGCAGCAGGGGGATGGCGAGGCCGATCTGCGAGATCACATCGGGCGGGGTGACGATGGCGGCGAACACGAACACGCCGACAATGGCATAGCGCCGCTTGGCCGCCAGCCCGGCGCTGGTGACAATGCCAACCCGCGCCAGCAGGGTCAGCAGCACCGGCAATTCAAAGGAAATGCCGAATGCCAGGATCAAGGCCATGACCAGCGACAGATATTCACTGACCTTGCCTTCAAACTGCACGGCCAGCCCCAGATCGCCAATCGGCCCGGCGGTCTGGAAGCTGAGAAAAAATTTCCAGGCCATTGGAATGATGAAGAAATAGACCAGCGCCGCCCCCAGGCAGAACAGGATGGGGGTTGCGATCAAAAATGGGAAAAAAGCACGCTTCTCATTCTTGTACAGGCCGGGGGCGACGAACATCCACACCTGGGTCGAAACGATGGGAAACGACAGGAAGGTGGCGGCCCAGGCGGCGACCTTGATATCGGTGAAGAACTTTTCCGTCAGATCGGTATAGATCATGCGGTTGGTAGAGGCGATGCCAACCTGCTGCATGGCCGCCGCCAGCGGTTCGGCCAGAAAGGCGAAGATATTGGCCGATTGCCAGAAACAGATGCCAAAGGCGATCAGAAAGCCAATCACCGAATAGACCAGGCGATTGCGCAGCTCGATCAGATGCTCCATCAGGGGCATGCGGCTGTGATCGACATCCGGTTCAGCCATTGGACTTCTCTTTGGGTTCGGCCTGAGACTGGCTCTGGGCCTGGTTCTGGGCCTGTGACTGGCTCTGGGGTTCGGCTTTGGCCTCGGCCGGCGGCTCCAGCATGCCTTCCGGGGCGGGCGGCAGATAATCGCCCGCCGTCTCGCTCAAGGTCTTCTCGATCGCCTTATCGGCATCGACCAGCTTGCGCGCTTCTTCCTCAAGGCTAATTCTGTTCGCCTTTTCAATTTCTTCGTGGATTTTCTTCAACTCGGTTTCACGGGCCATTTCCTCAATGCCCGATTGAAACTCCGCCGCCATCTGGCGCGCCCGGCGGACCCATTGCCCGATATTGCGCAGCAGCAGCGGCAATTCGCGCGGACCGATCACGATCAGCGCCACCACCCCCACCACCAACAATTCGCTCCAGCCGATATCGAACATCAGGTCCGCGTCCTTATTTTGCCCATCGGCGCCCAAAACCGGCCGTCCGGCAACAAAGTGGGGCGACTATGGCAGATCGTCCAATCCGCTTCAATCAACCGCTGGGTGGCAACCGCTGGGTGGCAACCGCTGGGTGGCAACCGCTGGGTGGCTTCTAGCCATCCGCAGGAAACACATAAGCACGCTCCACATCGACGGTAAGGGCCACAGGGCCGCCCGGCGGCAGTTCGACCGTGCCGGGAATGCGGGCGTGAACGACGGTGCCGTCGGGGCAATCCAGGGTCAGCAGGGTTGCCCGGCCCAGGGTGCGCAGGTCGCGCAGGCGGGGGGCGGCCGCATCCGGTGCCGCTGCGGGCACCAGTTTCACCGCTTCATGGCGGACCAGAACCTGCGCGGCACTGCCTTCGGGCAAGCGGGTGGACACCGGCCCCAGAACCGTTGCAACCTGCCCCGCGCGCACCACGCCGGTGAAGCGATTGACCCGGCCGAAGAACCCGGCAGCGAAGGGGTCAACCGGATGGCGGTACAGATCGACCGGCCGGCCAACCTGAACCAGCCGCCCGCCGCGCATCAGCACGATGCGATCAGCCGACAGCATGGCTTCCTCTGGATCGTGGGTCACGAACAGGGTGGCGGTGCCGCTTTCCTTCAGCAAGGCCAGCGTATTGTCGCGGATGTCCCCGCGCAGGCCGACATCCAGGCCGGAAAACGGCTCGTCCATCAGCATGACGCGCGGATGGGGCGCCAGGGCGCGCGCCAGCGCCACCCGCTGCTGTTGCCCGCCGGATAATTCATGGGGGA
>CAYRWZ010000039.1:0-16679 GCA_964428065.1 uncultured Comamonadaceae bacterium | reverse complement strand
GGTGCAGCAGCGCTTCCACCCGCTGGCCGCGCTGATCGGCGGACAGCCCGCGCAGACCGAAGGCGATATTGCCGCGCACGGTCAGGTGCGGGAACAGGGCAAAATCCTGAAACACCAGGCCGATCTGCCGCTGTTCCGGCGGGACGGTGCGCGCCGGGGTGGCAACCGCCTGCCCCGCCATCCGCACTTCGCCCCGTTGCAGGGTTTCCAGCCCGGCCGCCAGACGCAGAACCGTGCTTTTACCGCAGCCAGACGGGCCGACCAGGCACACAACCTCCCCCGGCTGCAAGGCCAGCGATACCTCCTGAACGGCAGGCACCCCCGCATAGGCATGGCTGACCGAAATCAGCTCCAAAGCAGGCGGGCTATCCCCCAACGCCACAGCCACGATACTCCAAACCCCCGATACTCAAGACCCCAGATACTCAAGACCCCAATTACTCAAGACCCCAGATACTCAAGACCCCAGATTGTTCCGCCGATTAATCGGCCCCGCCGGCATGGCCGGGGCGTCCGCGTGCGATTGCACGGCTCAACAGCAATACTGGCAGAATGCCGACCGCGACAATGGCAATCGCGCCGGGCGCACTTTCCGCCAGGCGTTCATCGGATGCCAGCTGATACACCTGCACCGCCAGCGTATCGAAATTGAACGGCCGCAACAGCAGGGTGGCCGGCAGTTCCTTCATCACATCGACGAACACCAGCAATCCGGCGGTCAGCAGGCTGGGGCGGATCAAGGGGGCGTGGACGGCCCGAAACGCACCGAACGGGCCGCGCCCCAGACTGCGCGCCGCATGGTCCATGCTGGCGGTGATCCGCGCCAGACCGGCTTCAAGCGGATTGGCGGCGACGGCCAGAAACCGCACGACATAGGCGAACAGCAGCGCCCCGGCCGTGCCGGTCAACAACAGGCCGGCATCGATGCCGAACAGTCTTTCCAGCAGCCCGGCCAGCGCGGTATCGGCCAGCGTCAACGGGGCCAGCAGGCCGACCGCGATCACCGTTCCCGGCATGGCGTAGCCCAAGCCGGAAAACCGCGCCGCAATGGCGACAGCCGCGCCCAGCGGCCCTTGTCCGGCAAGGCGCTGAGCATAGGCGACAACCATGGCAAGGCCGACCACAAGCAGTGCGGCCACCATGGCCAGGATCACACTGTTCCGGGTTACCGGCACCAGCCGGCCCAGCCAGTCCTGCCCGGCCAGGGCCGGATCGCCCGCCACCCAATAGACGAACAGCGCCAGCGGCAGCACAAACCCCAGGATGACCGGCAACAGGCACAGGGTCAGCGCAGCCCCGGCCCGCCAGCCGCGCAGCCGGAAGCGCGGCAATTCCCGATAGCGGGTGGAGGTTGCGCCGATGCCGCCGCGCGCCCGGCTGGACCGTTCCACCGCCAGCAGAACGATCACGAAAATCAGCAGGACCAGGGCCAGCTGTGCCGCAGCGTCGAACTGCCCAAGGCCCAGCCAGGTGCGGTAGATGCCGGTGGTGAAGGTATCGACGGCGAAATACTGGACCGTGCCGAAATCGTTGAGCGCTTCCATCAAGGCCAGCGCCACGCCGCCCGCCACCGCCGGACGGGCCAACGGCAGGGCCACCCGGAAAAATGCCTGGCGCGGGCTGCACCCCAACGTGCGCGAGGCTTCCAGCACACAAACCGACTGTTCCAGAAACGCCGCCCGCGCGAGCATATAGACATAGGGATAGAGCACCAGCGTCATCATGGCGATCGCCCCGCCCATCGACCGCAGCTGAGGAAACCAATAGTCCCCGCCCTGCCATCCGGTCAGCGCGCGCAGCAGGCCCTGCACCGGCCCGGCAAAATCCATCAGCCCGGTATAGGCATAGGCCAGGACATAGGCCGGAAACGCCATCGGCAGCAGCAGCGCCCATTCCAGGGCGCGGCTGAAGGGAAACCGGCACAGGGTGACCAGCCAGGCGCAGGCCACCCCCAGGATCGCCGTGCCCGCCCCGACGCCCGCCATCAGCAGCAGAGTGTTGGACACGTATCCAGGCAGAACGGTTGCCGCCAAATGCAGCCAGACAGACCCGTCCAGCGCCCGGAAAGAGGCGAGCAGACCCAGGATCGGCAGTGCAACCAGCAGGGCGATCCCGCCCGCCGCCAGCGCCCAGCCCCCGCGGCCGCCCGGCCCGCCCCATCGGCCAAAAATCGCTGCGGCAAGACCGCGCCGCGATGGTGCAGCGATCAGCGATGGCTGGGAAAAGTTTACGGACATCGGGGCCCTGACAGATGCGAACACGGGAAACAGAGGGATCGACGGATCAATCCGGCGAAACTGAAACTTGTTCGCAAACGCAGGTCAGGTCAAGCCCACACCGACATTATCCCGGCTGCCCCGATCGCCACACGATATCCGGCCTGCCACCGAAGATAAGCGCAATGATCAAAGTTTCGTCATTTTCTGTCAGTGGGATGGTGCCATCCTGAATATTCGGCTTTTCAATAAAGTCACCACATATTATAAATAAGAACAGGGAGATTATAAAATTGAACCAAAAAGTAGAATTTCCAGAGAGATCATTGCGTTTATCAGGCAATTTTTTGCCCCAACACTCATTTCCAGACATTCTGAAGCGTCCGACGTTCGACAATAAATCCTCCGTGACCGCATCGATGGCCGCCACAATCCTTATTATATCGGGATGGCCATGATGACCTATTCCAGGCCGATCAAAGCAAAACCCGATGGCAAGGTTTCCAGTGACGTTGCGTCGCGGGCGCTGGGATCGTGGGTTCTGGTCGATGGCGATGGCGTCATATCGGACATCTCGACACGGGCCTTCATTTTATTCTCGGCACTCTCGACTGCGGATTCGATCGAACCTGTCATCGGTTCGTCCTTGCGCCATTTGCTCGGGCCATCCCTGGCAAAGGCGGAGAAATATGTCGCAACCCTGATGCGTCGCCACGCGCCCGTGGCAAAAGCAGCAAGCGGTTCGGGAGTTAGCGCCCCCTGCCCGGTCTATCTGGGCCAGTTCCTGCTGCCCCTGCGCCTGTCAGCCGGCATCAGCTGGCTTAAAGTTGAAGTGACGGCGATGGGGCCGAACGGCACGGCCCCTTATTTTCTGGAGCTGGCCGACCATACGGCCGCCATGCGCAGCATCGGCAATGCCACGCGCTATATTGCCGTGCACGAGCGGTCGGAGCAGCAACAGTCGGAATTTTACGCGCGTGTTTCCAATGAAATGAAAATGCCACTCAATGCCATTATTGGCTTTTCAGAGATTATCGATAATTCTGTATTGGGCCCGATCGAAAACCCAACCTATCGCGATTACATCAGCGACATTCGTCACAGCGGTGAACAGTTGCTGATCCTCATCGATGATGTTCTTGAATTTGCACGCCTGCATGTCGGAAATAAATCGATCGATGAACTTTTGCTGATTCCGCATCGGATGGTGGCAACCTGTCTGCGCCAGGTCGATACCCTTGCCCGCCAGCTGAACATCGAATTGAAATGCGACATGCCGTCCAATCTGCCGCTGCTTTTTGCAGACGAACGGCGGTTGCGGCGGGTGCTGGTCGGTCTGCTGGAAAACGCGCTGCAATTCACCCCCAGCGGCGGGCGCGTCGTCCTGCGCTGCGGCATGACCGCATCGGGCGATATGGCCTTTGCAATTCAGGATAGCAGCGCAGGTATCTCGCCGGAGGAACTGGCAACCATCGCCCTGCCCTTCAGCAAGCGCGGGCGCCCGGTTCACGGCATGGAATATGGCAGCGGGCTGGGCATTCCGCTGGCGAAAACCGTGGCGGAACTGCATGGCGGCACCCTGCAGGTGGCCAGCACCCCCGGCACCGGCACCACCATCACGCTGACATTGCCCGGCCAGCGGGTCCGCCGGATGAACCTGGCCGATTTCCACCTGGCTTAGGCTGCTCCCTAACAGCCAGAAACGATATCAGGCAAGGTTGACGGACAGCAGCCCTGCGCGGATCATCTGCCAAACCATATTCAGATCGGCTTCAAGCGCGGGGTCGGACCATTCGGCCGCATGGACTGGATTGTGGAACCGGGTGGTCGCATCCAGAACGGCGCGCGCCGACCGGGCGCAATCCTGTGGCGGGATTGTGCCCGCAGCCACACCATCGGCCAGAATTTTGGCCACCATCTCCCGCAGGTGATCGACATGACGGGCGATCACATCGCGCGAATCCGCGATCAGCGCCAGATAGGTGGCGAACAGTTCCGGATCTTCGGCAAGACGGCTGCGCTTCGCGCGGCTGAGGCAGAGCAGCCAGCGATGCGCCCGCATCAGCGCATCGCCCGGTTCCGCTGCAATCGCCTCCAGCGGTTCGGCAATGCGCGACAGCCACGCCTCTGCCACCGCATCGCGCAAGGCGGCCTTGGACGGGAAATGGCGATAGACGCTGCCATGGCTGACCCCCAGCGCCCGCGCGACATCGACGACGGTCGCTTTGCCCGGCCCGAAGCGGCGCAAGACATCTTCGGCCGTTGCCAGGATACGCTTGGGGGTCAGAACCGGATCGGACATGCCGACAGGCTTACCCGCTTGCCCGTTCGCTGTCCAGCATCGCCATCTGGTATTCGGGATAGCGGGTTCCGGCCACCGAATCGACCGGAATCAATCGGTTGAGCAGCTGCTGGTCTTCTGCCGACAGCGTAAGCGGCACAGCGCCCAGCGCCTCTGCCAGCCGTTCCGGGCGGCGCGCGCCAATCAACGGCACGATATCCGGCCCCTGCGCCAGCACCCAGGCAATGGCCAGCTGCGCGGCCGTCACGCCCTTATCGGCGGCCAGGCGCGCCAGCCGATCCACCAGGGCCAGATTGGCGGTCAGATTTTCCCCCTGAAACCGCGGAATCAGGGACCGGAAATCCCGCTCCAAACTCCGCCCGGCCTGCCAATGCCCGCTGATCAGCCCGCGCGAGAGCACGCCATAGGCAGTGATGCCGATGCCCAGTGCCCGGGCGGTCGGCAGAATGTCGCGTTCGATCCCGCGCGAAATCAGCGAATATTCGATCTGAAGGTCGGCGATGGGGTGAACCGCCGCCGCCCGGCGCAGGGTTTCCGCCCCAACTTCCGATAATCCGATATGCCGGATGTATCCGGCCTTGACCAAATCCCCCAGGGTACCGACCACATCCTCGATCGGCACTGCCGGATCCAGGCGGGCCGGGCGATAGAGATCGATATGGTCGACTTGCAGCCGCTTCAGGCTATAGGCCAGGGCATTGCGGATTGCCGCCGGGCGCAGGTCCATCCCCAGCCAGGCGCCGTCCGGCCCGCGCAGGGCGCCGAACTTGACCGACAGGATCATCCGGTCGCGGGCGGTGCCTGACAGCCCTTTGGCCAGCAGCAGCTCGTTATCGCCCATGCCATAGAAATCGCCGGTATCGTAGAGGGTGATCCCGGCCTCGACCGCCGCCGCCAGGGTGGCGCGCGCAACCGCGCCGTCAACCGGGCCATACAGGTCCGACAAGCCCATGCACCCAAGCCCCAGCGCGGAAACGCGCGGGCCGTTCTTACCCAAGTGCCGTGTGTTCATTCTGTACCGTCCTTGCAGGAAAGCTGTTGCAGCGGTCGCCGAATGCCGGCGACCGCAGAACGGTACATTTAAGACTGACAGATTTCAATATCTGTCAGTCACTCCTTATCATCCGATCGGACAATCGACCGCACCAGCCCCTGCGGACGGGCGCTGAGGGTCAGATAAGTGCGGCCGACATATTCCCCCATTACACCCAGCAGCACCAACTGGGCGCCGGACACGATCAACAGGATCGACGCAAGGGAACTCCACCCGGTTGGCGGGGTGCCGAACATTGCCTCCACCAGCACCACCATCACACCCAGGGCGCCCAGCGCCGCCACCGCAAGGCCCAGAATGGTCGCCAGCCGCAGCGGCATGACGGAAAAGCCCAGGGCCATTGCCATCCACAGCCGGATCAGCCGCCGCAGGGTATAGCTGCTCTGCCCCTCGGCGCGCGGCAGGTGCTGCACCTTCAGGGTGGAAACCGACTTGGTGACCTGGAAGATCAGCCCGTCGATATAGGGATACGGCCCGGTATAGCGGGTAACCGAATCGGCGACGAACCGGCTGATACAGCGAAAGCTGCTGAGATACAGACCCTTGGGCTTGTCGAGCAGGAAATCCGCCAGCCAGGAATTGAACCGGCTGCCCAGGTTGCGCCAGCCTTCGTGATGCTTGGTATCGTAATAGGTATAGACGACATCGTACCCGCCCAGGCGGCAGGCATCATAGAGCCGCACCACTTCCTCCGGCGGGTTTTGCAGATCGTCATCCATATTGATGACATAGCGCCCGCGCACATGGCGGAACCCGGTCATCACCGCATTATGTTCGCCATAATTGCGGCTGTGGGCAATCACCGTGACCGGCACGCGCCCGGCCTTGGAGGCCAGATCGTGGCAGACCGCCAGGCTGTTATCCGGGCTGCCATCCACCACCAGAACGATCTCGTGCCCACCTTCCACCTCCAGGGCGGACAGGGCCGCGACCAGACGGCCGATGGTGCCGGCACCGTTATAGACCGGCACAACGATGCTGAGGCCGAAATCGGCCTGCGCGGACTGGTGCAATTCAGCAGGGGAAACAGCAGGGGACGCCATGTCAGATCTTCCGGGCAACAACAATGATCGATCCGCCGAACGGTAACCGCAAGCCGCGCCCGATCAAACCGGTTTCAATGCGGCACAGCTGACGAAAGGCCCAGTTGACCGGCGCCGGCGGCACAGAAACATCGCTGGCTGCCGCCCCAGCACCCCCGAATCCCAGCCCGCCGACTAGCCCCCCGACCAGCCGCCGCAGTGCCATCAGCGGAAACAGAAAGCAATTCCAATGGCCCAGATAGTCCGGCTCAAACCGGTGGCGTCGCAACAAGGCCGCCACCTCCGCCGTGCCATACCGGCGGGCGTTATGCACCTTGGCATCGTGATAGGACATCAGCCAGCGATAGGCCGGCAGGTTTAGGATCAGCCGGCCATCCGCCGCCAGCACGCGGTGCAGTTCCGTCAGCGCGGCATCCTGATCGACGCCTGCATGGCATAAAACATCGGCGGACGTTACCAGATCGAAAGTACCGGCATCGAAGGGCAGCGCATTGATGGTGCCGACGACGATCCGGCATCCGGCCTTGCCTTCAGCGTAGCCAGCTGCGCGCGCATCATATTCCAGCCCGGTCCGCGCCAGATCCGGGCGGGCCCGGCCCAGGGCCTGCAACCAGCCGCCGGTGCCGCATCCGGCATCCAGCACGCGAACCGGCAGGGCGCCGACCCGGCCCGAAGCAGCAGGCTGATAGCGATTCAGCAGGGAAAGCAGATTGGTGTGCAAGGCGCGGAACCACCACAGACGCGCCTCTGCGCCGTGCATCCGCTCATATTCGCTGGCATCCATACCGGATCAGCCCCCGGCAAAAGCCGGATCAGCTGGCAAGGCTGCGACGGTGATCGATATGGTCGTCGAAACGGCGGATATAGTCGGTTTCGTCATATCCCTGATCGCACAGGACCATCAGCACCGTATCGTCCCGGCGATAGACCTGTTCCCCCCAGATTGAGGGCGGCAACAGCACGGCCTTATTGGGCCGGTCGAGGCGGATGGTCACCGCATCCTGTTCCCCGTCGGCCTTGCAGATCACGTCGCATTCCCCGTGCAGACACACGATCAGCTGGCTGCACATGCGGTGGGAATGCCGGCCGCCCACCAGCCCTTCGCGGTGGGCATTGATGGTAAACACGCGCTGGATCGGGAACGGCACGTTCTTCCCGCTTTCCATCGGCACCAGAAACCGGTCCCCGGCGTCCATGCCCTTGAAATCAAAGACAATGACATCATCGAGGGTTTTCAGCGGTGGCGTTGGGCTCAACATGGCACTACCCCATTCCTGCAACGGTTTCCGGGCCCGGTTTTTCAGGTCGTTTTCAGGCCAAGGCCCTGGAATGGTCACAGGGTGCCGCAGAAACCGCTCGGATACCCCTTAAACTTTCGTAAGGTTGCGGAAATCTGGCGCATCGCATTGATTTTCTTTGCTATAAGCTTGAATCATGATCGAAATCGAGAAGCCGAAACCACCCCTTCCGCGCCTGGTGTTGCCGGTTCTGCTGGGACTGGTCGCCTGGGCCTGGGGTGCGGCCGCCCTGTTTCCGCCGATGAACCACGATGTTGCCGCGATCTATCATTGGGCGGAACGCATGGTCGCGGGCGAGGCGCTGTATAGCGATCTGATCGATGTCAACCCGCCCATGGTGTTCTGGCTGTCCACCGGTCCCGCCTGGCTGGCGCAGGCGTTTCACCTGAACGGGCAGGTTGCCTATATCAGCGTGATTCTGGGCCTGATCGCCCTGATCAGCCTGCTGGCCCTGTCGGCGGCAAGCCAGGGGCGCCATCGGGATCTGGAGGCGCTGACCCCGGATCAGCCGCCCTATATCCACCCGGCGCTGCGCTGGATGATCCTGGTCTGGGTGCTGCTGGCGCTGCCCCAGCATTCCTTCGCCCAGCGCGAACACCTGTTCCTGGCCTTGGCGGTGCCGTGGCTGGTTCTGGCGGAACGGCGCTGGTCCGGCGGTGCCCCGGCCGATTTCCGGCTGCGCCTGCTATCGGTGCTGCTGCTGGTTCTGGGCATGGGCATGAAGCCGCATTTCGCCCTGCCCGTTCTGCTGGTTGAGGGGGTATTGCTCATCCGGCACTGGCAACTGATTGACGAGCTGGCCTTCGACCGGCGGCTGAACCCGGGCCGGCGCAAAGGGCTGACGGCGGCAGAACCCTGGCTGATCGCGCTGGTGGGCCTGATCTATCTGGGCGCCGCATGGCTGTTCGCCCGCCCCTATTTCACCGATATCCTGCCGCTGGCCCTGCCGCTCTATGCCGGGGAGGCGCATTTTACCCCGCTGGTATTGCTGACCATGGCACCGGGCCTGTGGTCGCTGGGGTTCATTATCGCCGCCGCCTTCGCCTGCTGGCGGCTGGATCGCAGCGATCTGCTGGTCTGGCCGATCTTTGCCGTGGCTGCGCTGGTGGGCGCCGTTCTGCAGGGCAAGGGGTATGATTATCACTATCTGGCGGCCCAGGGCGCGGCGCTGATCGGCCTGGGGCTGGTGGTTTTGCCGCGCCTGGCCGAACCGCTGACGTCCAGCTGGCCGCAGCGCGGCGCTGCGGCAGGCCTGATCCTGCTGGTGTTGACCGTCAATGGATCGATCCTGGCGCCGTTTCTGCCCCAGCGCGCCTTTGCCGACAGCAGCGCCGGCCGCATGGCAGAGCTGATCCGGCGGGAGGCGCAGGGCAAGCCGGTCATGTGGCTCAGCACCTCCATCCATCCGCATTTCAGCGTGCTGCGCGAAGCCGGCAGCCCGCTTGCCCTGTCCTATCAATCCCTGTGGATGCTGCCCGCCCTGTTCGGGGACGGCGCGCGGGGCAAGGATCCGGCCCTGCTGAAACGGGCGGAAGCCGCGCTGATGTCGCGGGTCACCATGGATCTGGCCTATTGGGAGCCGCGCCTGGTTGTCGTCACCGACGGCCAGTTCGAACCGGGGCTGGGCAACCCGTTCTGGGATCATCTGGCCTTTTTCAGCCGGTCGCGTGATTTTGCCAGCCGCATTGCCAAATATCACGAAATCGCCCGGATTGACGGCTGGCGCATCTTGAAGCGGGACGATTGATTACAGGTCGATCATGTGCCCCGCGCGGCTGCGCTTGGTCTGCAGATAGCCGGCATTGTGCGGGTTGGGGGGGAAGCTGTGCGGCACCCGTTCGGTCACCGTCACCCCAGCGGCCGACAGCACCGCCAGCTTTTCCGGATTGTTGGTCATCAGGCGAACCGCGCCGACGCCCAGATCGCGCAACATTTCCGCCGCCAGGGTGAAATTGCGCTCATCCGCTTCGAAGCCCAGATGGCGGTTGGCATCCAGTGTATCCAGCCCGCGATCCTGCAAGGCATAGGCGCGCAGCTTGCCGGCAATGCCGATCCCCCGCCCCTCCTGGGTCAGATAAAGCAGAATGCCGCCCCCGGCCGCGGCGATTGCCGCCACGCCGCCGCGCAGCTGATCGCCACAATCGCAGCGCAGGCTGCCCAGCACATCGCCGGTGATGCAGGATGAATGCAGCCGGGCCAGAACCGGGCGCGTCAGATCGGGCGTGCCGATGATGACGGCCAGATGCTCCTCCCCGCCATCGAACGGGCGATAGGCGATGATCCGCGTCTGTTCGGCCCCGGCCAGCGGCACCCGTGCCTCGCCCACCCGCTTCAGAAAAGCCCCCGGCGCCGCGCGATAGGCGCGCAGCAGATCGACCGGCAGGGCAATCGTTCCTTCGTCCAGAAGGGCGGCCGGCGCATCCTTGACCGGCAACATGGCGACAGCCGGGGTCAAGCGGGCCAGCCGGGCCAGATCGACCGCATCCTGGGCAAGGTCGGCTTCCGCCCCGGCCAAGGAGACGGGGTCAAGGCCAGCCGGCACGGCAATCGGGCCAGCCGCGCCGGTTGGATCGGCGATATAGCGGGCGAAGGCACGGTCCAGCGCGGATAGGGGCAGGTGATAGGCGGCAATCCGCTGCCCAGTGCCGCGATCCGGCGCCGGCAGGCCGAGGGCCTGTCGCCGATGATCGGACAGGGCCAGCGTCACAACCGCCGGGCCCTGGCGGTCGGCCAGGTTGGTGACATCGCCCCAATGCTCCAGCGCGACAACCAGGCGCTGATCGGCGCCCGACTGCAACACCACTGCCGCGCCCCGGCGCACTTCCCCCAAGGCGCGCGCAACCCGGCGACGGGCCTTGTCGTCGATCGGCGGGAGTTTCGGCACAGGCGCAGCCTGGTTAGGCATGAAACACGGGCTCCGGGTCGTCAGGACGCAATCTCTGGTCGGCAAGCGTAGTCACAGGGCCATGGCCCCGCTTAACTCGCCATTCTGTCCACATACGCCCGAAATGACGGCCTGACAAGATCGCGACCCCCGCAGCGGCGGAAACACTGTGTCGCGCCGGCGGCAGGGATGCCCCCTTATTCTCAATGCCGGTGACGCAAGCGCACTTCCAGCACACCATCGTCCAGCCAGTGCAGCACAGCCTCTGACGGGGTGCCGTGGCGGGGATCGACCCGAACGCGCAATGTTGTCTCGTCGGCGGATTCCAGCACCTCGATCCCGTCGTCGATCTGCCGGCTGGGGGCGACATCCGGGCCGAACAGGCCGCGCAGCCAGCGCACCATCAGGCTGCTGTTGCTGATCTCCGACCCGATCCGGGGCGACAGGCCCGTGTTATTCAGGCCCGTGCTATTCAGGCCCGTGTTATTCAGGCCCGTGCCATTGATGCGATGCGCCTCACGTATGCGATGTGCCTGCGCCATGGCGTTCCCCCAGTCTGTGAATGCAAAGCCAAAAATCGGCTTTACTTATATTCTCTAAGATAGCGCATCAAATACAATGGGCAAGCCCCTATTTTTCCGACTGTTTTAGAGTTATCCACGGCGGGGTTCCGCCCCTCCCCGCCGCAACGGAAAAACCAAAAGGGCGGGGTTTCCCCCGCCCTCTTTTTTCCCAAAGCGCGAAAAGTCTTACCGACTGTTCCGCGATTGGACTGGTCCTCGATCGGACTGGCGACTATTGCGCTTCCCGGATCCGGCCTTCCAGTTTCGGCTCCACCGGCGACCCCTTGGCGATATAGGCCGACACGGCTTCTTCCAGGTTCGGGCCGAAATCGTACGGATCGACGGCCTTTTCCTTGAACATGGCATAGCCGTCGCCGCCGCGGCGCATGAAGTCGTTGGTCACGACCTTGTACATCGCATTGGGGTCGATCGGTGCAAAGGCGCCGTTGGCCCCCTTCACCTCAACCGAGACGACGCGCTGGCCGGCCGGCTTCTTCCGGTCCCAGGTGAAGCGCAGGCCGCTGACCTGCGGGAACCGGCCCTGGCCTTCCTCGACCTTGGACACGCCGTTTTCCAGCGCGGCCACGATATCGGCGCCCGTCAGCTTCATGGTCGCAATGGCATTCTGGAACGGCAGCACGGTCAACACTTCGCCCAGGGTCACTTCGCCCTGATCGATGCTGGCGCGCAGGCCGCCGCCGTTCTGGATCGCGATCTGGGTGCCGGAGGCGGCGGTGGCCGCCAGCATGGCATCGCTGACCAGATTGCCCATGATGCATTCGCGCTGGCGGCAGTTTTTCGCATCGCCATCCAGGGCGATCTTGGAGCTGCCGACCGGCTTGGCCTTCAGTTCCTGGATCGGCGCGTCCAGCTTGGCCACTTCGGCCTTCACGGTCGCATCTTCCGCCACCGAGGCATCGAGCAGGATGGTATCGCCGCCCCACTTGCTGACCTCGCCCTTGGCGTTGAACGAGACATCCAGGCGGCCAAGATATTTCGAATAGGCATAGGCCTGCACGATCAGGGTGTTGTGGCCGCCCTTGTTCTTGACCACGATCGGGTACGGGCCTTCGGTATCCTTGGCCGTATTGGACAGAAGCGTATGGGAATGGCCGCCGACGATCACGTCGATGCCGGGCACATTGGCCGCAATCTGCTTATCCTTCTCCACCCCCACATGGGTCAACGCGATCACCTTGGTCACGCCGGCCTGCTGCAATTCGCGGACATAGGTGGTCAGCACCTTCTGCTCATCCTCGAACGACACGGTGTCGCCGGGGCTGGAGGTGATCGGCGTGTCGCTGGTGGTGATCCCGATGATGCCGATGCGCTGGCCGCCGCGTTCCAGAATGGTGTACGGGCGATAGAGGCCCTGCAGGCGCGGCTCCCGCGTGCTGTTCAGGTTGGCGGAGAGCACCGGGAACTTGGTCCCCTTCAGGAAATCGGCCAGAACCGGCGGGCCGTTATCGAATTCGTGGTTGCCCAGGGCCATGACATCATAGTCGAGCATGTTCATCGTCTTCAGCTCGGCCTGGCCCTTGTAGGTGGTATAGAACAGCGAACCCTGGAACTGGTCGCCGGCATCCAGCCACAGCAGATTGCCGCCCGCCGCCTTGACCTGGCTGCGGATTTCCGCCGTCTTGGTGGCGATCCGGGCAACGCCGCCGAAGCAGGCCTTTTCCGTCTCTTCCTTGGCCGTGCAGGTGGAATTGAAGCGGTTTACCGGCAGCAGACGCGAATGCAAATCGTTGGTGTGCAGAATGGTGATGGCGTAATCACCGGCCGATTGCGCCAGCGATGCGCTGGAAACCGCCGCCATGGAAATCCCCACGGCCAAGGCCGCAGTCAAGCCGCCAAGGCGCAGGCTAGATGCAAACAAACGTGTAGTCACGGTCGAAGCCCCCTGTTTTAGGTGTTTGTGTCGGCAAAGCTAACGTCCCTTGCCGCATCCGGCAACCGAACCCTGCAAATTTCATCGAAGCGTAATCGATTGCCCGTGCTAGGGTCAGCTGGTCGTCCCTTCATGGCTTCGTTGGTGCAATGCCGTCCCTCCCCCGATTGCTGGTCACCCGCCGCCTGCCCGAGGCTGTTGAAGCCCGCGCCCGAACCCTGGCCGTCGTGATGGACAATCCAGACGACACCCCGTGGAGCGGTGCGGATATCGTCGCCCGGGCGGCCGCCCATCAGGCCGATGCGCTGCTGATCACCGCCGGCGACCGGCTGGATACCGCCAGTATCGAGGCCCTGCCCGACAGCGTGCGGATCATCGCCACCTTTTCGGTCGGCTATGACCATATCGCCCTGAAGGCGGCGGCTGCGCGCGGAATCGTCGTCACCAACACCCCCGATGTGCTGACCGACGCCACCGCCGATATCGCCATGCTGCTGATCCTCGCCGCCTCGCGCCGGGCCTATGAAGGGGAACGGCTGATCCGGGAGGATCGCTGGACGGGCTGGACGCCGACCCAGCTGCTGGGCCGTCAGATCACCGGGCTGCGCCTGGGTATCCTGGGCATGGGGCGCATCGGCCAGGCCCTGGCCCGGCGCGCCCGCGCCCACGGCATGGTGATCCACTATCACAACCGCACCGAACTGCCCGCCGAGGTGGCAGGGGATCTGGCCGGGGATGCGGTCTATCATCACACGCCGGAAGGGCTGGTTGCGGTATCGGATATCCTGTCGCTGCACGCCCCGGCCAGCGCCGACACGTATCATTTCGTGAATGCCAAACGGATTGCGCTGCTGCCGCGCGGGGCCATCGTGGTCAACACCGCGCGCGGCAGCCTGGTGGACGATGCGGCGCTGATCGCCGCCCTGCGCAGCGGCGAGGTTGCGGCCGCCGGCCTGGATGTGTTCGAGGGGGAGCCGCACCTGCACCCGGATTACCGGACCCTGCCCAATGTTTTTCTCCTGCCGCATCTGGGCAGCGCCACAGTGGAAACCCGCACTGCCATGGGGTTCCTGGCGCTGGACAATATTCATGGCTTTTTTGCCGGAACGCCGCTGCCATCGCGGGTGATATAGCGATTCCTTTGTTTCAATTTGAAACGAATCACGGTAGCGTCATCTGGCACTGGATGATTTGTCGGATTATTGTGCGATCAATCATCTGCCGTTGGTTCTTCTGTGACGAGCGAAAGCAGCTGAACCGTGCTGATCCGAAGCCGCCTTAAAATGCCCCGGCGGGTCCTCGTGATCACCGACGCCGATCTTGGCGCGGAGACCGTTCGTGCGATCCAAACCCTTCTGCCGCAGGTCGATATTTCCTGCTCCAGCCTGATATCCGATGCGGTGAGCGCGATTGCAGACGAATCGGTTGTGGCCGTGGTCGTCGATGGGTTCGACCCGGCTGCCCGGCGGCTGATTGCGGAACGCCCCATCAATGCCGATCTGCCGTTGATGCTGCTGGCCCTGCCGCTGACGGCGGGGGAATTGCGGGCCGAAGCATTCCGCGCCGGCTGGGACGAGATTCTGACTGCCCCGTTCGAGCCGCATGAATGCGCGTTCCGGATCCGCTCTCTCACCAACTATATGCTGGCGCGGCGTGATGCGGCGGCAGCCCAGTCCTCTGGCCGGGCGCGGCATGCGCTGATGGCGGTTGGGGCCAATGACGGCCTGTGGGACTGGGATCTGACCACCGGGCGGGTCTATTATTCACCGCGCTGGAAGGCGATGCTGGGGTTTGCCGAGCATGAAATCAACGACAGCATAGAAGACTGGCTGTCGCACATCCTGCCGGAAGATCTGGATTGGGTGGACGCCACCCTGGAAGCGCAGATCGAGGCGCCGACAGCGGAATTCCGCATTGAGTACCGTATGCGCGACCGGAACGGCAAGGTGCGGTGGATGCTGTGCCGGGGGGTTGCGATTGCCGACCATTCGGGCGGCCGGGCGCAGCGCATGGCCGGATCGATGACCGACATCACCGACCGGAAAGAGGCGGAGGAAGCCCTGCGCGCGTCGGAAGAACGCTATTCGCTGGCGATCCAGGCCGCCAAGGACGGGCTGTTCGACTGGAACCTGGTCGATAACACCATTCTGTTCACCCCACGCTGGAAGGAAATGATCGGGTATGCCGATACCGAAATCGGCACCGATCCCAATGAATGGTTCGACCGGGTCAACGAAGACGGTCTTCTGTGGCTGCAGGCGATGATCGAAACCCAGATCCAGCTGCCGGGGGAACCGTTCCAGATCGAATATCGTATCCGCCACAAGGAAGGGGGCGAACGCTGGATGCTCTGCCACGGCATGGCAATCCGCGACCTGAATGGCAAAACGGCACGCATTGTCGGCTCGCAAAGCGATATCAGCACCCGCAAGGCGGCGGAAGCCCAGGTTCTGCATGATGCATTCCATGACGGGCTGACCGGCCTGCCCAACCGCGCCCTGTTCATCGACCGGATCAAGCAGGCGCTGCGCCGCGTCGAAAGCGGGCAGAGCAGCACCGCCGTGATGCTGGTGGAAGTCAACCGCTTCTCCAATCTGGCCGATACGCTGGGCCCCGCCGGGGCCGACCAGGTGCTGATCAACATTGCCCAGCGGCTGAACACTGCGGTCGATAGCGGCGATACCTTGGCCCGACTGGAAGGGGCACTGTTCGGCGTGCTGTTCGAGGATGTCGCCAGCGAAGCCGATGTAGAGGCGCGCGCCCGGCTGCTGCACGACGCGCTGGGCCAGCCCGTGCCGGTCGATGGCGGGCGCACGGTGTATGTCACGGCACGCATGGGGGCGACGCTGCCCCAGGACACCAATACGCGGCCAGAGGATATGATGCGCGACGCCGGGCGCGCGCTGCACCGGGCCTCGGGCGATCCGGCCGCCGCCTTCGCACTGTTCAACACCGACAGCGAGGACGGCTTCATCGACCCGCTGGAGCTGGAGCAGGAATTGCGCCGCGCCATCGAAGCCGGCGGGCAGCTGGAACTGCATTACCAGCCGATCTTCGATTTGACGCATGGCCGGCTAGCCGGCTTCGAATCCCTAATCCGCTGGACCCATCCCCGGCACGGCATGATTTCCCCCGCCCGCTTCATCCCGATTGCCGAGGAAACCAAGCTGATCATCCCGATCGGCGAATGGGTGATGGCAGAGGCCTGCCGCCAGCTGGCCGTCTGGCGCCAGCGCTTCCCGGAGGCGAGCGACCTGTTCGTTAATGTCAACGTCTCTGGCGTGCAGATGAAGGCACCAGACTTCATCGACCGCATCGCCGCCATCCTGGCCGAAAGTGGCGTGCCGGACGGGGCGATCAAGCTGGAAATCACCGAAAGCGTGATTCTGGACGATGCCCAGCAGACCATCGACCTGCTGGAGCGCCTG
>CAYRWZ010000038.1:21548-22934 GCA_964428065.1 uncultured Comamonadaceae bacterium | reverse complement strand
GGCGACGCGCGGATCGTTCGGCACCAGCAACGGCCATTCGAATTTCAGCATCAGGGCGCAGGACGGCACCAGGCCGATCACGTCCCAGCCTTCATCGACATATCGTTCCAGTTCCTGGGCAACCTTGGCGGCATTTTCCGCCACCCGTTCGATATTGCCCTGTTCCAGTTGCGGCATGCCGCAGCAAGACGGATAGACGACCTGGGTTTCCACGCCGTTATGGGCCAGAACGCGGCGCGCAGCCTCGCCAATCGCCGGGTTGTTATAGTTGACGAAGCAGGTGGCATAGATCACCGCCTTGCGGCCGAAGGCGGGGGCGTCGCGGTTGACCGTCACGCCGTCGGTGCGGGCGCGCATGGCGAAGGTCTTGCCGTGGAATTTCGGCAGCGCCGCACGGCGGTCCACCCCGGCCACCTTTTCCAGCACCGGGCGGGTCAGGCTGTTGCTGGTATCCGACGCCCAGTTCGCCACCGGGGCGACCAGGCCGGCCAGTTTGCCGTTGCGGTCGGTTTCGGTCAGCTGGTCCAGCATCGCATTGGCCTGGCCCTTGCGCCGCTCCACCGCGCGATAGCGCAGCATCAGATGCGGGAAATCCAGGTTGAATTCGTGCGGCGGAACATAGGGGCACTTGGTCAGGAAGCACATGTCGCACAGGGTGCAGGCATCGACAACCTGTTTGAAATCCTTGGAATCGACCGTATCCAGTTCTTCCGACGGCGCAGCATCGACCAGGTCGAACAGGCGCGGAAAACTGTCGCACAGGTTGAAGCAGCGACGGCAGCCATGGCAGATGTCGAAGACGCGGCGCATCTCCTCATCCAGTTTGGCCTCGTCGTAAAACTCCTCGTCCTGCCACGGTACGGGATGACGAATCGGTGCTTCCAGGCTTCCCTCACGCATGGTCCGGCCCCTTCCGTTTATTTCTTGTCTTTATGGTGTTGGTTCGGAAAAGGGGCCGGTTTCCCGGCCCCTTCCCAAATCTTGACCGAAGGCTGTTTTTCTTCGGTCCGGCTGCCAATCGGGCCGCCTTATTAGGCCATGGTGTCCAGGGCCTTCTGGAAGCGACCGGCATGGGACTTTTCAGCCTTGGCCAGGGTTTCGAACCAGTCGGCGATTTCTTCGAAGCCTTCTTCGCGGGCGGTGCGGGCCATGCCCGGATACATGTCGGTGTATTCGTGGGTTTCGCCGGCAATCGCTGCCTTCAGGTTGGCTTCGGTCGAGCCGATCGGCAGGCCGGTGGCCGGATCGCCGACGGCTTCCAGGAATTCCAGGTGACCGTGGGCATGGCCGGTTTCACCTTCTGCGGTGGACCGGAACACGGCGGCCACATCGTTAAAGCCTTCCACGTCGGCCTTTTGGGCGAAATACAGGTAGCGGCGGTTGGCC